>SSEV01000201.1 GCA_008015095.1 Lysobacteraceae bacterium | reverse complement strand
TAATATATATTGTTTTAATAAAAATAATCGATGGGATCTTTTTCAAAAACGAGCGTATGCTCGACCACACCCGGATTTTTGCGGATGAATTCACCGCAACGCATTCATTCGGAGAATCCCGACCCCAATGTCAGTCACCGAGGTAGGACACCATGAGTCTGAAAGGCACGAAAACCCAAGAAAACCTTAAGGCAGCGTTCGCTGGCGAATCCCAGGCCAACCGCCGTTATCTCTATTTCGCGCAAAAAGCCGACGTCGAAGGCTACAACGATGTCGCCGCCGTTTTCCGCTCGACCGCCGAGGGCGAAACCGGTCATGCCCATGGGCACCTGGAATATCTCGAACAGTGCGGAGATCCCGCCACAGGTTTGCCGTTCGGGGACACCGCCAGCAATCTCAAGACCGCAATCGCTGGCGAGACCCACGAATACACCGATATGTACCCGGGCATGGCCAAGACCGCACGCGATGAAGGGTTCGATGAAATCGCAGACTGGTTCGAGACCTTGGCCAAGGCCGAGCGTTCTCATGCCAACCGCTTCCAGAAAGCGCTGAACGATCTAGGCTAAGTTGCCGTTCGCACTGACGGGTCGTCGAGGAACGCATGATCAACGCGCTCCTCGACAGGCTCTTCTCGACAGGCTCTTCTCGACAGGCCCTTCTTGATGGACGCGCCCGAACAGACGCGCGTTCGTACAGGCGATTGCAGCGGATTCGGCAATCGTGCCAGACGACGCTGATTGGACGTAGTTGCCCTCGCCTTGTCCCACGCCGCGATCATGGGGCGAGAAACCTGCTGTTGCGGAGCCCGGCCGGCCGTCGGCCGTGCGCATTGATGCTTGCGCGGCGCAAAGCGCTGCAAGCGAGGACGTATGAGCCAGCCACCATCCTCTTCCACTTCGCCTTCTTCGACGACAGCGGCGAGTCCGCGCGAGGGCAGCCTCGAAGCGCCCACCCGCCATCCCTTGGACTGGAAAAACCCAGAGTTCTGGGACGAAGCCGCCCTCGAAAACGAACTCGAGCGCGTGTTCGATCTCTGTCATGGTTGCAGACGCTGCGTCAGTCTCTGCCAAAGCTTCCCGACGCTTTTCGATCTGGTCGACCAGTCCGAATCGATGGAGGTCGACGGTGTCGATAAGGCCGACTACGCCAAGGTCGTCGAACAGTGCTATCTCTGCGACCTGTGCTATCAGACCAAATGTCCGTATATCCCGCCGCACGAGTGGAATATCGATTTCCCGCACCTGATGCTGCGGGCCAAGGCCGTACACTTCCGCAAACACGGGGCGCCGACCTCGGCCAAGCTGTTGTCGAGCACCACCGCAGTGGGGCGATTGGCCTCGATCCCGGTGGTGGTCGAGGCTGTCAATTGGGGTAATCGCCAGCCTATGCTGCGCGGCGCGCTGGAAAAGACACTCGGCGTGCATCGCGATGCGCAGGTACCTGCCTACCACAGCGCTACCGCCCTGAAAAAAATCAAGAAAGACGATAGCGGCGAGGGGGCGGCGGTCGCGGGACCGACCCGCGGCAAAGTCGCGATCTTCGTCACCTGCTACGGCAATCACAATCATCCGCAGATGGTCGAGGACTTGGTAGCGGTGCTTCGCCATAACGACATCCCGGTGAAACTGATCCGACAGAACCAGTGCTGCGGTATGCCCAAACTGGAACTCGGCGATCTGGACAGCGTCGACGCCTATAAACAGCGCAATATGCCCTTGCTGTCCGAAGCGGTGAAGGACGGCTGGGACATCATCGCGCCAATCCCGTCATGCGTGCTGATGTTCAAACAGGAATTGCCGCTGATGTATCCCAGCGACGAGGACATCCAAGCGGTCAAACGCGCGATCTACGATCCGTTCGAGTACTTGATGCATCGCCAGAACGCAGGCCTGCTGAAGAACGATTTCAAAAACGCACTGGGCACGGTGGCTTGGCAGGCCGCGTGCCACCAGCGGGTACAGAACATCGGCCCGAAAACCCGACAGGTGCTGGAACTGGTGCCGGGCACCCAGGTGACCACGATCGAGCGCTGCTCCGGGCACGACGGCACCTATGGCGTGAAGAAAACGACTTACGCCAATGCGCGCAAAATCGCCAAACCCGTTGAAAACCGCGTCAAGCAAGCGGCGCCGCAACACTTCACCAGCGACTGCGTCATGGCGGGCGCGCACATCGCGCATGGCCTGGACGATGGCACTTCCGCCGAGCATCCGGTATCGCTGTTGCGCAACGCTTACGGTATCTGACCGCTCTGCCTCCCCTTCGACGACCTCCCGGCACATGAATCCGCTCACTCGCGCAGATCTTTATACCCTCGAAGCCTATGCCCTTGAGCGCGAAGCCTTCCGCTCCCGGGTCATCGCCCACAAGCGTGCGCGCAAGCTGCACCTCGGCGAGCACATCACGTTGTTGTTCGAGGACCGCATGACGATCCAGTATCAGGTGCAGGAAATGTTGCGGATCGAGCGGATCTTCGAGCCGGAGGCGATCCAGGAAGAGTTGGACGCGTACAACCCGCTGATCCCCTCAGGCGCCAACCTGAAAGCCACCATGCTGATCGAATATCCGGACGTCGAGGAACGCCGGCAAGCCTTGGCGCGCCTGGGCGGGATCGAACACAGGATTTACGCCGAAGTCGCCGGTCATGGCCGTGCGTTCACCCATGCGGACGAGGATATGGACCGTAGCGAGGCGGACAAAACGGCTGCCGTGCATTTCCTGCGACTTGAGTTTTCCGTCGACGCCATAGCGGCGCTACGTACGGGCGCGGCCCTCCATTTCGGAGTCGACGATCCCAGGATGCCGCTGCGAATCGAAGCCGACGCGATGATTCGCGAAGCGTTGCTCAAAGATTTCGATTGACGCCGCTCGGACACGCCTAATCTCACGACTTTGCGCGAACAGGCGAAGCCCACGGGCAGGATGCAATTGTCATCGCTTGGCGCGCTAGACTGCGTTTCGTTCTCAGCAGCTTCCTGTCGTCCGCATGATCCGCTGGCTTCTTTTGTTCGTCCTGATCGCGGCCGCCGCCTGGTGGTTCTTCACTCCCGAAACGCCATCACCTTCTTTCCCCACGTCAGTCGCCGGCGCTGGTGAGACGACAACCGCAGCCGTCACCGTACAAGGTTGCGCACTGCCTGCGCTGCTCGCCGGTGGTGACGGCGCCGCGCAAAGCGAATTACCTGGCGCGATGTCGCCTTTCAAGGTCCAGGGCGGCGCATTGAAGCCTTTGGCTGGTTTCAGCGTCGCCGCACGCGTGTTGTCGCGCAAGGAGTACGGCAGTGGGCGCGAAGCCGATTTTTCGCCGCTGGATCTGGCCCTCGGCTGGGGACGGATGCGCGAGGATACGGTGCTCTCGGATCTGGACATCACCCAGTCAGGCCGCTGGTACCGCTATCAGTGGAGCGGTCACCCGCCGATTCCTCCGGATGAGATCGTGCGCAGCAGCGCCAATATGCACATGATCCCCTCCAACAACGCCATCGCCGATGCGCTCGATGCAGTCGAAGAGGACGATCAAATCCGGATCGACGGTTGGCTGGTGCAGGTCGAAGCCACCGACGGCTGGCGTTGGCGCAGTTCGCTCCGCCGTGACGATAGCGGCGCTGGCGCTTGCGAGGTGGTCTACGTCTGCGCGGTGACTCGATAAGGCAGGGCATGCAGGGGCGCCAGCCGGTTGCCGCTCGCATCTGTCGGTTAGCGAAAACGGGGCGAGCGCGTCCCCGCAAGCGCGCTGGGGTTTTCACATTTAGCCGAAAGAACAAGCGTGATGCGTGTTCTTCCGCCGTTTCCGGATCCCGGGCCCGCTCACTCTGACCAGCTCACCGGGCAAGACACTCCGGTGCCGCCCAATCCGCAGTACCCGTCGGGGTGTTTGGACAAGTACTGTTGGTGCTCGTCTTCGGCGTAATAGAACGGGGGCGCCGGATACAGGATGTCCGTGGTGATATTTCCCAGCCCCGCCGCATGCAGACGTCGCAGATAGACCTCGCGACTGGCGATCGCGGCGGCATGCTGGCTCTGATTCGCGCAATAGATCGCCGAACGGTATTGCGTGCCGACATCGTTGCCTTGGCGCATGCCCTGGGTCGGGTCGTGGCTTTCCCAAAAGACCTTGAGCAGCGCATCGACATCGATCGAAGCCGGGTCGTAGACCACCAGGACCATTTCGGCGTGTCCGGTCTCGCCGCTGCAGACCTCGCGATATGTCGGGTTAGGCGTCTGTCCGCCGGCATAACCCACTGCCGTGGTATGGACTCCCGGCAGGGACCAGAACTTGCGCTCCGCTCCCCAGAAACACCCCATGCCGAACAACATCCGCGCAAAACCGTTGAATTCGTCGCGCAAGGCGCGCCCAT
The DNA here is from genome assembly GCA_008015095.1 of Lysobacteraceae bacterium. Taxonomy (GTDB): domain Bacteria; phylum Pseudomonadota; class Gammaproteobacteria; order Xanthomonadales; family Xanthomonadaceae; genus Lysobacter_I. The sequence goes on along the minus strand of SSEV01000201.1, from coordinate 10,286 downwards.
GGACATGATGGCGATTGCGGATGGGCATTTCGGTCGTGCGTCCCGGCAATGCGCGACCCGGCGCGGGTAAGCGCCGCTTGTCGGCTCCTATTCCCAGCATGAACTGCCTCCTGTGGTGTTTCGGCGAATCTGGACACTGACGAACGGCCGCGAACTCAAGCAGCGCCGTTCGATGGCGCGATGCAAAGCGCCGCCCAAGCCTTCCGTGTCAACCGGTCGATTCAGGCGGTCGCAGGTCTGGATTGGAACACCGCACGCGCCACTTGAACACGATTGCGCCCCGTCCGCTTGGCGGCGTACAAGGCCTTGTCGGCGCGCTCGACGGTAGGTTGTGGCTGGGATTCGTGCGAAAGCTGGGTCGCCACGCCGATGCTGACGGTAAGCGGGACTTTATGATCCTGCCATTGCACGTCGGCGGACTCTACCGCGATGCGCATCTGTTCGGCGATCGCTCGCGCCATCTCGGTTTGCCGCCCGGGAAGAATCGCCAGAAACTCCTCCCCTCCGTAACGACCGAACAGATCCTCTTCGCCCAATTGTTCACGCAGTATCCGCGCCAGGGATCTGAGACAGTGGTCGCCGCAGGCATGTCCGAGGCGATCGTTCACTGCCTTGAAGTGGTCGATGTCGACGAACAACACCGAGGTCGGCTGACCATGACGGTGACCATGCAGGAAGCTGCGCGTGAGCGCCAGATCGAGACTTCGGCGATTCAGCGCTCCGGTCAGGGCGTCGACTTCGGCGGTATGCCGCAGATGCTGCGCCGCCACGGCCTCATCCACCTGCACGACCATCAGCCGGGCGAGTTCGCGAGCGATGTTCAATTCCTCCGGGTGGAACACGGTGGCGCCGCTGCGCTCGAGCAAGACCATGCCCCAGGCCGGCGGACGCAGGGGAAGCGCGACCACGGCTTCGATCGCCACCGGCACGCTTTCACCCGGTTTGGTGACCGGATGCTGCAATTCGATACTGCCGGCCAATTGTTGTCGGATCATCTGCAATCGCGGATTGAGGCCAGCTTGGACACCATCGAGGTAGGCGACCGGCTGCACCGAAAGCGTGTCGCGACCATGGTATCCGCGCGCGAGCGCCACCGTGGTGGTGGTCGGCACGATCCGGCGCAGATGCTCAAGCATCAGGCGCAAGGCGATCGGCTGGATTTCATCCTCGGATGCGCCGCGCAACTCTGACTGCAGCGCAGTCAACAACTCCGAGCGAATCGCCTCGCGATACAGTCGGCGCTCCGAATCCGCGCGCGCGCGCTGCTCGCTGTCGCGCTGCTGACGATACTTGCTGATCCGGCTGATCAAGCCGACACCGATCATCGCCGCGCACAACACTGTGGCGATCTGGTAGCCGTAGTGGATCCACAGCGAACCCGGAATCACGCCGTATCCCGCCGCTTCGGAAAAAAACGCCGCCAGCACGAGCACGCCTGCCGTGACCAGCACCGCACCTGCCATCGGGACACGACGCTGCCATGCTTCGGCCAAGCTATACAGGCCAATCACGCCGCCGACCCCCCAACATACGGGTATCACCCATGCGGTGACGCCGTCGCTGCGAGCCCCCCAGGCCAGGATCACGCCGGCAACGAGCAACAGCACGACGCAGGCCAGATTGATCGCTTTGGCATGGTTCGGCTTGAATTGCTCCAATTCGGAATAGCGCAACACGATTTGCAGAGCGGAGATTTCGAACAGCAAGGCCATCGCCTGAAGACCAGCGCCTCCGAATTGGGCGAGCAGGCCAAAACCGTCGAAGAGATATAGGTGTCCGTTGTATCCGGCGATCTGTAATACCGAAACGGTCAGGAAGCCGAAAAAGGACAGGAAACTCACGTCACGGGAGGCGAAGAACAGGGCCAGCATGACCACGGCCAGAGTCAGCAGACTCGCGTAAGCCATCGCGGTCACGATCGTCGCCCGTTGCAGATACCGGTCGGCGAGGTCTTCCGAAACCACTTCCGGCCGCAACGAGGTCGCACGCAGTGCGCTAGCTTCGATTTCGATCCGGATCTCGCCCTCCCAGGTCGTGGGCAGACGGAAAAGATAGGCTACCGGCAAGGTGCCCTCGCCCGGGGACGGAGTGAGGAAGCTGCGAACCGGGCTGGCCCAATACTCCCCCAGACGTAGTTGCACTCGCTCCAATGGCACGCGCCGCACCCAGACGACCCAGTTGGGAGAATCGTTCTGCCGGGGTGGAAGCACGAAGCGCAGTTCGGCCCGGGCTTCACGATGGCGATTTCCCCCCAGCACTAGGCTGTTGCCTCCGGCCCCGAGCTGGGACTCATGCCCCTCGGCCACTTGGAGAGGCCGCAACTGCACCGGGATCGGCCGGTCGACCGCGAATTCCGAGCCCTGCAGCGACATCGCGTGCAGAACCAGAAAAAACAGCAAGGCCAGGCTGCCGAAAGCGAGCCTAAAACGTGGCTGATCCCACTCCCGGAACGCCATAGTCAAGCGGACGCCACAGAGTCTCGGATCACCCTGATCCCCGCGATGCCTTCCTGTCGATCAGCGCCATCGGATACCGCTACCGGGAAACCGCCGTGGCGGCGATGCGCGCGCGCTCCCCCGCTCTCATGGCGGCCGACACCGCCATTTCCGCATGCACTTCCGGGTTGTTGCGTCGTTCTGGCCATTCCCGTGCGCGCCTCAGGACGACTGCAGGCGCCCCCCTCGCACGAGGCACAGTATCACCATAGGCTGCGATATTGCAGCTATCCGGCCCGGCCTGCTCGGCTAAACTGCTCGTTTTCGCGAACTCGATCCCGATGCGCCCGGATACCCACGCGGAGACCCCGCACAACGATGCGGCCCCCGAACGCCGCCAGGACTTCATTCGCCAGATCGTCCGCGAGGATCTGGTCAGCGGGAAACACCCCTCGGTCCGGACTCGGTTCCCGCCGGAGCCCAACGGCTATCTCCACCTCGGCCATACTCGGGCGATCTGGACCGATTTCGGCATCGCCCAGGAGTTTGGCGGCCGTTGTAATCTTCGCCTGGACGACACCAACCCGGCCAAGGAAGATCCCGAGTACGTCCGCGCCATCCAGGACGACGTACATTGGCTCGGCTACGACTGGGCTTCGCTACGCCACGCCTCCGATTACTTCGACGTGTTCTACCTTGCGGCCGAGAAACTGATCCGCCAGGGCGACGCCTTCGTCTGCGACCTGAGCGCCGAAGAGGTTCGCGCCTATCGCGGCACCCTGACCGAGCCCGGCCGCGAATCGCCTTTCCGCAACCGACGCGTCGAGGAGAACCTGGACTTGTTCCGGCGCATGCGGGCCGGCGAGTTCGCGGACGGCGCGCGCACCTTGCGCGCGAAGATCGACATGGCCAGCGGCAATATCAATCTGCGCGATCCGGCGTTGTACCGGATCAAACATGTCGAACACCAGAACACCGGCGACGCATGGCCGATCTATCCGATGTACGACTACGCGCATTCGTTGAGCGACGCGGTCGAGGGCATCACCCATTCACTGTGCACCTTGGAATTCGAGGATCATCGCCCGCTGTACGACTGGTGCGTGGAGAGAGTCGATCTGGCGAACCATCCGGAACTACTCGAATCGCTGGCGGACAAGGGCCTGCCGCTCGAAGCCGGAAAACCGCGCCAGATCGAGTTCTCGCGCCTGAATCTCAATTACACGGTGATGAGCAAGCGCAAGCTGATGACCTTGGTGCAGGAAGGCTTGGTCGATGGCTGGGACGATCCGCGCATGCCGACGCTGCAGGGCATCCGCCGCCGCGGCTACACGCCGGAGGCTTTGAAACTGTTCGTCTCGCGCCTGGGCTTGTCCAAGCAGAATTCGCTGATCGATTACTCGGTGCTGGAGAACACCTTGCGCGAGGATCTCGACGCGCGCGCGCCACGGCGGATGGCGGTACTCGATCCGCTGAAGTTCGTGCTGACCAACCTGGCCGATGACCACGCCGAGACCCTGACGTTCTCCAACCACCCCAAGGACGAGTCGTTCGGCGCACGCACCGTGCCGTTCTCGCGCGAACTGTGGATCGAGCGCGACGATTTTGCCGAAATACCGCCGAAGGGGTGGAAACGCCTCGTCCCCGGCGGCGAAGTGCGCCTGCGCGGCGCCGGCATCGTGCGTTGCGACGAGGTGGTGAAGGACGCGACCGGTGCGATCGTGGAATTGCGCGGCACGCTCGATCCCGAATCGCGTCCCGGCATGCCGGGCGCCGAGCGCAAGATCAAGGGCACCATCCATTGGGTCAGCGCGAGGCACGCGGTCGCTGCCGAAGTGCGGCTCTACGATCGTTTGTTCACGGTGGCCGACCCCGACAACGACGCCGACGGCAAGACCTACCGCGATTACCTCAATCCGGATTCTCGTCGCAGCGTACGCGGCTTTGTCGAACCAGCCGCCGCCACGTCGGACGCTGAGCAGAGCGTCCAGTTTGAAAGACTGGGCTATTTCGTCGCCGATCGTTACGATCATCGCACCGACGCGCCAGTGTTCAATCGTAGCGTCACCTTGCGCGATACCTGGGCGGCGGGCGGATGATCATATCGATGCGTCGATTGCCGTTCCGCAACAGCGGACCACCGTGCGACGATAAGACAACCGCCGTAGGAACATTTCGCTCCCCCATCCCTCACTGAAGAAAAGGATCTTCCATGCGGACGATGTCTCTGTCCCTGATCGCGGCCTTATTGCTGGCGACGGGCTGCGCAGCGCAATCTCCCGGTACGCCTGCGGATGCCGCCGCGCCGCGTCCCGACGCCGCGCTCACGCCTGCGGCTTCCCTGCCGGCCACGCCGGCCGCCCCCATCACGAAGGACGCCGCGATCGCGCCACCGTCCGCAGCCACCGGTATCGAAACCGAATCCGCGTTCGATCCGGCCAATCCCGATCGCAGTTGCAAGACCGACGCCGATTGCGCGGTGAAGGACGTCGGCAATTGCTGCGGCGCCTATCCGATGTGCGTGAACAAAAACGCATCCACCGACCCCGCAGCAGTCCAGGCACAATGCGCGAAAGACGGCATGGCCTCGATTTGCGGATTCCGCGAAGTCCGCGGTTGCAGCTGCGTAGAGGGCGCCTGTCAGGATGTCACCGATGGCGAAGTGGTGATGTGACGACCGACGGACTGTTGTGCTACTGCCGTGCCGGATTCGAACCCGAACTGGCCGCCGAACTGAACGCGCGCGCCGCATTGCGCGATCTGCCCGGCTATGCGCGCACCGAGCGCAACAGTGGTTTCGTGGTGTTCCTGGGCGAGGATCGCGACGGTCTGTCGCGAGCGTTGCCGTTCGCGGATTTGATCTTCGCCCGGCAGAAGCTGCGCATCTTCGCGGAGCTGACCGATCTGGACCCGAAGGACCGGATCGCACCGATACTCGGTGCGCTGCATGACGCGGGCTACGGAACATGGGATGGAAGAGGTTTTAGCCCCGAAGCGCCCCCCATTGCAGGCGCATCGGAGCAGCCCGCCCTCGCACAATGCCTCCGGGAACCCGCGCACGCGCACGGCCGCTTCGGCGCGTTGATCGTCGAACATCCCGATAGCGACATCGCCAAACCCTTGGCGGGTCTGGCCCGCAGTTTCGGCAATGCTTTGCGCCCAGCGCTGCGCAAGGCCGGCGTGCTGCATCCGCAAGACGATCCGCGACAGCGACGGCTGCATGTCTGCTTCGTCACCGGTCATCACGCTTTCCTCGCCGTAAGCGAGCCGCGTGACAGCGCACCTTGGCCGATGGGCATCCCGCGGCTGAAGTTGCACGCCGATGCGCCCTCGCGTTCGGCGCTCAAGCTGGAAGAGGCCTTGCTCACGCTGCTGACCGAGACCGAGCGCGCGCATCTGCTCCGCGCCGGCATGCGCGCGGCCGACCTCGGCGCCGCGCCTGGCGGCTGGACCTGGGTGCTGGCCCGACACAAGCTGCATGTCACCGCGATCGACAATGGCCCGCTGCGGCCGCATGTGATGGACAGCGGTCTGGTGCAACATCTGCGCGCGGACGGTTTTTCCTGGCATCCGGCGAAAGCGCTGGACTGGATGGTTTGCGACATGGTCGAGCAGCCTTCGCGGGTGGCGGCGCGGATGGCCGAATGGTTCCGTGAGGGCTGGTGCCGGTACGCCATCTTCAACCTCAAACTGCCGATGAAAAAGCGCTGGCAGGAAACCCGGCTCTGCCTCGATCGCTTCGCCGCACAGGCCGGCAAACCGCTGACGATTCGCGCGAAACAGCTCTACCACGACCGCGAGGAAATCACGGTCTTCGCGAAGCAGGCCGCTAACGGCTAACGGCTAACGGCTAACGGCTAACGACTGACGACTGACGACTGACGACTGACGACTGACCGCACTGATCGCCCGGATCGTGCTTGCCGCTACTTCCAGGCGATCTGACGGAATGCGAAGATCGCGCTCTTCTCTCCGATTCCAGACCATCATGCGCATACGTTCCTTGGGCCCGGTCATATTCGCGACTTTGTTGTGCGCTTGCGGCGGCGAGCCTTCCCCACCCCACGCACCGACGGACGCCATGAATGCCCCCGGCTCTTCCAGCGCCGTTTCCGCCGAGTCGCCCTTGGTCGAACCCACCGAAGACGAGATGGAAGCATTGGAGAAAGCCGCGATCGATGCGCTCAACGCAAGCGGCGGCATCACGATCGAAATGTCCGGTGTGCGAAGCCCGCCGATCAAGATGAGACTGGAAAGCTTCCGCAAGACCGGCTGCAAGCCCTACACCAAGGCGTTCCGCTGCGAATCGGAGGTCGGCCTGTCCTATCCCGGCAGTGATTTCCCTGATGAAACACTGCCCAGCAGCCATCGTTATCAGAAAGACGACCAGGGCCGCTGGACGCGCGATTGACCTGACGAGCAGGTTGTTGAAATCGGCCGCTTGCGCATCCGCCGCACCGCAGGGCGCCTCCATGGCCGCCCTGTCCGATGGTTCTCCTACCGTTGCGTCTCATCGAAGGCCGTCCGACCCGCGGATCGATACCCGCATTCTGTTGGAGCCCAGCGCAACAGCGCAGCACGCCCGAAATCCGGAACGACGATCCGGTGTCGTCATCCGGCGCCGCCCATCGATGCTTTTGATCGTCCAACGGCTGGCGTGGCCGGAAGCGATGCGACCGCAGGCCAAGCGCCGCCCCGGCATCCGGCCGGACCTGCACGTGCTGTTCTGCGCCGTGTTGGATGCGCGTGCGGCGCGATGACCATTGCGACGGCTTCCAGGCCGTCATGTCCGTCTGCTAACTTGAGCGCATGGCCGTCGGCATCCTCCTCATCACCCACCCCGGCATCGGCAGCGCCCTGATCGAGGTCGCAACCCGGCTGCTGCGTCAGCTACCGCTCAAGACCGAAGTATTCGAACTGCCGTTCGACGTCGATCTCGATGCCGCTCTGCCGCAGGCCAGCGCTGCTCTGCGCAAGGTCGATGATGGCGACGGCGTATTGGTTCTGACCGACCTCTACGGCGCCTCGCCGAGCAATCTTGCCGGCAAAGTCGCGCGGCTGGGCACGCCGGTACGGCGGGTGTCGTCGCTGAATCTGCCGATGCTGCTGCGGGTGATGAATTACGCCGAACTGCCCTTGGATGAGCTGCCTGCGGTCGCCGCCGCGGGCGCCCGCAATGGAGTGATCCACGATGATGTCTGAAACGCCGGCCGCCATATGCTCCGGGGGGCTCCGATGATCGAACGCGAGCTGCTGATCGACAATCGTCTCGGGCTGCATGCGCGTGCGACCGCGAAACTGGTGCAGACCGTGTCCGGGTTCAGGTCCAGCGCCACCGTCACCGCCAAGGGCCGCGAGGTGAACGCCAAGAGCATCATGGGCGTGATGCTGCTCGCCGCCGGAAAGGGGTCGAGCGTCGTGGTGCGCATCGATGGCGAGGACGAAGTCGCCGCGATGGATGCGGTCGTCGCGCTGTTCGAGCGCCGTTTCGACGAGGATCAATAGTGCGCCGTGTGCTCTCGGGCCATGGCGCTTCCCGCGGCAGCGTCCTCGGCCGCGCGCGCGTACGCCTTCCGCACGCGCTGGAGGTGGTCGAGGATCGGATCGAAGCCGAGCTGGTCGATGCCGAACTGGAGCGGCTGCACGCGGCGATCGAAGCCGTCCGCAATGAGATGCATGCCTTACGCGATCGCCTGCATGGCGCATTGGCGCACGAGGTCGGCGAGTTTCTCGATCTGCACGCACTGCTGCTCGACGACCCCGAACTTCTCGCCGGCATGGATGAATTGATCCGCACCGGCCGTTATACCGCCGATTACGCCCTGCGCCTGCAGCGCGACCGCATCGCATCGGTATTCGAAGGCATGGACGATGCCTATCTGCGCAGCAGGATCGACGATATCGACCAAGTGGTCGGCCGCATCCATGCCGCGTTGCACAAGCGCGAAGCCGAGCTGCAAGGCATCGCGGGCGACATCCTGGTCGCCGACAACATCGCGCCTTCCGATCTGGCGCAACTGCACGCCCAGGGCGTGATGGCGGTAGTCACCTCCGGCGGCAGCCCGCTCTCGCATAGCGCGATCCTCGCGCGCAGCCTGCATCTGCCGCTGGTGATCGGCGCCGCGCATGTCCTGCAGAAGGTGAACGACGGCGACGTGCTCGCGGTCGACGGCGGCAGCGGGCTGGTGATCCTCGAACCGGACGCGGACGACCTGCGCGCGCATCGCGCCCGGGTGCAGGAATACGCGCGCGAGCGCAAGCAATTGCATCGGCTGCGGCGCGAGCCCACGCGCACGCTCGACGGCGTCGACATCAAACTCTGGGCGAATGCCGAATCCCGCGAGGACGTGGCCGAAGCGCATGCGCTCGGCGCGGCCGGCGTCGGGCTGTACCGCACTGAGTTCCTGTTCATGCACCGTCCGCCCGAATTGCGTCTGGCCGTGCCCGACGAAGAAGAACAGTTCCGCGCCTATCGCGATCTGGTGCTGGGCATGACCGGACGCACCGTCACCATCCGCACCCTCGATATCGGCGCCGACAAAGCCGACACTACCGGCTTGGCTCTGACCGACGAGCCGAATCCCGCGCTGGGTCTGCGCGGGGTCCGCTTGTCGCTATCGCGGACCGATCTGTTTCGTACGCAACTGCGCGCGATTCTTCGCGCCACCGGCTACGGGCCGATCCGGGTGTTGGTGCCGATGATCAGTGGTCGCGACGAAATGCTGACAGTGCGCAGGCTGATGCAGCGCACGCATCGCGAATTGCGCGAGGAAGGTCATGCCATCGCCGACCACGTGCCGCTCGGCGCGATGATCGAGGTGCCGTCCGCGGCGATCGCGTTGCAGACCTTCATCGACACTGCGGATTTCCTCTCGATCGGCACCAACGATCTTGTCCAATACCTGCTGGCCGCCGACCGCAACAACGAAGCCCTCGGCGACCTCTATTCGCCGCTGCATCCAGCGGTCCTGCGCTTGCTGCACGGCGTGGTTCGCGCCGGCCGCGCCCAGGGCAAACCGGTCGCGGTCTGCGGCGAAATCGCCGGCGACCCGATGTTCGCGCCTGTGCTGCTGGCCCTGGGGCTGGAGGAATTCAGCCTCCACCCGGGCACTTTCCTGGAAGTGCGGCGCGCGGTACGCGAACTCGACCTCACCGCACTGCGCGCGCGCGCGCCATCGTTACTGCGCGCGCGCGATCGCGCATCGATCGAACGTTGGCTCGCACAGGCGACCGCCTGACCGCAAGCATCCGCTTCATGCTCGCCAGCAAGATCCAACCGGCGTAGCATCGCCGTCCCGATGCATGCAATCCCGGTGACCCCATGCCTGACCAGGCGCCCGCTCACATCACGGACGGTCCGCAATTCTCGGAGAACTGGTTCGAGCACAACATTCCCCATTGGCAACGCTGGCTGGGCGATTTCCGCGGCCGTTGCGGGCTGCGCGCGCTGGAGATCGGCAGTTTCGAGGGCCGCTCCACATTGTGGTTGTGCGAGAACATCCTCACCGCCGACGACTGCCGCATCGATTGCGTCGACCTGTTCACGCAGGATCCGGTCTACGGCGACTATCACGCGCGCTTCCGCCGCAACATCGCTGCGCATGCGCACAAGATCGTCGAGCACGCCGGCTACAGTTTCGATGCACTACGCAAAGTCGAAGGCGAATTCGACATCGTCTATATCGACGGCTGGCATTCGGCCTTCGGCGCGATGGCCGACGGGGTCATGTCCTGGCCGCCGACCTTGAGCAGCGGCCAGGACATGACCCCGTCGGCCATCGCGCCGAAGGCCGAATGCCAGCCGTCGATATAGACGATGTCGAATTCGCCTTCGACTTTGCGTAGTGCATC
>SSEV01000076.1 GCA_008015095.1 Lysobacteraceae bacterium | reverse complement strand
TTGCACAGCATCTATGACTATGCCGGCGCGGCGACCGGACGCCTGTCTTCGATCGATCCGGACCTTTGGAACATCCAGATCCGCACCGAGGACGGCCGGCGCATCCGCAAAGCTTTCGTCGCGCCGCATGGGCGCAGACTGGTTGCCTGCGACTATTCGCAGATCGAACTGCGAATCATGGCCCATCTGTCGGAAGACGCCGGGCTGTTGCGCGCGTTCGCGGCCGGTGCGGACATCCATCGCGCCACAGCTGCGGAAGTGTTCGGCAAGGCTCTCGACACGGTTGACGCCAACGAACGCCGCGCCGCCAAGGCGATCAATTTCGGATTGATGTATGGCATGAGCGCGTTCGGCCTGGCGCGCCAGCTCGGCATCGGCCGCGGCGAGGCCCAGGATTACATCGCGTTGTATTTCAACCGCTATCCCGGCGTGCGCGATTTCATGGAGCGCACCCGGCGCGAGGCGCACGAGCGTGGCTACGTCGAAACCGTGTTCGGCCGCCGTCTGTATCTCGACAACATCAACGCCCGGAACCAGGGGCTACGCGCCGGCGCCGAGCGCGCCGCGATCAACGCGCCGATGCAGGGCACTGCGGCCGACATCATCAAACGCGCGATGATCGATATCGACCGTTGGCTCGCGCACCACGCGCAGCAGGCGAAAATGCTGCTGCAGGTGCACGATGAACTGGTGTTCGAGTGCGAGGCCGATTTTGTCGAAACTCTGATCCCCCAGGTCACGAAACGAATGGCGGCGGCGGCGGACCTGCGGGTGCCGTTGGTGATCGATTCGGGGGTGGGGATGAATTGGGACGAGGCTCATTGACAGCCTCCGCGCTTCGAGCTCTGCGCGCGTAGCGACGCGCTTAGCGCAGCCAGTCGGCTTGGCTGCGACTGGCACGGAATGAAGCACGCTCGCAGCCTTCTCTTTTCAGATTCCGCATGCGTGTCATCTCGATCATCCAGACGATTCTTTGCACACACGTGTCTTCGCGCACGGCGATGCATATATGCCGGATTTGTCCGAATGAATCCCTCCTGAATCCAACAATTTCTTAACCGGAATCTTCACGAACTATCTACATGGCGCATGGTCAGATGGTTCGCGACAGATGCAACGTCTGTCGCAGACCGCTCTCTCCCCTAGAGCGGTCACCGGAACCAGCGGCTCTCCCCAAGTCGCGTTCCCAGCCCCGCAGATTCCCCCATCTGCGGGGCTTTTTATTGCCTGCGATTTACGCCATGCAGTCGGTGACGTTCGCCTCATCATGCAGCGGCCTCATCATGCAGCCGCCTCGTCATGCAGCCCGATCGCAAATATTCGATCACTTCTATTTCGGTCCATACGCGCCCGAACTGCGCGACCCGATCAACGGAATTCGCGACCGCCGATCAGCTCGCGGACCGCTCGGAGGAAACGATTGAATCTTTCCTGCTCCGGATACGCGTTGTAACCGCTGGCGTCGAGCGTGTTCGCGCCGAACTGCATGCGTACCGACCATTTGGTCCCGTCGTTGACGGAAGAGTTTTCGTATCTGGACTTCCAGCTCCACACGCCGATATCCTCGATTTCGGCGCAGAAGGCGCGCCATTGCGCCGGACTGACCTTGATCTTGGTCTGCTTAGTGCCTGGCGCGGTGACGAAGCTATGGCGATTGGCGCGGTACACCAGCTGCGCCGGCCCTTCGGCCCGTACTTCGAAGGACGGGCCGAAGAACCCTCCGATCGCAACCTCGAAACGGGCCAGCGGGGCGCAGTCGGCGGCAACGGCGCTCGTCGTGGCTGCGAGCGAAGACAGGCTCAGAACGGCCCGTAACAGCAGCTTTGATTTCATGGGCAGTCCGTTGTTGCGTTCATGCGACCGCATCGCAACCTCCCTGTTTACGTACACGCTCGACGCATGCCGGATATTTGACCAACAGTTGCGCGGGCCGGATAGGACGCGGGCACAGGTTGCCGCCGCAATTCGGGCAAATTCCCCCGAGCGCCGCCTCAGCGCAGGACGCGCAGAACGTGCACTCGAAAGTGCAGATCATCGCCTCGGGCGAATCCGGAGGCAGATCCTTGTCGCAACATTCGCAATTGGGGCGAAGCCGAAGCATCCGCGTACTCCTCTCCGGTGATTGAAGGAATCGCCGACGACGAAATGCCGACCGTTTCGTGTTCGGCGCTGTCGCAGCTTACACCCACCGCATCGTGCGGCGGCCCAACCGACCGCCTTGCGCGCTTGGGCCTGTTAAGAAACTTCTGAACATCTCAGCGGTTCCACGCACGATGGAGGGCGATCGCGCGGATCAAGCGCGTAAGGGCTCGATCCGGCGGGAGCAGACACCGTCGTGGCCTGCGTCTGCGACGCCTGAACAACACCATCCTGGTGTTGTTCAGGCCTTCCCTACGGTCATGCCGATGCCGTCATCCGCGCGCCGCACTGGCCACGATGCAACGCGACGCCGCGTCGGCCAAAACATGCAAACGACATGCGGCGCATGGATCTCCCGCGAGCCGATGTCGCGATCCGGACATCCCATGCGGGGTCCGCCACGATCAGACCAGCGGTTTGCATCCCAGTGCCGACAGCACGCCATGCAAGGCGGGCACCTGCATCAACCAGGGCGCCGTCATGGTGATCACGGCGGCGAGCAGGACCAGAACGCCGGCCGCAATGCGCCAACGCCTCGTCTGCAGACTTTGAGCCATCCGGGCGCCGGACCAGGTCAGCGGCAGCATCACCGGCAGGGTGCCGAGGCCGAAGACCACCATGGTCAATGCGCTGTTGATCGCATTCGCTTGCAGCCAGGCCGTGGCGAGCATCGTCGCGCTCAGGCCGCAAGGCAGCCATCCCCAGAGCAGCCCGATCCCGATACGTTTTAACGCGGTGTCCGCCGGCAACAACATACGCTGCAAAGGACTGAGCCGTTGCCACAGCGCGCGCCCAGGACGGGCGAGGGGATTGAAGCGCCCTGCGGGGTCGAGCAGACGCAGCGCCACGATCAGCAGCATCGACCCCGCCGCAATGCGCATCACCAGTACGAGCGTCGACGATTGCGCCAACGCGACCAAACCATGACCGAAGCCGCCGACGATAGCGCCGGCCAGCGCATAGCCGAGCACGCGGCCCAGATTCGGTTGGAGCGCGTGCATCCACTGCGCGAACGGGCTGGTCGGGTTCTGTCCGAACGACAGCCCGGTAGCGATGCCACCGCACATCGCGGCGCAATGCACCCCGCCGAACAGACCGCTCAACAGAGCCGCGGACAATACAAGCCAATCGATCAGCATGGCGGCCGCCGCCAGGAGAGGACGCTCGTCCGATGCGATTCAGCGATCGTCATCGTCCATCGCGTCGGGGGCCGACACACGAGGAAGTGGCCGCGGCTGGTCTTCGTCGATCAGGATCTCCAACGCTGGCGTGTCGAGATCGTCGTACTGGCCCTTCCGCACTGCCCAGACGAAAGCGCCGATGGCGACGCCCAGAAGCACCAAACTGATCGGGACGAGCGCGAGCAGGATATTCATGGCTGGGCAGTGTAGGCGGGAGAAATTTCGGCGGGTGTGCGCCGGATCAAATCGCCGCGGTTGATCCGCAGGGCGTTCAGAGTCACCAGTAGCGAGGACGCCGCCATGCCGACGGCCGCCATCGAGGGCGTGACCGCGCCGGTTGCGGCCGCGGGCAGTGCGATCAGGTTGTAGCCCAAAGCCCAGGCCAGATTCTGACGTACGATCCGCCGGGTGCGTTTGGCCAGCAGCAGCGCCTGTGGGATGCGCCACAGGGCCCCGCCCGCGATGACGAAATCCGCGGCGCGTTGCGCCAGCGCGGCGCCGTCGGCCAACGCCAGCGAGACATCAGCGCCAGCCAGTACCGGCGCATCGTTCAGGCCATCGCCGACCATCGCCACGATCTCCCCGGCGGCTTGGCGTTCGCGCACGTAGGCGAGTTTGTCTTCGGGCGTCTGCCGCGCCCGCACGTGTTGCATATCGCTGGCATCGAATCCCAAGGCTTCGGCCATCCGCGCCACCGCCCCCCGCGCATCGCCACTGCACAGGCTCAGGCGCAAACCAGCCGCACGCAACGCGGCGATCGCCGCAGCCGCATCGGCGCGTGGGCGCTCGCGCAACAGGAAGCGCGCGTACGGGCGCATGCCATCGCCCAGCCACAGGGCATCATCGTCGTCGTGGCCGGCCGCCCATTGCGCACGTCCCAAACGCCAGTCGCGCGCGTCGAACCGGCCTTCGACGCCCAATCCCGGCACGCTGCGCGGGCTCACGACATGGACGTCCGCGCTGCGGTCGGTCTTAACGCCGCTGTCGGCGCCATCACCGCCCGTTCCGATTTCGGCGAATGCGGCAGCCAGCGGATGTCCGCTTCCGCGTTCGAGCGCAACCGCGATCGCCAACGCGCGTTCGCGATCGAAGCCGCCGAAGGTCTCGACGGTGGTCAACCGCAGTGCGCGATCGCTGAGCGTGCCGGTCTTGTCGAAGACGACACGATCGGCGTGCGCCAACACATCCATGGCTTCCGGCCGCAACGCGAGCACGCCAAGCCGGGCTAGCGCGCCGTGGGCGGCGGCCAGCGCCGCAGGCACCGCCAGCGACAGGGCGCAGGGGCAGCTCACCACCAGCACGGCCAGCGCGACTTCAAAGGCGCGCGCGGGCTCGTGCATCCGCCACCAGAGATAGACCGCGCTCGCGGCCACGATCAAGCCGGCGACGAACCACGCGGCGATGCGGTCAGCGCTACGCGCCAGCGGCGGGCGCTGTTCCTGCGCGCGCTCCACCAGGCGCACCAGCTGCGAGAGCCGCGTTTCGGCGCCGGTACGGGTGACGCGCATGCGCGCAGGACGTTCGCGGCAATGACTGCCGGCGTACACCGCATCGCCGGATTGTTTGGTGACCGCGACCGCTTCGCCGGTGAGCAGCGATTCGTCGAATGCAGCCTTACCGTGCGAACCATCGTCGGACGACGGACCGCCGAGCAGAAGGCCATCGGCGGGAACCGCCTCCCCGACCGCTATGCGCACGATGTCGCCGGGATCGAGCGCGTGCAGCGGCACCTGCTCCAATGCCCCATCGTCGCGCTCGCGCGTAGCCAGCGCCGGTCGCGCCCGGGCCAGCGCGTCGACCTGGGCGTTGGCGATACCGCGCGCGCGCTGCTCCAGCATTCGCGCGCTCAACAGAAGAAACACGAACATCACTGCAGCGTCGAACCACACATGCGCACCGCCGCGCATGGTTTCGATCAGACTGGCGATATATGCCAACAGCGTCGAGGACGCGATCAGCGTGTCCATGCCCAGGCGGCGGCCGCGCCACTCGCGCCACATGCCCTCGATGAACGGCCATCCCGAATAGAACACGACCGGCGTGGACACCAGGAAGGTGATCCAGCGGAAGAAGTCACGGGTCGGGATCGGCATCTGCCGCGCGGTGTCCAGGTACAAGGCTTCGGCGAACATCATCGCCTGCATCGCGCCGAGTCCGGCCACGCCCAGGCGCAACAGCCAGCGGTTGCGTTCACGCCGACGTTCGCGTTCGCGCGCCTCGCCGGTCGCGAGCGAAGGCCGGTAGCCCAATGCCGCTAACCGCACGAGCAACGAAGACAGCGGCGTGCGCTCCGGATTCCAGACGACGCGGATACGGCCGGTCACCGCGTTGGCCACGACTTCCGAGACGCCGGACTCGCGAGACAACGCGCGATCGATCAGCCAGGCGCAGGCCGCGCAACGCATCCCGTCGGTCAATAGGGTGATTTCCCGGCCGGATTCGACGCAACGACTGTGCTCTGCGAGCACCTCGTCGCGATCCCAAATGTCGTAATCGGCGATCTCGGTGCCCACGCGCGCGGCGTCGCGCTGGCGCAGACGGTAATAATCGTCCAGCGCCGCGTCGGAGATCCATTGCGCGGCCGCAGCGCAGCCGTTGCAGCAGAACGATCGCGCCACGCCGCCGACGGTTTCGACCGTTGGATGCGCGGACAGCGGTTCACCGCAATGGAAGCAGCCGGTATCGGCGGAGGTCGACATCGTCGGAATGGTGCCAGAGACCGCCCCGGCGCTTACAGCCACCGCCGCACCCGCATCCGGTACGCGGCGTACTCCGCGCCGAATCGCGCCGACAAGGCCCGTTCTTCCGCACGGATCTGGAAACGATCGACATAGGCCACGAACAACAGGAGCAACGACCCCGCAGGCCAATGGCCAAGCCAGACCGCCCACGCAAGCAACAGCAAGGCCAGCCCGACATACATTGGATTGCGGCTATAGCGATAGGGCCCGGAGGTGATCAGGGCGCTACTGTCCTGCGGTCGCATCGGACTGAGCACGGTGCGCGCGCGCCGCAAAGGCAGCACCGACATCGCCCCGAGGATCAACGCTGCTACGGCGATAGCGAGCGCCAACGGGAAACGCCACGACGTCCCGATGACGAACCAAGGCCATTGCCGCGAACACATCCACATCAACGCCGCGACTCCCAGCATCACCAGTGGCGGCGGGATCTTCGTTTCGAGAGGCGTAGGACGGCCGGACATACGCGCCGCATCATCCGCCCGAAGCGGGCATAGTCTTACCGGGGGCGGGAACGCCTTGTTCGGATTCGTCAGCTTCGGATTCGTCAACGCCGGATTCGCCGAATGCCGGCGCCAGGAGCACGCCGCGCTGATTCACAGGCAGACGCGCACGCAACCGCCATGCGCGGCCTTCCGGCACCAACTGAATCCGCCAGTCGTGACTCGTGTCGAGCGTGAACCGCGCTTGCCAGCCACGATCGTTCGGCAGCAACCTGAGTTCGCGGTCTTCGGCCGCGCGCGAAGGATGTTGCAGCAACAGACGCAGCGGTTGCGTGCGATCGAATTCACCGGTCGCCGGCAGCACCTCGACCGTCTCCTCGTGCACGCTCATCACCGCAGAGAGCTTCAATGCGCCAGCGCGCGCATCGGGGCCGAGTTCCGTGGTCTGGATCTGCGCGGTGCGACGCACTTCGTCGGGCGACGCGTCGTTGCCGCCAGCGTTGACCGCGATGATCACCGTGGCGATGCCGGCGACGACCGCAGCCAGCGGAAAGCCCACCATCAGCCACACCATCGGGTTGCGCCAGGGCGAGGCTTTGGGCGCAACTACGTCATCGCGGTCGGTCATGGGGCCGGCCCGAAGAAACTCGACGGCACTTCCTTGCGCACACTGCCATCAGCGGTCTCGACCACGAACATCACCGGATGCTTGCCATGAATGTCAGCGGGCGCGACCAGACTCAGCGGCAGGTCGAGCACTTGTTCGGCGTCGGCGTTCACCGTC
Source organism: Lysobacteraceae bacterium (assembly GCA_008015095.1). Lineage (GTDB taxonomy): Bacteria > Pseudomonadota > Gammaproteobacteria > Xanthomonadales > Xanthomonadaceae > Lysobacter_I. The sequence goes on along the minus strand of SSEV01000076.1, from coordinate 798 downwards.
TGCGTACCCTGCTGCAACGTAATGCCGTTGTCGGCCTTGATTGCGATCTTGTAGGTTTGCGCCTGCTGGGTCTTGTTCACAAGCTTGAGCGCATAGCTGTTGCGCACGCTACCGTCGGCCTCGGTATGGTACAGCGCGTTACGATCGCGCAACGCTTCGGCGATCAGCGGGCTGCGATGGGTCACGCCCCAGGCCCAGCCGACCAGCAACGCCAATAGCAGCGTGCCGTAGACGAAGATTCGCGGCCGCAGCACTTTCGAGGGTTTACCGTCGATCGCGTTCTGCGTGGAATAGCGAATCAGGCCTTTCGGATAGCCCATCTTGTCCATCACTTGATCGCAAGCGTCGATGCAGGCGCCGCAGGCGATGCACTCGTACTGCAGGCCGTTGCGGATGTCGATGCCGGTCGGACAGACCTGCACGCAGATCGTGCAATCGATGCAGTCGCCGAGTTCGTCGGGCGCGAACTTCGGCAGCGGCTCGGCTTTCAGCCCGGGGTCAGCGATCGCGGTATTGCCGCGCGCCGACACCAGATTGTCCGCGGCGGTGTGGTGATGCGCGGCGCGGAACACGTAGTCGTAGGCGACGGTCTGGTCGATCAGGCCACGCGCGCGTTCGAGCACGCTGGAGAGCCCTTTTTTGCGCGCACCGCGCGGCTCGCCGCGCATCGGGTCGTACGCGATGATCAGGGTATTGCGGTCGAACATCGCGCTCTGGAAGCGTGCGTAGGGGCACATGTACTTGCAGACCTGTTCGCGCAGGAACCCGGCGTTGCCCCAGGTCGCCAGCGCATAGAAC
>SSEV01000084.1 GCA_008015095.1 Lysobacteraceae bacterium | reverse complement strand
ATCGACCACAGGCTGTCGACGATGCTGACGTCGGCGCGGCGCAGGCTGACGCCCCAGGCGATCACCGCTAAGGACAACATCGCCGCGAACGGCGGCCAAAGTTGTTCAAGGCTGACGACGCTCATCGGCTCAGACGCCGAACTTGCGCGCGATGAAGAAACTGATCGTCGCCACCGACGCGGTCAGCACCGTGCCCCAGGCCAGATCGACCAGCGTCACCGTGAGCGTAAAGCCCTTCAGCGTGGCCAGATTGGTCAGATCGTAAGTCGCATAGGTCACAAAGCCGAATGCCGCGCCGGCCCATAGCGCGTGACGCCAAGATTGCTTTTCGATCGCCGGCGCCAGCACGAAGAACACGATGCCGGCGATGAAGACCAGGTAGAACACGATCGCGGCGACCCAATTGACATCACTCTTGAGCAGACTGCCGATCTGCGCGCGATAGAAGCCGCGCGCCACCACGCCCAACCAGAGCATATCGATGGCGAAGAATACCGGCAGCGCAATGCCGTAAAGTTTCAACCACATGATCCACCTCACCATGATCGCGATGACCGCCGGATCATATCAGCACGGCGGGGCGATCTCGCCACCGTGGCGTCGACACCGGGGCGGGCCGGCCGCCATCGCGCATCGAATCGCTTTTCAGCAACGTACTCCTCGTTTTTCGTACGTGCCTGCGACGAGGCGCGCTCCGTTCCGCACTTGGAATGACAGGAAAGCCCGTCCGTCCGTATCCTTGACCGGCACTCGCGTTCGACCGGACCTCTTTCGCATGCCTGATGAGGACCATGGCCGCTTCTGTTCACAACGCGCATGTCAGAACCTGGCACAGACGCGTTTTTTGACGAATTTGCATGCGAATCGCGCGTACGAATCGCGCGCTGGGCAATTCCACCTGTCTGCGCGCCACTGAAGCGCCGTCCTGACGCTATTCAATCGCGCGCTAAGGCATTCCCATGCGGTCGATAGGCACCTGTGCTGAAACGCCACCCCACCCTCGGGACAGATTTTGGCTTGGCGCAATCTTCGAGGATGAAGCCGATCTTCGCCGACGCGCGCTCGGCCGTGACCTGATCGATCGTCGCGGATTCCCAGCCCCGGTCGGGCACGATGCGCCTCAACTCGATCGCCGCCGACAAGCCATCCGCCGCGCCGCGATCGAACGTGATGCGATACGTGAAATCACAGGATTTGTCCTGATTATTGCGCACCGTCTCGCGCGCGACCATGATCACGCTGACCTCGATCGGGTCACGGCGGATGCGTTCCCGGTACGGCGAGGGCAGATCCGGCAACCCTTCCACGGATTTGCTCTCGTCGCCCTCGGCAAGCAGAAACATGCCATGGCTTCGCGGTCTCGGCTCGACACCGTGATGGATCGCGTTGACGAACGCCATCAGCTTCTCGTCGGGAATGAGATAGCGCCGCGTCCCCCAACGCACTGGCCGCATACGATTGGGGAAGCCACCGAATCCGCTCGGATTCTCGAGCGCATAGGCCAGACGCAGCCATCCGTCGCTCTCGACGACGACCCGGCCACGGTTCGCACCGTACAGTCCCATGCAACCGTGCCAGGTGGCCGCCACGCCGCTCCGCGGCGCCAACGACATGCGGATATTCGCGCCGAGACCATCGCCTTCGTAGTACTGCCCTGCCCAGGCATGACCCGGCAATGCGTCAACCTCTTGCTTGATATGCCGGCGCTGCCGCTCGGTATCGGCCTCGTCGCGCGAACCTCGCGCAACGAGATCCTGCTGACCACCGGACGCCCCGCCCTCGCCTGTCTCGGACTCAGGCGCGGCGCTCATGCTCATGGCGACCGGCATGGCCACAGCGAGGATTGCCACGAACACCGCCGCAATGACCAGTGTGGCGACGGAAGCGGTGAATCCGCGAAACGGATTGATCGTCGGGGTCGGATCTCTGGCGAAGCGAGGCATCGCGGTGTCCTCCAGGTTGAGCCTGCGGCGCCTGCCCTCGTCGGAATGGTCGCCCACATTCTCCAACGAACGCGGCGCTGCGAAGAATGGGGTTGCCGCGCGGCCCTCCCTGCCGATCGTTGGGTGACCCTTGGGGCGTGGAGGCCGGCGACATGTGCGGCAGACTCGCCGCATATGCGCCGGCTCGCTTCTGATCATCCTGCGGCTATCGCCATCATCGTCGCCGCGACGGTCTACGCGCTTTCGTTGATGGCGCTGTTGCGCGAACCTGGGGCCGCTCTGATCGAGCCGCTGTTTCTGTTCTGCGTGCTCGGCATCGTCACGCCTGGCTTGGCCTATGCCCTGACCCGCAAGCCGCGCTTGGTTTCACGGCCACTGATCGCGCCACCAACGCGGCTTGGTGGGGTGCTCACATATCTGTTGATGTTCTCGCTGCTCGTTCTGGGCTGGATCTTCAGCGCGGTGCAATCGGCATGGCCCGAAGCGTCCACGCGGTCCGTGGTCGTCGCTGCGCTGAAACTGCTGACGATGGTCGTACTGCCCGGCTGGTTGTTTCTGCGCGGTTTTCCGCAACGGCCACGACTAGGGCCTGCAAGGCTGTGGTTCGTGTTCGTGGCCATGGGCAGCGCACTATTCGTGTTTCAAGCCGTGTTCGGCCGTGGCCTGAGCGGCCTGCGCGAACTCGACCCCGCACTGCCCGTACTGCTCTGGGCGCTCCCGTCGTGCTGGGTATGGCAGGTTATCGAAGCTGGCTTGTGCGAAGAGGTAATGTTCCGCCGCATCCTGCAACAGCGCATCGCCGACGCCACCCGGTCGCAGGTTGCCGCTGTACTGTGGGCCTCGCTGCTGTTCGGACTCGCTCATGCACCGGGTTTGTACCTGCGCGGCGCGCACCTGACGGAAGGCGTCACCGACCCCACACCGATCTGGGCGCTGGCGTATTCGGTGGCGATGATCGCACCGGCGGGTATTGCCTTCGGTGTGTTGTGGGCGCGCACGCGTTCGCTATGGTTGGTGGTGGTGCTGCACGGCAGCGTCGATCTGCTACCGCAACTGGCGCCCTTCATCCGAACCTAGAGCTGAGCGGCAGGTGGCGCATGGCCCGGAGACCGCGGACTACGGCACAGTTTCTGGCGCTTACCCCAGATTACCCTGTAGGTCGAGCGCCGTGACCTGCGGCCTTCCCGCATTCCCAGAACCGCCGCACACCCTGAATGTCGCACGTTATCGGCAGATCGACCCTTCTCAAACCGCAACCTATACGCATGGGCGCGCTGTTGCTGTGTGCCGCGGCCATGCTGTGCGCAGGTGCGAGCGCAGGCGCACAACGCCCGGACCCCGCGACACGGTTATTCGCCATGCTCAACGCGTACCGGGCCGAACATGGATTGGCGGAAGTACAGCATTCGCCGAATCTCAGCCGGGTGGCGCGCCTGCACGTCGATGATCTGGAGTTCAGTCCGCCTGCCGCGCATTGCAGTCCGCATAGCTGGTCTACGCGCGGACAATGGTCGGCATGCTGCTACCCGCGCGATCATTCGCAGGCGCAGTGCATGTGGAACAAGCCGCGCGAGATCGCCGGCCGCGACTATCCCGGCTATGGCTTCGAGATCGTCTGCCATCATCCCAGGCGGATGACGCCGGAGATCGCGATGGCATGCTGGAGCGCCAGCGGCCCGCATTTGCAGGTCATTCTCAATCGCGGGCATTGGACCGGCGTCGCCTGGAAAGCCCTCGGCGTGGAGATGCCCGAACACTACGCCATCGCTTGGTTCGGTCGCGAGACCGATCGCGCAAGCAAGACCAAACCGGCCGGCCCCTACGCTGCCCTGCCCTGATCATGCGGCCGATCGGGCGCGCTCCCGATCAGGCTCACTTGCGAAAGCGCGCGCGCCGATGGCGTCGCTCCAGATCGTGCGGCCAATACCCCAACCATCCCCCGCCCTCGGGCAAACGCTCGTAACGGCGCATCACGCCATGAACGCGGGCAATCACGCCGCACAGAACGCCGAAGATAAATCCGACGCCGTGCGAGACATAATTCACTCCTCCTTCACCGGTCAATTGTCCGGCCCCGCTCAGCGTCAACCACAGGTCCAGGCCGAACCACAGCAGCACAACCACGACTGCAGCCGCACCGAAGGTCAGAATCGGCACGACGATGAACATGATCCGCACCGTGATCGTGCGGTCGTAGAACAGCACGCAATAGGCGCCCGCGATCGCGGAAATGCAACCGGACGCGCCGACGGTCGGGACATCGCTGCCGACGTTGTTATGCACGTAGACGATATCGCCGGCAAGCCCGCCGAGGAAATAGATCAACAAGAATCCGATCGGGCCTAATGCATCTTCGATGTTGTCGCCGAACAGCAGCAGGAACATCATGTTCCCGACCAGATGCTCGACTCCGCCATGCAGGAAGTTCGCCGTCATGAACTGATGCCAGCGCCAGTCATCCGCCAACAAGCCGTATTCTCGACCGAAGGCAAGCGCCGCGTTCGAGGCGTCATCGGCATCCATCAGTCGCATCACCACCAGCACGAACACCACGACATTCGCCGCGATCATCGCGTACACCGTCCACGCGTGTTTCTTGACGTGATTCTCGTCGTCCCACGGCAACAACCAGAACATGTAACCTCCGGACAATTCGGCCATCGGCCATCGATCGATGGGATTATTACCACACTGACACGATGGCCGGGGCATGCGCTTGGATCCAGAACCTATCTCAAAATCCCAAGCGGCCGAAAAGCGCAATGTCTGCGCCTTGACTCGTCGTATCTTTACGACTCGCCGTTTCGCGGCCAGCACGGATGTACGCGCCGGCTCCAGCCAGCGCAATCAAGTTCCGGGGCAGGAACAGCGCATCTCCCTGCTTGTTCGCGGCCGCTTATCAACAGGCTGCCGGCCCGGAATCGGTTCACGCACGACAGCATCGGCACGGTGGCCTGTCCGTGGCTGTTTCCACGTTCCAGAAACCAAGCCGGTATCGGCCCGCAACAGCCGCCGCCATGCGGTTGCGTGCGACGCGCCATCCGATCGGCGCCGGCTCGATTCCGCCATGCCCTATCCATCGTATTTCCATCCATCACAGAGGTTCTTGCCATGTTCAAACGCATTCCGATTTTCCTCGCCGCATCGTTGCTGAGCACCGGCGCAATGGCCGCCGATGGCTGGACCGGTTGGCACGTCGGCGGCACGCTTGGCCATAACAGCGGAGAGTCCGACGCCCGCGTCGCGCTCGGCGGTCAATGGTCGACCGAAACGGCCGCGCTGCAGAACGAGGTGGTCAATCTGTGGTCGACGGAACTCGAACCCAGCGGCAACAGTTATGGCATCCAGTTCGGTTACGACCATGAATTCGACGGCGGTTTCCTGCTCGGCGCCGAACTCGATTACAGCAAACTCAGCGCCGACGACGGGCGTTTGACCGGACAGATTCCGACCACCCCTTTCCCATCGCTCAGCTATTCTGTCGGCAACAGCGTCGATATCAACAATACCGCCGCTCTGCGCGCCAGGATCGGGTATGGCATGGATCGCCATCTGGTCTATCTCGCTGCCGGTTGGGTTCGCGCCGATGCCGACGTCAGCGCGGAAATTCTCAGTAACGGCAACTACAGCAAGCTGGGCACCGCATCAGAAAGCCTGGACGGCACCCAATACGGCCTCGGCTACGCCTTCGACTTCGACACTCATTGGTCGATGCGCGTGGAGTACCTGCGCAACAATCTCGACGACATGAAATTCACGACCGCATATCGCCCCGGCAGCTCGTTCCAGACGCCACCCTACACCGAGACCTTCACTCAGGATCTCGATTTCGACACGATCCGCGTTGGCGTCGATTACCGCTTCTGATTGTGCGCAGCTTCGCGACCGTGGCGAATGCCGATCGGATACATCCGGCGGCATCGGTTCTTTCACCGCCTTCACGCTTCATCCGCAGGGCCCGGCATATCGGGCCCTGTTCTTTTGCAAACGATCGCGATGATTTCTTGACAAGGCGGTCCGATGACCGGCTTCACCGGCTTGGATACGAGCTCCCAACGGCGTAGGCCATCGCGGCGCCGCCATACCGCTTCCAAGTGCCCGTCAACTCCTGATCCGCAACAGCCACCATGCGCCGCTCAGCAAGCCGAACAATACGATGGAGATCGAGAACCGTTCGCCGCGCGTGAACGGGCGCTGCCATACGGCTGCCACGCTGCGGACGATCCGATCATAGGCGGGCATGCTCGGCGGCCAGTTCATCTCTTGTGATGTCGCCGCCGCAGAGCCTGCCCCTAGCGTCGTTGAAGCCTGTCTTGTCGGCCCGGAGGTCGTTGCCGGTTTACGCGGCAGGCGTGGCTGAGCGCCATCACGCAAGACCACGCAGTTGGCGCCATGCAGCACGATCAGGCCGTAGTTGTAATCGGCCATCGCCGCATCCTTGCAACCGTCACCGTCGAGGTCGCCGGCTGCGAGCGCGGGAGGCATCGGATTGCCGGATTGCACAGTGTAGGACTTGACCTCGGTATCCAAACCAGTATCGGCCTGCGGCTGGTAGCCGATCGAACTCCAACTGCTATGCACAGTCAGCAGATCATCGCGCGCATCGCCGTTCATATCGGCGGCAAGCAATTCATTGGGAATATCGTAGGTGCGCCAGTCGCGAACCTGGGCGAAGACCCCGACCGGCGCCTGGCGGAACTGTACGTAGGAAGCCTGCGGCGCATTGCCGTTGCGGCTGACGACCACATCGCGCAAGCCGTCATGATCGAAATCGCCAATCGCGTATGCGCCGCTCATTCCTGTCGGCGAGGTCGCAGTGAGCCGGATCGGGGCCTGGAATCCATCCATCCGGTTGTGCAACATGATATCGACGCCACCGGTCTGCGCACCGCCCCAGGCTTTGACCAGATCCGGGACGCCATCGCGATTCATGTCGATCGCCTTGAGATTCCCGCCGAAGTTCTGCTCCATCGGATAGAACAGCTTGCGCCCGACTCCGCCCGCGCCGTTACCGTAATGCACGGTCATGCCGTAACGATCGAAGGGGCTACCGCCTCCCTCGGACCTACAACACCCCAGCGCGACGATATCGATATGGCCATCACGATCGACATCGGTAGCGGCCAGCGTGGTTACGATCTGCGCGTTCTCCACCCCCTCCGATACGACGGCGGGATGCACGCCGCCCGGATGGCCGCGAAAAATCGCCCCGCAGTTGAGCGGGACGGCCCGCTTATCCAGGAATCCGTTGCGATCGAGATCGGCGGTGGCAAGGCCCGACCCTGAACGCAAGCCCGTCGCATCGCCGATGAAAGCATATT
>SSEV01000134.1 GCA_008015095.1 Lysobacteraceae bacterium | reverse complement strand
GCGCTGAACGCGGCCATCCAGGCGGCCTCGGCGGGCGAAGCGGGCCGCGGCTTCGCGGTGGTGGCGGACGAAGTGCAACGACTCGCCGAACGCACCTCCAACGCAACCAAGCGAATCGAAGCGCTGGTGCAGACCATTCAGGCCGACACCAACGAAGCGGTGACCTCGATGGAACAGACCACCTCGGAAGTGGTCGCGGGCGCGCGATTGGCCGAGGATGCGGGCACCGCCCTGGGCGAAATCGAAAACGTGTCGAACACGCTCGCCGGGCTGATTCAGGGCATCTCCAAGGCCGCGCAACAGCAGTCCGCTGCGGCTTCGGACATCACCCATACGATGACCACGATTCAGTCGATTACGGCGCAGACCTCGCAGGGCGCGAGCCAGACCGCCGAGTCGATCGGAAATCTGGCGCAGCTGGCGGCGGATCTGCGTCGCTCGGTGGCTGACTTCAAGCTGCCGGCGTAATCAGCGGACACGTAACCGTAACCAGCGGACAGGCGCGGAGCACTCGTCAATGACCCGAATGGCAACCCATCGCGAAACCGGACGCGCCCGCGTCATCGGGGGGGCGCGATGACGGCACTGCATCAGGCGATCGAGCACAGCGTGTTGGGCTGGGTCAAACCCGAACTCGACGAGACGCTGCGTCTGGCCCGGGTGGAGATCGAGGGCTTCGCAGACGACCCCACCGACATCAGTCGCATGCGCGTCTGCGCCGACCTGCTGCATCAGGTGCAGGGCACTCTGCGCATGGTCGAACTCCACGCGCCGGCCATGGTCGCCGAGGAAATGGAGCGCCTCGCGCAGGCGCTGCAGACCGGTCAGGTGCTCGAACGCGATGTCGCCTGCGCCGCGTTGATGCGCGGCGTCGTGCTGTTGCCGGACTATCTGGAGCGTCTGCAAAGCGGCCATAAGGAAATTTCGATCGTCCTGCTGCCGATGCTCAACGAGCTGCGCGCTGCGCGCGGCGAAACCGGCTTGAGCGAAAGCGTGCTGTTCAATCCGGATCTCGATCGCGCGCTGCCGCCATCGTTGCCGCGCGCGCCGGCGCACTCGGCCGCGGTGCGCACCACCGAGGTCGCGCCCTTCCTGACCCGTTTGCGCGACGCGCTGCAGGCTTGGCCCGAGCAGGGCGCGCCCGGTGACGCCGAGGGCCTGCACTTCGCGCTCGAAGCCTTGCTCGCGCGCACCTCCGACGAGGCGCAGCGACGCATGCTCTGGGTCGCCTCGATGGTCGCCAGCGCCTTGCAGGACGGCGCGATGGCGCCGAGCGCCAGCCTGAGGCAGGCCTTCGCCAGCGTCGATCGCGAAACCCGCCGCCTATTCGATCAGGGCGTGTTCGAAGGTCCGCGTTCCGACGCAGCGCTCGAACCCACCCGCCAACTGCTCTATCACGTCGCCCATAGCGACGATGGCCACCCGGCCTTGCGCAAGTTGCGCGAAGTATTCGATCTCGATGCGCTCAAGCCGACCGAGTCCGAACTCGACCATGCGCGCGGCAGCATCGCCGGGCGCAATCGGTCCTTGCTCGATACGGTATCGGCTGCAGTCAAAGAAGATCTGTTGCGGGTCAAGGACGCGCTGGATCTCTACCTGCGCACCGGCCGCAACGAGCCCGCCGCATTGCAGCCGCAGGCCGAAGCGCTGGGGCGCGTTTCCGATACGCTCGGCATGCTCGGCCTCGGGCTCGCCCGCAATCTGGTCCAGCAGCAGCGCGACGCCATGCAGCAGATCGTCGACGGCGAGCGTCAGGCCAACGAAACCGCCTTGCTCGATATCGCCGGCGCCTTGCTCTACGTCGACGCTTCGCTCGACGATCAGGTCGCCCGTCTCGCCGGTGGCGATAGCGCCGACAGCGAGGACGATCTGTCCACGGCCGAAGCGCGCAAAGTCCTTGATGTGTTGTTGCGCGAGGCGATCGTCAATTTCGCCGCCGCGCGCCAAGCCTTCGTCGCCTTCGTCGAAACCGCCTGGAACCACGCGGAACTCGCCGATGTGCCGAAACTGCTGCGCGACGTGTCCGGCGCGTTGAACATCCTCGAATTGCCGCAGCCGGCCGAGTATCTCGACGGCGTGCGTATGTATACCGAACTTGAGCTGCTGGAGCGTCGCCGCATCCCCAACAGCCGCCAGCTCGACACCTTCGCCGACGCGCTCTCAAGCATCGAGTACTACCTCGAAGCCCTGCGCGAGCAGCGTGCGAACCGCGACGACATCCTCGATATCACCCGCAACAGCCTTGAATCGTTGGGCTACTGGCCACTGCCCGCCAGCGTCAAGATTGTGGTTCCTGCCGCGGAACAGTTCCTGCCGCCCGAGGAATTGGAGCGCGCGGCCGCCGCGTTGGCCGAAGAGCGCGCACCGCCGATATTCGAGCCGCTCGCCGATGCGGCTTTGGCGGTGGAAACCGCGCCGCCGTCGACGGCGCCCTTCCAGAGCGTCGCGGCTCCGCCCGTTGCGACGCCGGCCCCGCCTGTTGCCGCACCCGCGTCGGCGGGGTTCGATACCTCCAGCGACGATATCGACGACGAGATTCGCGAAATTTTCCTCGAAGAGTTCGAGGAGGAAATCGGCAATCTCAATCAGTTGCTGCCGGTATGGCGCGCCGATCCGGCCAACATCGAGGCGCTGCAGCCGATCCGTCGTGTCTTCCACACGCTGAAGGGCAGCGGCCGCCTGGTCGGCGCTCGTACGCTCGGCGAGTTCAGCTGGAAGATCGAAAACATGCTGAACAAGGTGCGCGATGGCCTGCGCCCGGCCTCGTCGGCAGTGGTGGCGATGGTGGATCACGCAAACGCCGCCTTGCCCCAACTCCATGCCGCCCTGCGCAATGGCGCCGTCGTGCAGGCGGATCTTGCGGCGATGGAAGCGTTCGCCGACCGCATCGCCGCAGGCGACGACACCATTCCCGTCTTCGCGCAGGCTGCGAGACCGCCGCTCTCGTCTGCGACCGAGCCCTTGCCCGAAGCGCGTGTGGCCGAAGCTGCAAATGCAAGCGCGAACGAAGCCGCGGGCGAAGGCGCGACCGACATCGCTTCGCCGCAGACGCCTGAGGTTCCGGCGGAAACGCTGTCCGCCACACCGGTCGAAGCGATGCCCGAACCGGCGACCGCTGCGGCTGTCGAGGCCGAAGAGGCGTCGCCGCATGCGCTCGAAGACCACGACGGACACGCGGCGAGCGTGGATCCGGTGCTGTTCGAAATCCTGCAGGCGGAAGTGGAAGGGCATCTGCGCACCATCGATACCTGGTTGGACGGTGCGCGCCGCGCCCCAACCAGAGCCGACGAAGCGCTGGTCCGTGCGATCCACACCATGAACGGCGCGTTCGCGATGACCGAAGTGCCGGCGATCACCGATGCCTTGACCCCGGCCGAAGGCTATGTGCGCCGTCTGATGGTTGCCGGCGATGCGACGGACCTGGAAGGCGTGGCGGCGTTGACCGATCTCGCCGACAAGATTCGCGCAACCGTCGCGGCGTTGGCGACCTCCGGAGGCCGCGTGCCGCGTTGCGATGCGCTCGCCGCCCGCCTCGTTGTGCTGCGCGATGGCCTTCCAGAGTCGCGGCCTTCGCTGGTGGTGGACGAAGAACTGGCCACGGACATCGAATTCGAATCCGAAACCCGCATCGGGACCGGCGACCGCGACGCGGAAGCGAATCTTGACGGCGCCACCCACGAAACTGACCTCGATGCCGAGATCGAGCTGACCGAACTCGATCTCAGCGCTTATGGCGATCTCACCGCGGAATTCGACGCTATCGAACCGATTCGGGACGAAGCGCCGACGATCCCGGGCAAGCCATCTAGCACGACGCCAGCCGCAGATTTCGCGCTGCCGGACGATGCTGACGGGCTCGATCTGATCGAACTGGATGCCTCCGCCGAAGCGGAACTGGCGCAATTGCTCGCTGGCGCATACCAGTTACAGGAAGACGAACCCGCGGTGAAGCCGCCGGCGCCGGTCGAGTCGGACGATCGCGACGAGATCAAACGCCTGTTGGCGCTGATGGAATCGCTGGAAGCCGAACGGCAGCAGGTCGAGCGTATCGAGCAAGAAGCGGCCAAGCCGCTGATGCACGAGCGTATCGAAGCGGAACGACTCGACGCCGAGCGTCGGGAAGCAGAACGTCGGGAAGCAGAACGTCGAGAAGCCGAACGTCGAGAGGCAGAGCTGCTTGAAGCCGAGCTGCTCGAAGCGGAGCGTCTGGAAGCCGAACGTCGCGAGGCTGAGAGGCTTGAAGCAGAACGCCTCGAAGCGGCGCGACAGGACGCCGAACGCCGCGAAACCGAACGTCTCGAAACGGAGCGCCTGGAAGCGGAACGCCGCGAAACCGAACGTCTCGAAACGGAGCGACTGGAAGCAGAACGCCGCGAAGTCGAACGCCTCGAAGCAGAGCGGCTGGAAGCAGAACGCATCGAAGCCGAACGCATCGAAACGGAGCGTCTCGAAGCCGAACGCATCGAAGCCGAACGTCTCGAAACGGAACGCCTGGAAGCGGAGCGGCGCGAAGCGGACGCAGCCAAAGAAGCCATGTATGCCGATGCGGCGCGGATCATGGCTGCGCTGGCGGCAGATCCCGATCCGGACGAATCTCTGGAGATGGCCGATTTGGATCCCGATCTGATCGATATTTTCGTCGAGGAAGGACAGGATCTGCTCGATCATTCCGATCAGTTGCTGGTGCGCCTGCGCGAATCCCCGGACGAACGCGACGCGGTCGTCGGCCTGCAGCGCGATCTGCATACGCTCAAGGGCGGTGCGCGGATGGCCGGCATCATGGCGATCGGCGAGCTCGGCCATTCCATGGAGTCGTTACTCGAAGCCGCGGCCGAACAGCGCTTGCAACTCGGCGCGCGCGATATCCCGTTGCTCGAAACCGGGTTCGACCGTTTGCACACCATGGTCACCCGGGTCGGCGAGCGTCATGCGATCGCGATGCCTGCGGCCCTGATCGCGGAGTTCGATACCCGGGCCTTGGGTTTGCCCGCGCCGCAGTTGCCCGTATCGGGTGGCGCCGCCGAAGAATTGCCGGCGTTCGTATCGCTGCCGGAGCCGTCCGAAACCGCTCCGGTAGTGGAACTGCCCGCATTCGCCGATATGTCGGAATTTCCGGCCTTCGTCTCCGAGCCGCCCGTTTTCGTGGCGGAGCCGGAGACTCCGGCCTTCGTGTTCGAGCCGGAACCAGTCGCGTTTGCGCCTGAGGCCGAAACGCCGGCCTTTGTCGGCGAACCGGAACCCGAACTCGAAACCCTCGCCGCCGGCCAACTCGATGCCGAGTCGGCCATCGAAACGGATGCGCAGCCCCAGCACATCGTCGCGCGCGGTGGTTTGAAGCCCTTGTCGGCGCCGATGGAATTCGGCGCGGCGCAGGACGACGAATTCGGTCTGCGCACCACGCAGGAGCAGGTCCGCGTCCGCGCCGAATTGTTGGATCGACTGGTCAACTACGCGGGCGAAGTCGCGATCTATCGTTCGCGCCTCGAACAGCAGCTCGGCGCGTTCCGCGCGGCGACCTCGGAAATGGGGCAGACCAATGTGCGTCTGCGCGATCAGCTGCGCCGTCTCGAAATCGAAACCGAGGCGCAGATCATCGCGCGCTATCAGCGCGAGGGTGAAAGCGGCGACGCCACGTTCGATCCGCTGGAACTCGATCGTTTCTCCAACCTGCAGCAGCTCTCGCGCGCGCTGGCCGAAACCGCGGCCGACTTGAGCAGCTTGCAGAGTACGCTCGAAGATCTCACCCAGCAGTACGACACGCTGCTCTTGCAGCAGTCCCGCGTCAGCTCGGAGCTGCAGGAAGGGCTGATGCGCACGCGCATGGTGCCGTTCGACACCGTCGTGCCGCGTCTGCGCCGGGTGTTGCGCCAGGCCGCCAGCGATACCGGCAAGGCGGTGCAGCTCAAACTCGAAGGCGCCCAGGGCGAACTCGATCGCAACGTGCTCGAACGCATGACCGCGCCGCTGGAGCACATGCTGCGCAACGCGGTCGCGCACGGCCTGGAACTGCCTAAACAGCGCAGCAAGGCCGGCAAGCCCGACGAGGGCACGGTGCGGATCGCGGTGCGCAAAGAAGGTTCGGAAGTCGTTCTGCAGATCAGCGACGATGGCGCCGGTCTCGATCGCGACGCGATCCGCGCGCGCGGCGAGTCCCGTGGCCTGTTGCGCAAGGGCGCCACGGTGTCCAATGCGCAGCTCGATGCGCTGATCCTCGAACCCGGCTTTTCCACCGCCGATGAAGTCAGCCGTCTCGCCGGCCGCGGCGTCGGCATGGACGTGGTCGCCAGCGAAGTGCGCCAGCTCGGCGGCACGCTCGATATCCAGTCCGAGAAGGGGCGCGGGACGACCTTCCTTTTGCGTCTGCCGCAGACGCTCGCGGTCACCCAGGCGGCCTTCGTGCGGATCGGCGAGACCTTGTTCGCCGTGCCGATCGCATCGGTGCGCGGTGTCGGTCGCATTCCGCGCGACGAACTGCAGAAGGGTGCGACCAGCTACCGCTACGGCAACGAAGAGTACGTATTGCACGATCTGGGCAAGCTGATCGGGCATGCGCCGGCCAAGGCCGAAGGGCAGCTGCAGCAGCCGCTGTTGTTGACCCGTTCCGGTGATCTGCATGTCGCGGTCAGCATCGATCAGATCGTCGGCAACCGTGAAATCGTGGTCAAGCCGATCGGTCCTCAGGTCGCGTCGATTCCGGGCATTTTCGGCGCCACCATCATGGGCGACGGCAGCGTTGTGGTGATTCTCGACGTCGCCCCGCTGGTGCGCCGGCTGGTCGCCGAGCCGGAAGCGGCGGAAACCGAAGTCGCGTCGGCGGAAGAACGCCAGGTGCCTCTGGTCATGGTGGTCGACGACTCGATCACCATGCGCAAGGTCACCGGTCGGGTGCTCGAGCGCAACAACTTCGAAGTGGTCACCGCGAAGGACGGCATCGACGCGCTGGAACGCATGGTCGAGCGGGTGCCGGATCTGATGCTGCTCGACATCGAAATGCCGCGAATGGACGGTTACGAACTCGCCGAGACGATGAAAGCCGACCCGCGTCTGGCGCGGGTGCCGATCATCATGATCACCTCGCGCACCGGCGACAAACATCGCCAGCGCGCGATGGATCTCGGTGTCGATCGTTACCTTGGCAAGCCGTATCAGGAAAACGAGCTGATGCGCAACGTATTCTCCCTGCTGGAGACGGTGAGGTCCGATGCTTGAGTCCGCCTCCGGAGCCGGGCCGCGCGTCGCGTTGCTCGCGCGCGCCGGCAAGGCTTCCGACAATCTGGCCGATGCGCTGCGCCAAGCCGGCGCGGCGCTGGTGTTGACGGCGGATCCGACCACCCTCGACGAAAACGAATTGCTTCTCGCCGACGTGCGGGCGGTGCTGGTCGCGCTCGAACCCGGCGTGGAGCAGGCGCTCGACCGGTTCGACAGTCTGTTGATGGATCCCGCGATCACCGTGATTTTCGACGAGGCCGACATCGCCGCGCATCGCGCCGGTTGGGATGCCGCGCGTTGGGTTCGTCATCTTTCCGCAAAACTCAATCGGCACGACGACGTGCTGCCGCCAGGCGCCGAAGCCGACCAGAACTGGCATCCATCGCCAGGGCAATTGCCGAAACCCGCGTCCGCATTCGCGCACCTGGATTTAGCGCCGTTCGCGCAAGAAGCGCTGGCCCGCGCCGACAGTGTGCCGGTCGACGGCATCCAGATCGAAACGGCGACGCGTATCGTCGTGGGCGCCGCAGACGAAAA
Organism: Lysobacteraceae bacterium; assembly: GCA_008015095.1. Taxonomy (GTDB): domain Bacteria; phylum Pseudomonadota; class Gammaproteobacteria; order Xanthomonadales; family Xanthomonadaceae; genus Lysobacter_I. The sequence continues at coordinate 5,164 of SSEV01000134.1, read as the reverse complement.
CGCACGATTCGAAGCCTCGCCATTCGAAGCCTCGCCATTCGACACCGCCCCACTCGAAACCGCGCCACTCGAAGCAGCACGACTGGAAACCGCGCCATCTGAAGTCGCTTCCCTCGATGACTTGCGGCGCGAAGCGCCGAGGCTCGATACGCCGATCGTCGATGGGCCTGCCGCGAATTTGCAGTTGGTCGAGGCCGATGACGCGAACGGCGCGCTCCCTGCAGCCGCCCAAGCGTCGCCGCCCGATATCGCAGCCCCGAATCTGACCTTGGTGGAAGCGGACGCCGTACCGGCCGTTTCGATGTCGGCCGATGCGCGCGAAAAATCCACGCTGACGACGCGGTTCGACGATGCGATCTCGGGTTTGGCGCTCGTGGATATCGACCTCGACCCGTCGGCGGATGCGGGGAATGCCGTCGTCGCTCCTGAGCTTGCGTCGGATTCTCGGCCAGATGCCTCACTTGAGCATGCATCCCTTGAGCATGCATCAATTGAGGCTGCTTCGCATGAGCCGCATCTGTCCGCGCGGCAGTCGTCGCCGAACGACGTGACGGATGACGACCCGTTCGCGGGGCTTTCGCTTGAAGCGATGACGCCAGGCCCGGCGTCGGCGGGATCGCGCGTTATCGAGCGGGCATCGTCTGATGATGCGCGGTTCGGCGCCATATCGTTGGAAAGCGAGATCTTCGACGGCGAAATCTTTGACGGCATCGCACTGGAGAGCATGTCGCTGGAGAGCATGCCGCTCGAAAGCATGCCGTCCGAAAGCTTGCCGCACGTAGCCGCCGTGATCGTCGACGATCAGCCGGCCGTGCAGGCTGACGACATCGAATTGTCCACTTTCGATTTGAGCGAGTTTGAGCTCGAGTTCGCCGCCGATCCGGTCGCCTCCGAACTGGGCGTCGATACGGCGCCTGCCGAAGCCCGACTGCGCGACGTTTCTACCGAGGCATCGGGATTTTCCGACGCGCCGTCTCAGCATGCGGGCGCGGCCTTCATCCTGTCCGACGCGGCGGCGGAGCCTGATTTCGTGTCCTATTCGGTCATCGACGTCAGCGCATTGCAGATCGATGAGCGCGCGCGCGCCGCCGGGCCCGAGTCGAGCCCATTGCAGTTCGACGACGATGCGTTCTTCCTGCAGGAGCTGTCCGCCGGCAAGGCCGAGCATGTCGTCGAATTTTCCCTCCCCTCCGCTTCAGGGGAGGACTCGGCCGGCCACACATCGAACGTCTACGCATCGAATGTGTCCGAGTTTCCGGCGATGCTCGAAGCGCGTTTCGAGGATGCGCTCATTCCCCGTAAGGCGGCTTCGGATGCGATACCGGAAGCGCTCTATGCGGATGCCGCGGCGACGGGCCGTCCCGTGGGCGGTCGTGTGGATGGCGACGCCCTCGGCGCCAGCCTCGCCGGCCCCGCGTCACTGGCTGCGCCCGCAGCGCATGGATTCTCGCGCGATCTGAACGACCTCGAACAACGCATCGCGGGCCTGTCGTTGGTTGATTTCGACGAATCCCCGACTCCGGCGAGCCGCACCGCGCCGACGGCGGTTGGCGTCGAAGCCATCGTCCTGGTCGAGGCCGGCCTGGGCGGCCCGGACCCCGTGCGGCAATTGCTCGCCGCGATGCCGGGAACCTTCTCCGCGCAGATCCTGGTCCGTTTGCATCTGCAGGGGGGGCGTTACGACCGTCTGGTGGCGCAGATGGCGCGCGCCGCCGCGATGCCGGTGGCCCTGGCCGAATCGGGCGAAGGCGCGGTGCCGGGGACGGTGTATTTCCTCCCCGAAGGCATGAACGTCGCCGCGAACGAAGCGGGCCTGATTTTCGTGGCCGACGCAGCCGCGTCGGATGCGGTGTACGCCGCGCTTCCCGTCGCGCAGAGCGCGATCGTCTTCCTCAGCGGCAGCGACCCCGCACTGGTCGAGGCGGCGATGGCCGCGGCGGCGGGCGGCGCCTTGGTGATCGCGCAGTCGCCGGACGATTGCTACGACGGCGCGGCTTGCGCCGAACTGCGCGCGCGCGGCGTCGCCTCCGGTCTTCCCGCCGAACTCGCCGGCCGGCTCTCAACACGCTGGCCCAGCCGGTCCTGAATCCATGAACACACCTGTCAATGAAGTCCGTGGCGTCCTGATCCAGATCGCTGGCTCGCAGTTGCTGTTGCCCAATGCGGCCACGGTCGAAGTCTTGTCCTATGCGCAACCCGAGTCGATCGAACATGCGCCGGATTGGCTGCTGGGGCAGATCCGTTGGCGTGGTTGGGCGGTGCCGCTGGTCTCGTATGCGCGCATCGCCGGCACCCATACCGAGGGCGCCGCGATAGGCACCAAGGTCGTCGTGCTCAAGGCGCTTGGCGGCGACCCCAAACTGCCGTATTTCGGCTTGGTGGCGCAGGGCTTCCCGCGCTTGGTGACCGTCTCGCGCGATGCGCTGATCGTCGATAGCGCGCATCAGGAAACCCTGCCCGAAGGCGTCCGTTTGCGCGTGATGTACAACAACGATATCGCGCTGATCCCCGACCTCGACGGCACCGAGAGGATGATCATCCGCGTGCTGCGTCCGCCGGTGGAGAGCGCGGCCTGAGCGGCGACGCAGGTCGGTTGACCGAGCAAACGCTGAGTTGAATCGCTGTCGTTCCCCTCGGACGGTACGCCGGGGGCGTTGACGATCGCCGTGATGTCCCGAGTCCGGCCCTGCCTTTCGGGCCTGCGCGTGACGGATCGGCCGGGAATCGCACGATTGCGGGGTCTCGTGCGATGATGCCGGCCCGTTTGTCCGGTGGCGCCTCGTCGATGGAAGAGCAAACCCCCCAAAAGATCAAACAGCCGCCGGTCCTGTTCAAGAAGACCCAGGCGCTCTTGACCAAGATCGGCGAGCGCCTAGGTGCGCCGGTGCTGGCCTATTGGAATTCGCCGCGCGGTTCGATCTGCCATAGCGACGTGCTCGCCGCTTACGCGCTGCTGGAGCAGCTGGGCAAGCACGAACTGATCTACCTCTTCGTCAAGTCCGACGGCGGTAATGGCCAGGCGTCGCTGCGTCTGATGAACCTGATCCGGCAATACGCCTCGCATGTGCGTCTGCTGGCCCCGTTGGAATGCTCTTCGGCAGCGACCATGCTCGCGTTGGGCGCGGACGAGATCCATATGGGGCCGATGGCCTATCTCTGCGCGGTCGACACTTCGCTGACCCACGACCTTTCGCCGCTCGACCGCGACAACGACCGCGTGCGGGTGAGCCTGGACGAACTCAGCCGGGTGATCCGGCGCTGGAACACCGAGAACAAGGACGCTCACCTCAATCCTTACCAATCGCTGTCCCAGCACGTGCACCCGCTGCTGATCGGCGCGGTCGACCGCGCCGACAGCCTCAGCATCATGCTGTGCAAGGAACTCTTGTCCTACCACCTCGACGACGAAAGCCGGATCCTCGAAATCGCCCAGGTGCTGAACTCGAAATATCCATCGCATGGCTATCCGATCATGCTCGACGAAGCGCGGCGGATCGGTCTGAAAGTCGTGCCGATGGACAAGGCGGTGAACGACGATCTGCTCGCGTTGAACTCGCTTTACAGTGAAATGGGTCAGCGCGCCACGACCGATTTCGACGAGATCCGCTCGCACAGCAACGAGATCCTCAACATCCTCGAAGCAGGCGATCTGCAGATCTACTTCCAGAACGACAAGGACTGGTTCTACCGCAGCGAGGAGCGGCGCTGGATCACCTTGAACGACAATTCCAACTGGCGTTCGATCCGTCGCGTCGACGGCCGGCTGCACCGCGAGATCCTCCACGTCGCATGACGACCCGTAGGGCGGGTCTTGACCCGCCGTGACGAGGACGAAATGGCGAGTCTTGACCCGCCGTGATGTAGGCGATATGGCGGGTCTTGACCCGCCGTGACGAGGACGAAATGGCGAGTCTTGGCCCGCCGTTATGAGGACGAAATGGCGGGTCTTGACCCGCCGTGATGTAGGCGATATGGCGGGTCAAGACCCGCCCTACAGATCGCCGAATCTGGCCTGCATCGCCGCGATCGCGGCGAGCCCCGCGGTCTCGGTGCGCAGCACGCGCGGTCCCAGGCGCAGGCCGGTGAAGCCGGCCTCGCGCAGGCAGGCGCGATCCTTCTCGGACCAGCCGCCTTCGGGGCCGATGGCGATCGCCACGCCTTCGGCGCCAGGCGCCGCCAACGTATCGAAGCGATCTTCGCCGGCGGGGTCGAGGATCAGCTTGAGCGCATCCGCCGCGAACGCTGGCGCGGTTTGACTCAGGTCGCGCGCCGGCAACAGTTCCGGAATCCGCGCCCGCCCGCTTTGTTCGCAGGCCGAAATCATCACGCTGCGCCAGTGCGCGATGCGTTTGCCCAGACGCTCGCCGTCCAATCGCACTTCGGTGCGTTCCGCGAAGACCGGCGCGATCGCGGTCACGCCCAGCTCGGTCGCTTTCTGCAGGATCAGGTCCATTTTTTCGCCGCGGGCGACGCCTTGCAGCAGCACGATGCGCAGCGGCGATTCATTGCCGATCGCGCGCGTGCCGGTCACCTCGGCCTCGACCCCGCGTTTGTTCGCGGCGAGCAGGCGCGCGTCGTGATCGTGGCCGTCGCCGTTGAACAGCACGCAGGACTCGCCCTCGCGCAGACGCAGCACGCGCACCAGATGCGCGGCCGCCGCCTCGGGCAAGGCGATCCGTGCGCCGACCTGCAGCGGAATGTCGACGAAGATCCGGGTCAGGCGCATGCGGTGGCTTCCTCGATGGCGTCCAGCGTGGTCTGTGCGAGCAGATCCAGCTGCGCGTCGTCGATGCAATACGGCGGCATCCAGTACAGCACGTCGCCCAACGGCCGCAGCAACACGCCGCGCGCCAACGCGCTGCGGTATGCGCGCAGGCCGATCCGCAGCGATGGGTCGAACGGGGCGCGCTTGTCGCCGTCGCGGGTCAATTCGAAGGCGACGATCATCCCGGCCTGACGCGCCTCGGCGACATGCCGGCGCATGGCGACACCGGCGGCCCGTCGCGCCATCTTCTCGCTGGTCGCGCGATTGCGCTCAAGCACCGCGTCCTGGTCGAAGATCTCCAGCGAAGCGAGCGCCGCCGCGCAGGCCAGTGGATTGCCGGTGTAACTGTGCGAATGCAGGAAGGCGCGTTCGCGCGAATCGTCCAGAAATCCGTCGTAG
>SSEV01000045.1 GCA_008015095.1 Lysobacteraceae bacterium | reverse complement strand
CTGACCGGTTACATGCAGGACACGCTCAATGCGCGCTTGATGGGAATGGCGCCCACCGGCAACGGGCGCCGCGAGTCGTTCGCGCATCTGGTGATGCCGCGGATGCCCAATACCTACATGCTGGCCGGCCAGGACGCGCCTGAAGACATGATCCGTTCGGTCAAGCGCGGCCTGTACGCAGCGAACTTCGGAGGCGGCCAGGTCGACATCACCAGCGGCAAATACGTGTTCTCGACCACCGAGGCCTATCTGATCGAGGACGGCCGCATCACCGCGCCGGTGAAAGGCGCCACCCTGATCGGCAATGGCCCGGAAACCATGCAGCGGGTGAAAATGATCGGCCACGATCTCGCGCTCGACGATGGCGTCGGCACCTGCGGCAAGGACGGACAGAGCCTGCCGGTCGGCGTGGGCCAGCCGTCGTTGTTGATCGAACAACTGACGGTAGGCGGGACCAGGGCGTGAATTCCGGAGGCCTGACTACTGCGTCTGAGGACGGCGACCAGACGCCTGAGGCGGGACGTTCAGCGGCTCGCGCCGCGCACATCGCCGCGGACGCCATCGGTGATGTCGGCGGCGGCGTCCATTTCTTGTTCTTCGTTTCCGCCCTCGGCGTCGCGCGTGGCCCCCGCGCCGAGCAATTCGCGCAACGCGCGGAACAGTTCGCGATAGGCATGCGGGGGCTTGTGCTTCAGTCGCTCTTCCTGCGCATTACGCACGAGTCGGCGCAAATGCTGGCGATCGGCTTGCGGATGCTCCGCCAGCAATTCGGCAAGCACGGCGTCTCCTTCGGCGATCAGCTTGTCGCGCCAGGCCTCGGCGCGGTGCAGCATCGCCGTTTCCGCGCGCGCGGCATCGCCGCTGGCGTCCAGCGCGTCGCGGATCGCATCCAGCGTTTGTTCGTCTTCCTTGCGCATCTGCTTGGCCAGGAATTGCAACTGACGCTTGTGCGCGATATGCGAGGTGATCCGCCGGGTGTCGTCGATGTGCGCAATCAATGGCTCGGGCACGGGCAGCTTCGAGACCTGTTGCGGACTCAACGCGGCCAGTTGGCGGGCGAGTTCCAGCACCTCCAGCGCATCGCGCCTGCGCTGACTGCGGCTGGGCGAGAGAAATTCGCCGGTTTCGGGATCTTTTCCGCGCATACTTGATAGGTTGTCGCGAGATTCGCCGCTACGGCGATCCGCGATCCGAATGAATGAACCAGCGACAGGATAAAGCATTGAACCGCATCGCTCCTGCTGATTCCGATCCGACCGTGGCCTCCGCCGACGGAAACCGCGGTCCGGACGACAGTCTGCAACGTCTCGATCACTTGTCCGATCTGGCCAGACATCTGTTGGCCCGCGCCCGCGCCTGTGGCGCGGATCAGGCCGAAGTCGATTGCAGCGAGGATCGTGGCCTCAATGTGAATGTGCGCATGGGCGAGGTGGAAAGCGTGGAATCCACGCGCGATCGCAGTGTTTCGATCACGGTGTATTTCGGCACGCGCAGGGGCGTGGCCAGCACGGCAGACCTGCGCGACGACAGCCTGGAGGCGACGATCGCCCAGGCCTGCCTGATCGCCCGGCATACCGAGGAGGATCCCGCCAGCGGTCTGGCCGACCCCGAGCGTATGGCGACGGAGATCCGCGAATTCGATGGGTGGCACCCCTGGGATCTCGATGCGGATCATGCGATCGATCTGGCCTGCGCCTGCGAAGCGGCGGGACGCGACAGTGATCCGCGGATCGGCAATTCCGAGGGCGCATCGGTGTCCAGCAGCCGGTCGATCTCGGTCTACGCCAACAGTCATGGGTTTGTCGGGCGGAACCGCGATACCCAACACAGTATCGGTTGCACGTTGATCGCTGGCGAAGGCGAGACGATGCAGCGTGACCACTGGTATAGCGCCGCGCTCTGCCGCGAGGATCTGGATGCCCCGGACGAGATCGGGCGACGGGCGGCGGAGCGCACCGTGGCCAGACTGGCGCCGCGGGATCTGCCGACATCCGAAATGCCGGTTCTGTTCCAGTCCGAGATCGCGCGCAGTTTGTTCGGCCATCTGATCAATGCGGTCGCGGGCGGCGCACAGTACCGACGCGCCAGTTTCCTGCTCGATCGGGCCGGTACGGCAGTCTTTCCGGCATGGCTGTCGATCCTCGAACGCCCGTTCCGTATGCGTGGCTGGCGTTCCACGTCCTACGACGGCGAGGGCGTCGCCACCCGCGAGTCGGCCCTGGTTGAGGACGGCGTGCTCCGGCGCTATCTCCTCGGCAGCTATTCGGCGCGCAAACTCGGCCTGGAGACCACCGGTAACGCCGGGGGAGCCTTCAATCTCGACATCACCTCCAATGCCGGCGAACTGTCAGACATGATCCGCGGCATGGGCCGCGGTTTGCTGGTGACCGAACTGATGGGGCAAGGGGTGAACGGGATCACCGGCGACTATTCGCGCGGCGCCGCCGGCTTCCTGATCGAACAGGGTGAAATCGCTTATCCGGTGGATGGCGTTACGATCGCCGGCAATTTGCGCGAGATGTTCCTCGGCATTGAGGCGGTGGGCGACGATATCGATCCGCGTTCGCATTTGCGCACCGGTTCGGTCCTGGTCGGACGGATGACCGTTGCCGGCTCGATTTGACGTTTGTGTATCCTGAGCCCATGCCGACCGCTCTGCGGCAGGCTGTTGTGAGCGAACTGTTGTGATCGAAACCCATCCACGAGTCGGAACCACGAAAGGGGAGTTGAAGCGATGTCCGATATGAACGAATACACCTCGCCGCCACCGGCGCCGTCGGGGGCTCCCTCCGACGATCAGAAGACCCTGGCGCTGATCACGCATCTGTCGTGCATCCTGCTGTGGTTCATCGTGCCACTGATCATCTGGTTGACCAACAAGGACCAGCCGGAAAAAGCCTTCGTCACCGACCAGGCCAAGGAAGCCCTGAACTTCCAGATCACCCTGACCATCGTTTACGTGATCGGTATCGTGCTGACCATCATCCTGATCGGTGGCCTGATCAACCTCGCCGCGTGGGTGGCCAATCTCGTGCTCTGCATCATGGCCGGACTGGCTGCGCAGAAGGGCGAGGCCTACCGCTATCCGTTCGCGTTGCGTTTGATCAAGTAAGCCGGATCAAGTCAGCCGGATCAAGTCAGCCTCCGCCGACGCTGTGCGTCGGCGGATATGGTCAGCGGGTGTGACCAAGACACCCCGGCCCGCCGAGCGGGTCGGGGTGTTTCGTGCCCGGACCCGTATCGTGTCAACCGCGCCGACGCTGGAACGTTGACAACCTCATTCCAGCGCTGAGGTAGCGGAGATGTCCGGCAATTCGATCGCGGCGGTCAACCGGTTCGGGCTCGGCGCGAGGCCGGGCGAGTTGGCGCAAGTGCGCGAGGCGCGCGAATGGCTGCAGGCGCAACTGCGCACGAAACCTGATCTTTCTGCGTTCGCAGCGCTTCCCGGCAGCGCCACGATCATGCGTCGCCAGACCGAATACCTGCTGATGCGCAGGCGCGAGCAATCCGGGGCCGCCGCGCCGGAGCAGGCGCAGCCGAGGTCCGACGACATGCCCGAGGCCGCGCAGCCGCTGCGGCGACGTCGGCGCGACCAGGGCGATGGCGAAGCGTCGATGCGCACTCCATTGCAGAACGAAATCCGCCGCGACGCCCTCGCCGAGATCACGGCGCGCTACGGCTACGCCGCGACGACCGACCGGCCCTTCGTCGAGCGCCTGGTGAGGTTCTGGTCCAACCACTTCGCCGTCTCCGCCGATAAGAACCAGGCGCGTCTGCTCGCCGCGCCTATGGAACGCGAAGCCGTGCGTCCGCATGTGCTCGGGCGCTTCGTCGACATGCTGACTGCGGTCGAGCGACACCCGGCGATGCTGCAGTACCTCGACAATTCGGCCTCGGTGGGCGAAGGCTCCACGCTGGCGAAGATGGCCGAACGCAGAACCAAGCGCGATCTCGGGCTGAACGAGAATCTCGCGCGCGAAATCCTCGAACTGCATACGCTCGGCGTCGACGGAGGTTACCGCCAGCAGGACGTGATCGAACTCGCGCGTGCGATCACCGGCTGGGGAACGCCGCTGCCGCGCGACGTCCGTCGTGGCGACGCGCCAGTGGTCGGCTTCGTGTTCCGGCCAGGCGCGCACGAACCAGGCGCGCGCACCGTGCTCGGGCGGCGTTATGCCGAGGGCGGCGAAACGCAGGGGCTGGAGATCCTGCGCGATCTGGCTCTGCATCCCTCCACCGCACGCCATCTGAGTTTGAAACTGGCGCGACATTTCGTCGCCGATGCTCCGCCGCAAACACTGGTGCGCCGCATGAGCGACGCTTATCTGCGCAGCGATGGTGACTTGACGGCGATGTATCGCGCGATGATCGAAGACGACGCGGCCTGGAATGCGGACGCGCGTAAGTTCAAGACGCCGGACGATTACGTAGTTTCGGCGATGCGCGCTGGCGGGTTGCGCCTGGAGCGCCGCCCTTTCGCGTTGGCGAGATTGCTGGAAAGTCTTGGACAACCGATTTTCACGCCGCGATCGCCTGCCGGATTTCCGGATACCGCGGCGGATTGGGCCAGCGGCGATGCCTTGCGCAAACGGCTGCAGGCCGCCGCCGCGTTGGCCGAACAGATTGCTGGCGCGCGACAACCTTACGCAATGGCTGTCGAGGCGCTGGGCGAAAGCAGTGTCGATGGCGAATTCGGCCAGATTCTGCGTCGAGCCGGTTCCGCGCAGGAAGGCTACGCGCTGCTGTTCTCCAGTCCTGCGTTCCAGTGGAGGGTGTGATGAACGATCATCCGGAAATTCCGACTCCGGTCGATGTCTCGCGCAGACGCTTTCTGGCCGGCGCCGCCGCCACGACTCTGCTGACGCTGTGGCCAGGACAGTCATGGGCCGCTTCCGGACAAAATCGAATGCTGGTCGTCCTGTTGCGAGGCGCGCTCGATGGCCTGCATTGGTTGCCGCCCTATGCGGATCCGGCCTATGCACGGGCCCGAGGCGCGCTCGCCGTAGCCGACCCCTTGCGTCTCGACGGCAGTTTCGGCGTGCATCCGAAACTTGATTTCGCACGGCAATTATTCGCCGATCGCGAACTGTTGCCGTTGCTGGCGGTTGCGCCGCCTTATCGCCAGCGCTCGCATTTCGACGCGCAGGATTGCCTGGAGAACGGCACCGCCGAGCCCGGCGGCGCGCGCGACGGTTGGATAGGGCGTTGCGTCGGGGCCATGCGCGGCGCCGAAGGCGTCGCCATCGCACAAGTGATGCCGCTCGCGATGCGCGGCTCGGCGCAGGCCGAGATCTGGTCGCCGCCGCTGCCGCGTGATCTGTCGGAGGAACTGCTGCGGCAATTGCAACCGTTGTATGCCGCCGATACAAGGCTGGCCCCTGCTTTCGACGACGCGATGAACGCCGATCGCGCCGCGATGGATGCGCGCCGGGGCGCATTCCGGCTGCCAGACGCCATGGCCGCAGCGGCGAAACTGATGCGCGGACCCGATGCGCCGCGCGTCGGTTTCGTCGAAGACAGCGGCTGGGACACGCACCGCGCCCAGGCCAACGCGCTCGACCGCAAACTTGCCGAGCTCGATGCGGGCCTGCGTGCCGCGAAAACCGGATTCGGCGACGAATGGGCGCGGACCGTGATCGTGGTGGTCACCGAGTTCGGCCGCACGGTCGCGGTTAACGGCAGTGCGGGCACCGATCATGGCGTCGGCGGTCACGCATTGCTGGCCGGCGGTGCGGTACGCGGCGGCAGGATTGTCGGCGACTGGCCGGGATTGACGCCGAGGGATCTCCACGAAGGCCGTGACCTGCGTCCGACGACCGACATGCGCGGCCTGTTCAAGGGAGTGCTTTCGGCGCATCTCGGGATTTCCGAAAACCTATTGGAAACCAGCATCTTCCCCGACAGTCGCGGCGTGCGTCCGCTGGGCGATCTAGTGCGTAGCTGATCGCACGCTTCACGGCGAAAGCGGAAGCGCCGAGCGGAAGCAGCGAGATGTCTTCCGACGGATCGTAGGGACACCGGGGGTGTCTTTGGTTGGGCTTGCATCCATGGCTGCAGGCCTCATCTTGTACCCACACCGGACGGTTTCCGGCATTCGTCTCCGGGAGGAGCAGCCATGAACGATTCCATCCACAGCGATCTCGACGTCGACGGCGTCAGCACCCGTGTTCCCGATCATGCGGTCAAGGCCGGGCTCAGCGACAGCGACCGGCAATGGGCCGCCGCTGCGCATCTCGCCGCATTGGTCGCAGCGCTGGCGACGTCTTGGTTCGCGGGTATCGCCGCAGCGGTCGCTGCTCTTGTGGTGTGGCTGATCGTGCGCGACAAGTCCGGCTTCGCCGCGGCTCATGCCAAGGAAGCCCTGAACTTCAACCTCAGCATGTTCATCTATGCGGTGGCCAGTGTTCTGCTGGTGGTGTTCACGCTCGGTATCGGCCTGCTGGTCGCGCTGCCGCTTTGGATCGTGCTGGCATTGGGCTGGGTGGTGCTGACCGTGGTCGCCGCGTTCAAGGCCTTCGATGGCCAGGAATACCGTTTCCCGATGACGATCCGGTTGTTCTGAGGCAGTTTTCTGGCCATTGTCCTGTACGGGCCGCATTCGACATCCAGGCGTCTGCAGGCGTCTTGAGCCGGAACCGAAACGGTTCGGCGACTTTCCCCCGGGCGGTTTTCGACCGCCCGTTTTTTTGAGGCGATTTTTTTGACCTGCGCTGTCAACCCCGCATGCGCCTGAGCGTTGGCGGGATCAACGCTTCGGACATAGGGTTGCGCAATGAGAAAGGAAGCTTGGATTCTTGTCCTGCTGGCGATGACGGCTGTCGCACAGGCGCAGACGATCTCGGTTCTGGATACCGAACGCGGCGTCACGACCGCCTGTGGCAACGACCGTAGTTTCAATCTCGGCAGGCCATGGGTGGCTGCGTCGTGGTCGATGACCAAGGCTTACGACATCCGCTTGCCGATGGAATCGCTGATCACCGCAGTCGATAGCGAGGGGAGATTCACGATCTGCCTGGACGCATTGCGCGCCGCGCTGGAGAAAGCCGAAGCGCTGGGCTTGCCGGCCAGCCTCACTTTGTTCAGCGGACTGCCCAAGCCCGTGGTCGATTACGGCGTTGCCCGAGGCGAGCCGACTTGGATCTATACCGATCCGAATCCGCGGCATCCTGGGTATGGTATCCCTGTAACCCGGCTTGCGCCTTGGTCTCCGACGGCGATGCGCGCCCAGCGCGAAATCTACGATGCGATCCGTCATCTGGTCCGGCGCGAAGTCGCTGGCGGTGCGGCGCAGGGCTGCTTCGATTTCCAAGGCAAACGCATCTGTAAGCCGGGGACGGCGCCGCGCACCACCAGTCGCCTGAGCTATCTGGTGCATTCGCCCCTGCCGGGCATGCGCTATCTGCGCGTGATCGCGGGCGAGAACGATCCCTCGCAGGTGACAGGCTACTCGCGCCCGTTTCTTGAGCAAACCGTGAAAGCCGGTTATGAGGCGGCGCGGGGCATTGCGCAGCTGCAAGTGCATGAGTTCTACGACGTCCAGGATGGGCAGGGGACGCTCGCGCCGACGGCTCTGGAATGGGCGCGTGCGCAGGGCGATGTCGGGATATTCATCGAGAACCTACAGCCCAGCTACCCGACTTGCGCCCAGGGGCATGGCAAGATCGCATGTGAGGCTGGATTGCCGGTGGTTTTCGAAATGGTCAGCCCGCTCAGCGCGGACGTGGTGTCCGCGATCAACTGGGCGCATACGTTGAGCCCGAACATCGTCGATATCCGGATTTATGTCGATGACGCCGATGCTTACGGGTCCGTGATCACAACGACAGCCGCATCTGTCGCAGGCGCGGCGTCCAAGCGGACACAAGACAGTGGTCGGGTCGCCGAAACGCCGAAGCGCATCTGGCCCGGTTCGCCGCCGACGCGCAGACGTCCGAGAAAGCATGTTGTCCACGAATGAGCCGCGTCCCAGATCGGTCCGCGTGACGCCTTATCGATTATTCCAAGAGTCTTGCAAGACTCGTGCGAGGACGGGGATGAGATCCGGCTTGAGCTAGGAAACCTCTGAGCGCCTCAGAGGGTTCGCGCACCATGGAGGGCGGCTTGCGGATCAAACGCGCAAGGGCTTGATATCGCAGCGTCCGAATAACACCAGGATGATGTTGTTCAGATCTTTCCTGGCTCGTCTCTTCGATCGAGATCAGGCCCGCGCACCGGACCCACAACGCCTGACCGATGCGGACCGTTCCATGCGGGATGTTCGGTGTGCGATGTTCGGCTCAGCGATCGCGCTCGATCACGCGGCGGCCGAGCGTGTCGAGCGCCGATGCGTTTTCGCCGAAAGCGCTAAGCGCTTCGCGCATATCGTCGCCGAGTCGGCGCAACCGTTCGCGCGACGCTTCGACACCGATCAGGGCGGGGAAGGTCGCCTTGTTCTGGGCCTGGTCTTTGCCCGCGGTTTTGCCCAAGGTAGCGCTGTCGCCCTCAACGTCCAGCAGATCATCGCGGATCTGGAACGCGAGACCCAGGGCTTCGGCGTAGTTATCGAGCACAGTGCGCGCAATGGGATCGGCGTTGCCGGCGATGGCGCCCAGCCGCACCGAAGCGCGCAGCAGTGCACCGGTCTTGAGCGCATGCAGGCGTTCGAGTTCGGCCAGCGCGATCTCGCCGCCCCGTCCTGTGGCCTCGATATCCAGAGCCTGCCCACCGCACATGCCAGAAGCCCCCGCGGCGATGGCGAGTTCGCGCACCATCGCGATCCGCGCTCCGGCGTCGAATCCGGCCTCCGCCAATTGCGAAAACGCGAGCGACTGCAGCGCATCGCCGGCTAGAATCGCGGTCGCCTCGTCGAAAGCCACATGGACGGTAGGCTGACCACGCCGTAACGCGTCGTCGTCCATCGCCGGGAGATCGTCGTGGACCAGCGAATAGGCATGGATCAGTTCGACCGCCGCAGCTGGCGCGTCCAATGCCGCTTCGTCGATGCCGAACAGGGTTCCGGTGGCGTAGACCAACAGGGGGCGTATGCGTTTGCCGCCGAGCAGGGCGGCATGGCGCATCGCGGCATAGAGTCGGGAGTCGGGTCGTCCGTATGCCGTGAGCGCACGTTGCAGCGCGGCGTCGGCGCGTGCTCGCCAAGTCTCGAAAAGCGCATCGGCCCGTGCGGGCCCTGGGTCAGCCATCGTCGCGCGTGCCGCCATCCGCAAAGGTTTCGGCATCTTCCGGATGGTCGGGATCGCTAAGCAGACGCACGCGCAGTTCGGCTTGCTCCAGCGCTTTCTGACAGCGTCGGTAGAGGCCTACGCCGCGTTCGTAAGCCGCGAGCGATTCTTCCAGACTCATCTGGCCTTGCTCCATTTTCTCGACCAACTGTTCAAGCGCGTCGAGCGAGCGTTCGAAATCGGCGACCGGAGAAGCGGCGCCGTCGGTATCGGGGGATGTTTTGCCGGTCATGCCGCGAGTGTAAGCCCTGCGGGTTTCAGAACCCAGAGGGGGCGGAGCCTGTCTCCGAAGCTTGCCGCGTCCATACCAACTGGGCCTTGGCGGTCTGCAGCCATCGGGCGAATTCCTGATCGTGAATCCGATCGCCTGCGGCGAGCAATAAACCATCGACAGTGCTGAGCAGGGGCATGCGCTCGCGCTCCCACGGCGGCACGCCGAGATCTTGCAGCACTTGCTTGAGCAGATGGCGATGCGTGCGCCCCGGCAGCCTGATCCGCTCACCGCCACGACGCGCGTGCACGCATAGCGTCTCGGCGAATGCCTCCAAGCCGCTCAGCGCAAGCCTGTCCCCGTTGGGCAACTCGATCGGATTGCGGCCATCCCAGCGCTGGGACCATGACTTCGGAATCGCCCTGTCTCGTCGCTCAAGAGGATAGAGGCCATCGCGCCAGCGCCGGACTCCGACGTGATGCCAGCCGACGAGCGGAATCCGATCCATGGCGATGGCTTGTCGGGTTTGATCGCAGATCAGACATTCGATCCGCGCGAGCGTTGCGCCGGGCAGCGGAGGCCACCCCATCGAGGCGACCCATTGGCGTAATACACGCCCGCGTCGCGGCGCAGACAGCGCGCGTAACGAAGAGATCGAGAGTGACGCTCCATCGCCCGCGCGTGCGGCAGCGAGATCCTTGGCGTCCTGTTCTGTGAGCAAACCCGCGGTTTCGTCCGCGATCTCCGCGGCGCGCGCGAATGCTGCGTCCGTCTGCGGCCAACGTTCGCGCAGCAGGGGCATCACGCGGTGGCGCAGAAAATTACGATCGAGGCGCGTATCGTCGTTGCTGGGGTCGTCGATCCATGCGAGGTCGTGACCTTCGGCGTATCGGCGCAGCGCTGCTCGTGACGTCCCCAACAGTGGGCGCCACAACCAGCCGGACGCAAACGTCCGCCAGGGGCGCATCGAGGCCAGACCGTCCGTGCCGGAGCCGCGCAAGGCATGCAGCAAAAACGTTTCGGCCTGATCATCGCGATGCTGCGCAAGGACGAGAACCTCGCCCTGCGCCAATGCTTCGGCGAAAGCTTGACGGCGCGCGCGCCGGGCGGCCGCTTCAGGGCCGGAACCGTCGTGTCGTACTTCGACGCGGGCGATCCGCAACGGGACATCGACGCGTGCGCAAATCCGCCGGCAGTGCTCGGCCCAGCCTCCGGCCTGCGGATGCAGGCCATGGTCGATGTGGAT
>SSEV01000014.1 GCA_008015095.1 Lysobacteraceae bacterium | reverse complement strand
CGCTGCGCACCGTGACCACGGTGCCTGCGGGCAGTAGCGTCGGTGAAACCGTGGTCTATCTCAGCGACGGCGCTGGCAACCTGACTCGCGTGCAGATGCCGGATGGCAGCGCGCTCGCTTATGGCTACGACGATGCCGGTCGGCTGACCTCCATCCGTGACGGCCTCGGCAACCGGATCGAATACACGCTCAACGCGGCCGGCGACACGATCAAGGAGGAGAGTTTCGACCCGAACAACCAGTTGGCGCTGAGCGTCGGTATCGTGTACGACCAACTCGGGCGGTTGCGCGAGCTAAGAGGCGTCGAGGCGGATGACGTCACCCGGTTCGAATACGACGGGCAGGGCAATGAGACAGCGATGCGCGCGCCGTTGCGGGCCAATCCCTACGCAAGCCAGTACGACGCGCTCGAACGTTTGAAGAGCGCGGTCGACCCGGCCGGCGGCGCCACCAATTACCGTTACGATGCGCAGGATAACCTGCGCCAAGTCACCGATCCGCGCAACGTCGCGACGGTGTACGGCTACAACGGGTTCAACGAACTGCTGTCGGTCACCAGCGCGGATTCGGGAATTACCCGGAACGGGTTCGATCCCAGCGGCAATATCATCTCGAGAACGGATGCGAGGAGCGTCACCTCTTCATTTGCCTATGATTCCGGCAATCGACTGACTCAGGTCGTCTACCCCGACGAAACCATCAATCTCGTCTACGACGAAATATCAGGTGGCGCGGGCCGCGCGGGCAGGCTGACGACCATGCGCGACGGCAGTGGCAGCACGCGCTACATCTATGACGCCTACGGACGCATCGTCGCGCAGCAGCAGCAGCTCGGCGCGGACACGAACGTCAACGGGCGTACCACTTTCGGAATGGCCTACATCGATGGGCGCGTCGGTGCGGTGACGATGCCTTCCGGGGCGCAGATCACCTACAGTTATGGTGCCGATGGACGGATCAGCGGCATCTCGGTCAATGGTCAGTCCCTGGTCGACGAAATCGGCTATTTCCTGCTCGACGGGGTCAAAAGCTGGCGCTCGGCTGCGGGACGGTATACCCGTGGTTTTGATCTCGATGGGCGGATCAATGCCTATACCGTTGCCTCTCAACCTGTCGCGATGGAATACGACGTCGCCGGGCGGCTCGTCCGCCAGGGCGATTGGACCTACACGTACGATGAGCTTGATCGCCTCGTCGGAGCCGCCGGATCCATCGGTGGTGGCGGCCGCGTTCTCGGTTGGCAGTACGACGCGAATGGCAATCGCACGCAATACGTCGATGGCGGCAATGCGACCACGTATTCGATCGACACGGCCAGCAACCGTTTGTTGGCGTTAGCCGATGCGCCGCGCCAGTACGATGCCGCCGGCAATACCACGTTGTCGAACGGTTACACCTTCGCGTATTCGGGCAGGAATCGCCTGACCGAGGTGCGGCAGGGCGCGATCGTGCTCGCCCGCTACCGCTATAACGGCGCTGGCGAACGCGTCTGCGAGGCGCTCTCGGGCGGCAGTTGTCCCACGCTCACCGACGCCGGTTCCGGCTATCGCCAGTTTGTCTACGACGAAGCAGGTCATCTGATCGGCGAGTACGACAGTCAAGGCGGGCTGATCGCCGAACATGTCTGGCTCGACGACGTTCCGGTCGCAGTCCTGCTTCCTGCTGCCAGCGCCGCTACTTTCGGCGGGCTGCAAGCAGGAAACGTCGCGGCCTATTTCGTCGAACCCGATCATCTCGATACGCCGCGCGTGATCCTCAACGCTTCCGGCGTCCCGGTGTGGCGCTGGGCCAGCATGCCCTTCGGCGATTCCGTGGCTGAGGAGAATCCGTCCGGACTCGGCGTCTTCTCCTACAGATTGCGCTTCCCGGGACAGCAATTCGACAGCGTCACCGGTCTGCATTACAACTATTTCCGCGACTACGAGGCCCAGACCGGACGCTTCGTCGAGTCCGATCCTACCGGCCTGAAGGGTGGACTCAACACCTACATCTACACTCCCGACCCGTTGCTTTGGGTCGACCCGCTCGGCCTGGCGCGTATCGGCGGTCCGACCAAGCGCGATGTCATGGGCGAGAATTGCGCGTTTTTCGGCAAGCCGACCTGCGAGTGCTGCAAGTGCGAGCTGACCAAGCCGAAGAAGAGCAAACGTGGCGAAAGCCCCCCGTCCACGGACTGGCAGTTCGACCACATCAAGGCCGATTCCAGAGGCGGCGGCAACGGGTTCAGGAACGTCCAACTGTTGTGTCGCAAGTGCAATCGTCGCGACTCGAACAAGCCTAACAAACCGAACTATCGACGGCAGAACCGTCCGCCGCGCTGGAGATGGCGACGCTGATGCAGGATGATCGCAAAATCCGCGCCTCGATCGCCCGGGACGGCTGGCATTGCATCTCGGTCCCGGGAGAAGAGGAGGGGCAGTTCGATTTTTCCTATTCGATCGGGTTCGAAGAGACGTTGGGGCATCCGGAGGTTTCGATCTT
Organism: Lysobacteraceae bacterium; assembly: GCA_008015095.1. Classification (GTDB taxonomy): domain Bacteria; phylum Pseudomonadota; class Gammaproteobacteria; order Xanthomonadales; family Xanthomonadaceae; genus Lysobacter_I. Next base: position 10,918 of record SSEV01000014.1, on the reverse strand, counting down.
CGGATTGCCTTCACAGGTGGCCGTGCCGATCATCGCGAATTGTTACGACACCGTGCGTAAGGGCGGTGTTCTTGAGGTTGGCAAGGATTACCCCGGGCTACTGTCTGGCGGCTACATGATTCGAGTCGCCGGGTTAGCCGACCCGATGATGCACGATGATTATTTCGGCGCAGCGACCGGCTATTTCCAGCGTTCCATCCGCGTGCTGGTCCTATTGTGGCCGAACAAGCGCGGTATGTTTCCGGAAGGAACGGGCGAGCACCCTCAGCGCGAAGCCATCTGGGTGTTGTCCGGCGGAAAGGAATGATCGCCGGGCGCTGAAGGGATAGAGCGCGAGGCCTCAGCGATCCCGTCCCACCGAATACCGCGCCAATCCACGCAATGCGGCGATCGCATCGTTCTCTTCAAGGCCATCAAGCGCGCGTTCGGCGGCATCGGCGTATTCGCTCGCGCGTCGGCGGCTGTAATCCAGCCCGCCGGTAGCCAGGATCGCGGTCAGCACTTCGGGCATGGCCGAGGCGTCCCCAGCTTCGACGATTTCGCGCAGACGCGTACGCGTTGCCGGATCGGCGCGCTGCATCGCATAAATCAGGGGCAGCGTGGCCTTGCCCTCGGCGAGATCATCACCGAGGTGTTTGCCCAAGGCCGCTTCGTCGGCACTGTAATCGAGCACGTCGTCGGCGATCTGGAAGGCATAGCCCAGATGCATTCCGTAGTCACGTAAGCGTTGTTGCGCTGCGCCATCGGCGCCGGCCAGCATCGCCCCCAGACGAGTGGCCGCGGCGAACAGAACCGCAGTCTTGCGTTCGATCACCCGTAGATAGGCCGGTTCGTCGGTGTCCGGGTTGCGCACATGCAGCAACTGCAGCACTTCGCCTTCGGCGATCGCGTTGGTGGTGTCGGCCAATACGCGCATCACATCCAACTGCTCCAGTTCGACCATCAGCTGGAAGCTGCGGGAATAGAGAAAATCACCGACCAGAACGCTGGCGGCATTACCGAACAGGGCGTTCGCGGTTTTGCGGCCGCGACGGAGGTCGGATTCGTCGACGACATCGTCATGAAGCAAGGTGGCGGTGTGGATGAATTCCACCACTGCGGCCAATTGATGGGCGTCCGCACCGCATCTCCCGTTGCCCAGCGCACGGGCGGCCAACAACAGCAGCATCGGACGCAGGCGCTTCCCTCCCCCGGCCACGATATGCTCGGCCACTTGGTTGACCAATACGACATCGGAGCTGAGACGGCGACGGATCAGGGCGTCGACCGCGACCATATCGGCGGCTACGAGGGCCTGGATGGCGGGCAGGTCAGTCTGGGGCGCGGACAAGGCGGCCATAGGGGGTCCGATAGGGTTCGGCGGCATTATACCGGCCGGGTAATGGCCGGTTGGCATGCTGGGAAAACAGTTCGATAGCGCAGCCGCGGAGGGCGGCGCCGACCAAGCAAGCGCGTAACCAATTGATTCATAGTGAGCGAGTACGGGCATGGGCCTGTCTCGCGGCTTGACTGCCCGGCAGGCGTTGGCGCGAATCGCCGCGTTAGCCGCGAAGCGGTGAGCCGCATGGATGCGGCGAGTCAAAAACGCACGGAAACCGCACTTTTCAACAACCTTGTCGGGAAGTAACGCCAAGCCGGCGTCAGTCAGACGCCACAGACTCAAGTAGAGCCCGAGCCTGTCCTCTCCGATTCAAGCGCTCGCCCGCTTTATCTGTGAGTGCGCCATTCAGGAACCGATTCAGAGATTTCCCACCCCCCATTCCGTCAAAGTCCGATCGCAGCGGCGGCCCGGATATAATCGAATACTTATCGGCCAATACCGGCGAATCGGCAGGAACAGTTCATGGCACGCGGTATCAACAAAGTGATCCTGGTCGGCAATCTCGGCGACGATCCCGAAACCAAATACACCCAGGGCGGCATGGCCGTGACCAAAGTCCGTCTGGCGACGACCAGCGTGCGCAAGGACCGCGACGGCAATACGCAAGAGCGTACCGAATGGCATCGGGTCACTTTCTTCGGCAAGCTCGGTGAAATCGCCGGTGAATATCTGCGCAAAGGCAGCCAGGTGTATGTCGAAGGCTCGATTCGGTACGACAAATACACCGGACAGGATGGGGTGGAGCGTTATTTCACCGACATCATCGCCGACGAGATGCAGATGCTTGGTGGGCGCAGTGAGGGCGGCGGCGATCGTGCATCGAGGCCGCAGCGGCAAGAGGGAGCTGCGCGCGAAAATTACGGAGGCCAGCGCGGAGGCGGTTACAGTGGTGGAGGCGGCCAGTCGCGGCCGGCTCCCGCCGGAGGTCCGCCGCCAATGGATGATTTCTCGGACGACGACATTCCGTTCTGACCGCGAAGCGGGGGCGGTGCGGCAGATCTTTCGTCGATTGCGTAGTGCGCGAGAGGTGCGGCTTTGCGCAAGCGCATCGTGGGTCTGAATGCATCTGTTCAGTCGACATTCCAACCAAGGGTCTAGCCGCAGACGCAGCTCTTCCAGTTCGGTTGCGACTGTTTCGCAATCGATTTCCGTCGCAGGGGCAATCGATTGCGATGATTCAGGTCGCGCTGTCTCCGCCGTTCGAGTGAAGCACCTTGTCGTCGTCGCCTGTGGCGGAATTCGATACGGCTGGCGCGTGTTCCGACGATTCATGGCCTCTTCGCTCAACCCGCGCCACAAGGCCCTCGCTGAGCACCACGATCTGATCGGCGAGATGGAAATAGCGATCATCATGCGTGATCGCCACGATCGCCTTGCCCTTCGCCTTCAGCGCCGGCAGGATCTCGTTGTAGAACACGAGCTTGAAGGTCGGATCCTGATCCGCCGCCCACTCGTCGAACAGGTACAGTTCCTTGTCGTCGATCATCGAGACCAGCAGCGCCATCCGCCGGCGTTGACCATCCGACAAAGAGAGCGTGGTGAACTTGCCGTTGCGATAGGCGACCTTGCCATCGAGGCGCAAAGCCTTCAAGTAATGGTCGACCATGTCGGTCAGGCCTTCGTCCTTGACGCCGAGGATCTTGTCGAACAGGTAATAGTCGGAATAGATCGCGCTGATCGACTGGCGATAGCTGCCGATCGACTCGTCAGTCACGACCTGATCGCCGAAACGGATCGTGCCCGTGGCTGGACGGTAGTGTAAGGTCAGCAGCTTGCCCAGGGTCGATTTGCCCGAACCATTACCGCCGACAATGAAAGTGACTTCACCCTTGCGGAACCGAAGATCGATGGGGCCAACCTGGAAATCACTGCCGTTCTCCGAATACCGGTAGGTGACGCCGTCAAAACGGATGTCTTCCCAGACCAGCCCGGGTTCCCTGCGCTCAGATATGCCTTCCGACGGAATTTCGCCGAACAACTTGGTTACACGCTGCATTGAGACGTGGGACACCGCGATCTGCGGAATGAAGCCGAGAATGATCGCGACCGGTCCGGTGACGTACAACAGCGCCATCACAACGCCGATCAGCTCCTGGTTGCTGATGACCCTGTAGTTGACGAATATGAAGATGATCGAGCCAATCACGAAGAAACTGAGCAAATCGCCGTAATTGTTGGCGATGCGCACCACGGTATGGCCGGTTTTCTCGTATTCGCGAACATCCCGTTCGAACGACATCAGCACCGAGCGGAAATAAGCTTCGCGTTTGTTGTCGCTGAGTTTCAGCTCCTTGATCCCGTGGATCAATCCGTGGATCGATTCCTGCAAACCGTCGAAGCTGTGCCGCGCACGGACGAAATAGCGACGACCGATGAACATGGGAATCTGATAGGTCACCACCCCGAACGCGATGCATCCGAGCACGAACCAGAACACATCGGGGTTCAGGATCAATAGAAAACCTAGCATCCCGACCAGGGTCACCAGATTGATCAGGAGGTCGGGGAAGATTCGCGCGCCGATCACGATCCGGGGGACATCCGTGGTCAACGCAGCGACCAGGCGCGCTGCCCCGATCCGTTCAAGGGCCGCGACCGGTGCGTTTGCGATCTGCTCGTAGAGGCGGGTTCGCAACTGCGATGATACGTCGATGGCGACGCGGGTCAGCAACACCTGCGACAGAGTTCTGCCGAACAGGATGAATAGACAGGCGGTCAGGAACACCATCGCGAATGGGGCGTTGGCGACATCCAGAGTCAATATCCGCGTAGGCCCTCCACTGGAAATCTCCACGAGACGCGGATCGCCCTCTTTCAGTACGTTGAGGATCAACGGGATCAGCAACGAATAGGAAATGCCCGAGAGCCCGCCGAGCAAGATCGACACGAACACTTTATTCGGCGCCTTGCGCGAGAACTCCGAAAAGAGGTTCATTTCACCGCCTTGGCATTGCGTCGCGCATTATCGCCGGAGCGCGCGTCTGCTCCATAGGCCGGAATCGCAGGGACCAGCCTGTGGTAGCGCACGTCCCTGAACGGGACGACCATGTCGTCGTAATGCGGGCTCATCACATTACCTGATTGGCCGGTCGAGTTCATGTACTCGTGCACGATTCCATCCGCGCGCATCTCGATGATCTGGCGGAAACCCGCGCCGAATTTTTGCAGATAACCGTCGGCTCCGCTGAATTCCGAGGAGGCGACATTGACGGTGTTGTCAGATCCTGCATTGCCGATTCTGCGCTCGAAGAGCTTATCGAAGAATTTCCATTGACTGAAAGGGGTATGCATATAGATCGTCGATTGGATGCCCCGCCAGTGCCAACTGTCCATGCTCCAATCGCCCTTGAGCTTATACAGCTCAGCAAGCGCGCTGTTCTGCGCCGCTTCAAGCGTTTTGTCGCAGTTCTCGCGAGCGGGCGTGGCTTTCTGGTCGCACCATCCCAGCCTGTCGTCTTGCGTCAGTTCGTGCAGGCGATCAAGCGGAACTTTGTATTGGAGACTTCTGAGCGTCTTCGCGGCCTGCTGGTTTTCCCATGATCCCTGCAGTTCGTCACTCAGGGCCGCTTCGCGGAAGTGCTGCATCCAGACGTGAAAAATCGCCGCCGCCTGGCTGTCGCCGCGCATATCGCCGTTCCAATCCCGCAGGTATTTCGCGGCCTGCGAGCTGTGGCCGCCCTCTGGCAGCTTGCTTTTCAGGTACCCCAACAGCGCAACTGCGTCGAGATCGATCGTATCGGCCTGGATCCGCTTCATGTCATCGATGCTCATACGCTGACCCGCATCGATGCGTTGGCGCAGTAGTTGCTCGATGCGGCGCGCACGGGCCGGTCTTGCCCAGTCATGCGAAACGAAATAGGGATAATCGTCGCCGGCAACCTTGTTGTTGGCGCTGACCAGATAGCCCGACGGTGGATTGTAATGTTGCGGCCATTGCGCAGGGGGGACGAATCCGGACCATCCGTGAGTGCTGTCCCAGCCGGGCGAAGGCAACGTGCCTTCTCCTTGTGTGCGGATCGGAATTCGTCCGGCGCCGATATAACCGATGTTGCCGTCGGTATCTGCGTACAGCATGTTCATAGCCGGTGCGACGTGATGACTCAAGGCGGCCTTGAAGCTTTCCCAGTCACGAGCGTAATTCATCCGGTAAAACGCTTCGTAACTGGTGTCGTCGTCGGCAAGTGCGGTCCATCGCAATGAGACTGGTTGTTCGAATACGCCGATATGGTCGCTGATGATGGGGCCGTGCCTGGTCGTCCTTACCTTCAGCGTGATCGGCGCATAGCGTTCGCGCAGTTGCTGCGGGAAGTCCGCACGTACCCCGATGCGCTCTACCCGCGTCTGGAAGGGAAGCCATGTTCCTTCGACTTCATAGCGCTCTCCGGTCGAATCCGGCCGCTCGAAGAACAAATCCTGAGCATCGGCCATCATATTGGTGCCGCCCCATGCGATCCGCGAATTGCGCCCGAGAACCACCACCGGAAGGCCGACCAGCCCCATGCCGGAGATCTTCAGGTCTGCCGCATCGACACTGATCGCATACCACAACGAAGGAATCTGCAGTCCGAGATGAGGGTCGTTGGCGAGCAGAGCCGCGCCGTTCTTGGCATGCCGTCCGCTGACTACCCATGCATTGCTTCCTGTATTCGGATGGGCGATCTTGTATTCGTCTTGCAGCCGTTGCTGTAACTCGGCGATTGCAGCCAAGGAATCCACTTCCCGGTCAGTCGTTTGGGCGATTGTCGTCGGCGCTTCGGCAGGATACTCCGGAAAGAAAAATTCGACTTGCGCATCGCTGAGCGCCTGCTTGGCTATGTAACGATCGATTTCTTTGCGGAAATTGCCGCCAAGATCCAATGCGAACATTTTGATCCAGGCAATCGAGTCCAATTCGGTCCAGGGCTCGGGCTCGATTCCAAGAGAACGGAATTCGATCGGCAAAGGATGCTTTTCGGCAAGCCAGGCATTGATACCGGCCGAGTAAGCCGTAATCGAGGCTTTCGCTTCCGGACTCAGCGTCGACCAGGCGGGCTTCGCCGCTTCATACAGACCGAGAGTGCGGAACCAGACATCTGCTTCAATGCTTTTCTTCCCGAAAACCTCGCTCAGGCGGCCACGGGCCATACGCCGCTGAAGTTCGAGTTGCCACATTCGATCCTGCGCATGGACATAGCCCACTGCGAAGAACGCATCCCGATCGCTGATGGCCTGGATGTGCGCCACACCGTCCTTGTCGCGAATAATCGTGACCGGCGCCGCAACGCCTTTCTCCAACCGCACTTGGTCAGCCGGGAGCGTCGCTTTCAACGAAGAATACAACCAGACGGCCCCGACCAGCAGCGGTAGCGCTACAAACACGAAGAGGCGGAAGCCCAGGGGGAATGTGCGGTGCAACATCAATGCGCCGATTCCGAAAACATGCGAACGACTGCAGTCGCTGGCCGGTTCCGCACGCTAATGACGTTAGTGTTGGTCGACTTGTCGTGCGCGCGCGCGTGCGCATGCGCATGCGCATGTTCGCAGCACATGAATGTCGTCGCAGATTCTGCGACTGCAGGAGCATACGTTGAAACGTGCGTTGAGACATGAAAGTCAGCGCTGTCATCGGGGCAGGCTCGCTGTCGAACGCGAATCAGCTTTATTGCTCCGTCTTGCATGCCTTGCGTATGCTTCTCCATACTCAACATGATTCCGATTCGTGTTGTTAATTTCCTCCGGGCGACTATACTGCGATTGATCAATCTTGACAAACCACCCTCTGTTTGATACACGATATCTATCGTTAAGTCGTACCGATCGATAGCAACGAGTCGGCGCGAAATTAGTGAAGAGAAAGTAAAAGCGGCGTGATGAATATGTGATATGCAAATGGCGGGCCTGTCGGTCCGCACGTATAACCGAAAGTTGCGTGTTTAGTTCGCGCGTTGCACGTAGTGCGTAGTGGAGATTTGCATGAAGCTAGGGAAAGCGAGTAATTTCCTTGAAATCATGCATTCTCGTGCGCACGAGGAAGCTGACGGCATTGCATGCCGGTTCTTCAAAGGCGCGGATCTGGCACAGGAAACGCTGACCTACCATACACTCTGGCAACAGGCCGCTGGCCTTGCTTGGCGCTTGCGGTCGCTCGGTTTGACCCGAAAACGCGTGCTTCTCATCTGCAAAAGCCAGAAGCATTTCGTCGTTGCTTTCTATGCATGTTTGATTGCGCACGTCGTTGCCGTGCCGACGGCGCCGCCAAGACGCCAAACATTGCAAAGTCGTCTCCAGATACTCGCGAACGACGCCGATGTCGATGCTGTCATCTGCGATGCCGACGATATTCTGACTTCGGAGCTGAGGGGGCGGCACAAGCAACTGATCGCTATCGATGTGCGTGACGCCCAAAATACTGAACAAGATGCGGGTGTCTGGAATGAACCGTTCGATTTCCCTCAGCCATCGGCGCTGGCTTTCTTGCAATACACATCTGGATCGACCGGCGACCCAAAAGGCGTCGCCGTCAGTCACGGCAACCTTATCAGTAATTGCGCGGCAATCCAGGATGCAATGGCGATCACGCCGGAATCCAGATTATTCACCGCATTGCCTCTATTCCACGATATGGGACTGGTCGGCGGCGTACTGCAGCTGATGTATTCAGGGTGTTCGGCGGGGTTTCTCTCGCCCGCGGAGTTCGTTCAGTATCCTGAGCGCTGGTTAAGGATCATTTCCGAGTTTGGGATCACTGTCAGTGGCGGCCCGAACTACATGTACGATCTCGCAGCAAAGACGATTAGTCCGGAACAGATCGAAAACGTAAACCTGTCGTTATGGCAGGTCGCATTCTGCGGCGCTGAACCGATCAGAGCCGAGGTGATCGAACGTTTCATTGAACGGTTCGCGCCTTATGGGTTCCGGCGAAATGCTTTCTACCCATGCTATGGGATGGCGGAATCGACGCTGTTGATTACCGGTGTTCCGGTTGGATCGATGGTCAGCGTGCAGAAGCACGAGGGCGCCCATATCGTGGGCTGCGGAATTCCTTGGCGTGATACGCGGGTGGAGATCGTCGATCCCGACACATCGCAGCGTGTGATGGAAGGAGAGGTGGGCGAAATCTGGGTCGGTGGATCGAGCGTGGCGCAGGGCTATTGGATGAGACCAGAACTGAGCCGCAGCGTCTTTCAAGCGGACATCGTTGGAGATGAGGCCAGCTATCTGCGCACGGGAGATTTGGGTTTTTTGCGTGACGGGCAGTTGTATGTCTCCGGACGACTCAAAGACATGATCATCGTCAATGGCAGAAAGTATGCGCCACAAGATATCGAGGCCGAATCCGAAAAGAGCCACGACGCGCTGCAGCAGTCGGGTGGCGCTGCCTTCTGTAGCGATGAATCTGGAGCCGGGAATCTTGTGATCATATTCGAGCTTAAGCGCGCGTGGCTTAAACGGCAGTCCGAATTTTCTCAGGTTGTCGGTTCGATACGCGATTGCGTGAACCGGCAATTTGGGCTCGCGGTTTCGGAGGTGGTGCTGCTCAAGCCCGGTGCTCTACCCAGAACGTCGAGCGGTAAAGTGCGACGTTCTCAATGCCGAACAGACTATCTCGCGGGGATCTTGCTCCGCGCAACATAAGACGTGTTGCAAGTGCCATTGGATGGCGCTTCGCTGTTCCAGGGGGGCGCGGCTGGGCTGCGCTTCTTTCAAGGATTCGGAGATCCACTCAAATGGTAAATGGAGGTTGCAGGAATGAGTTCGCGTGAGCAGTGGATGCAAGAAGCCTTATCGAGGCTCTTGGATGTCGATCCATCCAAAATCGCACCAACACAGTCGTTCGCCGAAATTGGCGTTGATTCTTTGATTGGCCTTCGGTTCGCACGGCAACTTCAAGATGAGTTCGGTCTCGAACTCGAACTCGAATGGCTCTACGACAACCCAAGCGTTCGGGAGCTATCGGCATTCATCGATGAACGATTCGGCGCGGCCGACGTCACATCGGCCAAATCCGCTTGAGAGACAGATTGCGCATGAACGACATCGCACAGACATGCTTGTGGAGCCGCCTGTCCGCGGCACAGCGTAGCCGTTGGTTTCTATACCGACTCGACCCGGACAGTCAGGGGCGTCATAACAATGTGTTTTCGGCTCGGGTTCACGGCGAACTAGACCAGGAACGTCTGCGCGCAGCGATCCAGCGATTGATTTCAAAGCATCCGATGTTGCGCATGCGTTTCCGCGATGTGGATGGACAGCCGGAACAGTCCGTTTCGGCATCTATAAAAACGCCTCTAGAGATCGTCGATGCGACAGGTCTCGACGATGAAACGTTGCTGAAGCGGATCAAGAAAGATGCGGTTGTCCCGTTTGACCTTGATGGCGGTGCGTTGATTCGCGTAGTCCTATACAAAACAGCCCAACATGACAGCATTTTAATGCTGGCGTTCGATCACATAGCAGTTGATGGCTGGTCCTACTGGCTTTTGCTGCATGAGCTTAGCGAAATGCTTCTGGAGGACTGTACGCACGAGGATGTTGCCGAGGACGGCGATGCTGGTTTTCTCGAGTATGTGCGCTGGCAGGACGACTGGATGAAAAGCCAGGCCGCAGACAAGCAACGCATGTATTGGAAGCAATGTCTGAGCGGTGACGACGTCGTGCTGCAATTACCGACAGATCGTCCCCCTACGGCAAGATTAGGGGTGCGTGAGACGGTTACAGTGATGTTGCCGATGGCTCTGAGCGTCGCCCTGCGCGAATTGTCTAAAAAGCACGCGGGGACTCTGTTCACGACGCTATTGGCGGCATACCAGATCCTATTGTTTCGCTATACGGGTCAAGATGACATCTCTGTGGGTTCGCCAATGCCAGGGCGGACCCGATCGGGTTTGGATGGAATCGTTGGTGATTTTGTCAATCCGGTCGTGTTCAAAAAGCAGTTTTTGGTCGGGGAAACCGTATCTGAGGTTCTACGTAGTGTCCGCAGCAGCGCTTTGCGCGGTGTTGCTAATCAAGAATATCCGTTCTCCGCGCTTGTCGAGGAATTGCGGCCCTTGCGCAGCCCGGGGCACCATCCCTTTTACCAGACCATGTTCGTTTTTCAGAATGCGCGGAAGGGGCATGATCTGCGTGCGCTATGGGATCCGAGTAGTCCTGATGTCCATGTCGCATTCGGCAATGTGCAATTGTCGCCATATCCGGTTTATCAGGGCGGTGGTGCTGACGCCATGCGATTGCAATTGGAGGCAATCGAACTCGACCATGGGATTCGTTGTGATTTCAATTTTGATTCGGCCGTATTCGACCGTTCGACGATAGACCGCCTTGTCAATGCTTGGGTGAAGGTTCTGGACGGGATGGTGCGCGACGATTCGCAGCCCGTACACGCGCTGTCGTTGTTGTCGCCGGATGAGCGGGAGCAGGTGCTCGAAGCGTTCAACGCGACGGAGAGGCCGTATCCGCGTGATCGTTGCATTCACGAGCTGTTCGAGGCGCAGGCGCTGTCGACCCCGGAGGCGGTGGCGCTGGTCTATGAGGATCAGCGGTTGAGCTATGCGGAGT
>SSEV01000106.1 GCA_008015095.1 Lysobacteraceae bacterium | reverse complement strand
GTGGACGGCCGCTGGACCGGCACCATGTGCCTGACCGAACCGCATTGCGGCACCGACCTCGGCCTGCTCAAAACCCGCGCCGAGCCGCAGGGGGATGGCAGCTATGCGATCACAGGGACCAAGATCTTCATCACCGCTGGCGAGCATGATTTCACCGAGAACATCGTGCACATGGTGCTGGCGCGTTTGCCAGACGCTCCGTCCGGGGTGAAAGGCATTTCGCTGTTCATCGTGCCCAAGTTCAAGGTCGACGCGGACGGCAGTCTCGGCGAACAGAACGCGGTGCGTTGCGGCGCGCTCGAACACAAGATGGGCATCCACGGTTCGGCGACCTGCGTGATGAATTTCGACGGCGCCGCCGGCGCGCTGCTCGGCCAGCCGCACAAGGGCCTGATGGCGATGTTCACCATGATGAACACCGCGCGGCTCGCGGTCGGGCTGCAAGGCCTCGGCCTATCCGATCGCGCCTACCAGAATGCGCTGCGCTACGCCCGCGAGCGCCTGCAGATGCGCTCGCTGTCGGGCGCGAAATTTCCCGACAAGGCGGCCGATCCGATCATCGTGCATCCCGACGTGCGACGAATGCTGCTGACCCAGAAAGCGCTGATCGAGGGCGGACGTCTGCTCGGCTATCACGCCGCCTCGCTGGTCGATGTCGTCGTCCATGCGACGGATGCGCAAGAGCGCGAACGCGCCGACGCCTTGCTCGGATTCCTGACTCCGATCGCGAAAGCCTGTCTCACCGAGTGGGCGGTGGAATGCACCTACCATGCGCTGCAATGTTTCGGCGGCCATGGCTATATCCACGAGCACGGCATGGAGCAACTAGCGCGCGACGCCCGCATCACCACGCTCTACGAAGGCACTACCGGCATCCAGGCCCTGGACCTGATGGGGCGCAAAACCATCCAGATGCAGGGTGCCGGACTCAAGATCTTCCTGGAGATGATCCAGCGCTTCTGCGACGAGCATCAGGCCGACGCCGGCCTGGCCGAATTCGTCGCGCCCTTGCGTGCGCTCGCCGCCGATTGGCAGGCGCTGACCTTGCGCGTCGGCAAGGCCGGCGCATCGGATGCCGAAGAGATCGGCGCGGCCGCCTGGGACTACCTGTTCTACTCCGGCTACGCCACCCTCGCGTACTGGTGGGCGCGCAGCGTTGCCGCCGCAGACGCGTCCTCGCAGCCGCAAGCGTTCAAGGACAGCAAACGCGAGACTGCGCGCTTCTACTTCGCACGCATCTTGCCGCGCATGCGCAGCCATGCCGAGTCCATCGCCAGCGGCCCGGCGACACTGATGCGTATGCCGGCGGAGGCCTTCGGGGCGTGACGCCACCCGGCCGGGCCGCTCGGGTGACGCGCGGCGGTTGGCGACACTTTGAAGGAAACGGTATATGCTCGGTTCCCCATGGAGGCCGACACACCCACGTTGCGCCTGATCCCCAAGGGGGTCCGTGACGAGGCCGAACGAAAGGCCTCGGCCCTTGGCGTCTCCGGACATCAAGCGGCGACCAGCCCCCAAGAAATGACGGCAAAATCAGACGCCCGGCGCCAGGCCCCGCCGATGCGTCTGGACGCCGTGCGCCTGCTTTCTCTCGATGCGCATGGTCGGGTTCTGGACTGGATCAGTTGGCAAGACGCCGCCTGTCTCTATGCCCGTGACGCGGTCGCGTGGACACTGGGAGCCCCCTGCATGGCCTTGCATGGAGGCACCAATCGTCTCACCGGAGACCGCAGCGTCCTGCATTTGCATCCGATCATCGCCGCCCGTGGGCATGCCCGCGCCCACGCGCTTGATCCGACCCCCGCGCTGACTAACGCCGCGCTGTTCGCGCGTGATCAACACTTGTGCCTGTATTGCGGCAAGAGCTTCAGCAGGCCGCTGCTGACCCGCGACCACGTGGTTCCCTTGTCCCGTGGCGGGCGCGATATCTGGGAGAACGTGGTGTCGGCCTGCTTCCACTGCAATTCGCGCAAGGGCGGCCGCACGCCGCAGCAAGCCTCAATGCCGCTGCTCGCCGTGCCTTATCGGCCGAGCTGGATCGAACATCTGATCCTCTCCAACCGTAACATCCTCGCCGACCAAATGGCGTTCCTCAAAACGCATCTGCCGAAAAACCCGCGCGGGGCTTCGATCCTGAGCTGAAGTGTTTGCGGGAGACAAAACGCGACCGGTTTTGCATTCACGAATCGACGCTGTTCGCGTTATTCATGCGCATCATTAGGGTATGCATCGCGAACCTACGGTTCCGCCGCAAAGAAACCGGGCAATGGCATGAGGAAAGTCCAGCCCGCGGAGATTTCGCGCATTGACGCGGGATGGGTGCTTAGCGACACTTTCCTGTTACCGCAAAGCTTCGCAGACCACCCACGCCCGCTTGGCCAACGACATGTTGCTCACCTTAGGCCTGACCGGTATGGATCAGGCGACCGAAATCGCGTTGAAGACGGCGTTCGCCGACATCAACGACCGCGTGATCGCGCATTGGCGGCTCGCCGCCGAGCACGATGCGGATTACATCGTGGTCGATATGGATAGCATGTATGGTCCGATGAGCTGGCTGCGACTCCACGCCGCGGGCAAACAGGTCATCGGCCTGACCGCCGCACCGCGCACACAGGCCGATTACCGTCTCACCCGCCCCTTCGATACGCGCCAACTCGCCGGACTATTAAGCGAAATCGCCCATGCCAAGGGCCTATTGCCCTCTGCCGCCATCGCCAACTCCGCCACGAGCCACGCGGGTACGAACGCTGGACTTCAGCCAATGCGCTCTGTCGCCTTCAAGGCAGCGGATGAAACGATCGGCGAAGACGCGGACCTCGCAGCGCTCACCGCCGAAACGCCGAGCCTGTCCGATGACTGGATGTTCCCCCCGCCGTCGGATGCCCAGCCATCGATCGCGAACGATCCGATATCTCTACGCGATCCAGCCGCAGACTATGCGGCCACGGCCATCGGCGCCGAATTTGTCGCCTCCGCGCCTCTCGAAACGTTGACGGAGACGCCCATCAACGACACATTCTCAATAGCTTATGCGACGCAAGCGGAGCCCCTGGCCGAGGCGGCTCCGGAACCAGCGCAGACAGCTGTTGCGCCTCCTATGCTGGAATCGATACCGACGCCTGTTCCCAGCATGACAGCGGACCCCTTACCCGAACCGCAGTCCGGATTCGAGCGACCGCTGGATGCAGCCCCCGATACCGGGCAAGCGGACATCGGCACCCCCACCGACGCCCCCAGTCCGCCACCGGATTTCGAGCCCGAAGAAGAACCCGCTCTTTCAGGGCCGCGTACGACCTTCTTCGCGCACTGGCTGCGACCGGGCGCCCTGAACGGCCGGGCCCGCTATCAATCCGGCAACGGTCCGGCGTTGTGGATCGACTTCGCTCAACGCCAGTATTTCGGGCCGCCCGGACTCAAGGTCTTGTGCGAATATTTCGTCGCCCCGGTCGGACTTCGTGATTTCGAAGACGTGGATGAACGCGCCTGGCAACACGAAACCGCACAGCTCGGCGCCGCGCAGCCGCTATCGCGACTGCAATGGTTCGGTGGACTGTTGGCCGGAGAAGGCCGCCTGCTGTCCGGCTACGACCCCGAGGGCCGCTATCTGCTCAACAAATGGCCGCAGACCGAACGCGAGTTTCCCCGCCATTTCCGCATCGCTACCGCAATGATGAAGGGGCCTGCGACACTCGGCGAAATCGCGGCCGCCAGCGGCGTGCCCGAGACCGACATTGCGGACTTCGTCAACGCCAACCTCGCGACCGGGTTTGCGGAAGCTGTCAGCGACGCGCCCGCTTCTGCAGAACCCGCACGCCCGACCAAGCCCGGCAGTCTGTTCGATCGATTCCGCGGGCGCTGAACCGCGGGTCGCGCCCCGGTGCGCACCGGCCCAGGCCTCAGCAGGCTATTGAAAAACGCTGTCCGTTTTGACTCGCCCGCATCCTTGCGGTTCGCTGCTTCGCGGCCTGCCTCGCTGGTCGCACCGGCGCCTGCTGAGGCAGTCACCTCACGAGTCCGGCGCACGCGTGGACTCGCTCACGACGAATCAATCGCTTACGCGTTGGCTTCTCGACGTAGCCTCCATAGCTGTCCTTGCAGGCCGCTTTCCAACAGCCTGCTAGGACATCTCGCGATCAGACGATCGTCCAGTGGCCGCTTCCTTGCCGGTCGGACAGTGGAAAGAGGACAATATCGTGATGATCGCCCCCGGCAAGCCCGAGCCCCCTATGATCGATTCCGGGCGCTATCCGCGCCTCTCCCGTATCGCCTTCCCCTCCGATCTGCGCGGTTTCGACGAAACCGAATTACCGGCTATCGCCGATGAGCTGCGCGCGTATCTGATCGAGTCGGTTGGGAAGAGCGGCGGCCACTTCGGCGCCGGCCTCGGCGTGATCGAACTGACGGTCGCGCTGCATTATCTCTACGACACGCCGGGCGATCGCATCGTCTGGGATGTCGGCCATCAGACCTACCCGCACAAGATTCTCACCGGCCGCCGCGACACCATTCATACCGTCAAACAGAAGGACGGCGTAGCGCCGTTTCCTAAGCGCGAGGAAAGCGAGTACGACACGTTCGGCGTCGGTCATTCCTCAACCTCGATCTCCGCCGCGCTAGGGATGGCCATCGCCGCCGCGCGCGCGGGCAGCGAACGGCGGATGGTGGCGGTGATCGGCGATGGCGCGATGACCGCCGGTATGGCCTACGAAGCGCTCAATCATGCCGGCGGCATGGATCCCGAACCGAATCTGCTGGTCGTCCTCAACGACAACCAGATGTCGATCAGCGAGAACGTCGGCGGGCTGACAAAGATGCTCGGGCGGATGACCGGCAGTCGCACTCTCAATGCTCTGCGCGAAGGCGGCAAGAAACTGCTGGGCGATAAACGCACCAGCGCGCCGGCACGCTTCGTGCGTCGCTGGGAGGAACATTGGAAAGGCATGTTCGTGCCGTCCACCCTCTTCGAGGAAATGGGCTTTCACTACACCGGGCCAATCGACGGCCACGACATCGGTGCGCTGCTCGCGACCCTGAAGACCCTGAAGACCCTCAAAGGCCCACAACTGCTGCACATCATCACCACAAAGGGCAAAGGCTACGAACTGGCTGAAGGCGATCAGATCGGTTACCACGCGGTCGCGCCGTTCGACCCGGAAAAAGGTGTCGTCGCCAAAACCAGCGCCAAGAAGCCGACCTACACCGATATCTTCAGTGACTGGCTATGCGACATGGCCGCTGCCGACGACACCCTGCTCGGCATCACACCGGCGATGCGCGAAGGTTCCGGGCTGGTGCGTTTCAGCAAGGAATATCCCGATCGCTACTTCGACGTCGGCATCGCCGAACAGCATGCGGTGACCCTGGCCGCTGGCATGGCATGCGAAGGCGCGAAACCGGTCGTCGCGATCTACTCCACTTTCCTGCAGCGCGGCTACGACCAACTGGTGCACGATGTCGCGATCCAGGATCTCGACGTGCTGTTCGCGATCGACCGCGGTGGCGTGGTTGGCCCTGACGGCGCCACCCATGCCGGCAATCTTGACTTGAGCTATCTGCGTTGCGTGCCAAACATGGTGGTGATGGCGCCCGCCGACGAAAACGAATGCCGACAGATGCTCAGTACCGGCTTCTGTCATCCGGGACCGGCTGCGGTGCGCTATCCACGCGGCGCTGGCCCTGGCGTCGCCATGCAAGCGAATCTCGACACGCTACCGATCGGCAAAGCCGAGCTACGCCGCAAAGGTGCGCGCGTCGCACTGCTCGCTTTCGGTGCGCTCGTGCCGGCAGCGGAGAAGGTCGGCGCGGAACTCGGCCTGACCGTGGTCAACATGCGCTTCGTCAAACCGTTGGACCGCGAGCTGATTCTCGATCTGGCGAAAACCCACGAAGGGTTCGTCACGCTCGAAGACAATGTGTTCGCTGGCGGCGCGGGTTCGGGCGTGGCCGAACTGCTGTCCGAAGCGAATGTGCAGATACCGATCCTGCATCTGGGGTTGCCCGACGAATTCCAACACCACGCCAGTCGCGAAGATCTGCTCGCCGAGGCCGGGCTCGATATCGACGGCATCCGCGCATCGGTTCTCAAACGTTGGCCGGAACTGCACGCTGCCGGCAATCTCGCGGTACGCGCCGCGAGCTGAATCGACGTCAAACTCGGCGGCTACGGGAACACAAGCGTTTGATTCACCGATCTGCCAGCTGGCTGCTGAAACAGCCAGCTGGCGCAGCCACAGATGGCTGCGCTGATCTCCAACAGCCTGCTATGGCTCTTCGATCATGTACCCCTTCGCCGCAAGCTTGTCCAGATAGCCACCGGGCTTGAACAACTGACTGACCGGCAGCGTCGCGAACGTCGAGGCGTTCTTTTCAAGCGCGCGTTCAGCGGCCTGGAACCAGGCCGCCTCTACGCGGCGCTCGATATCGTGCATCCCTTGCTTGCGCGCGATCTCGCTACCGGTGAAAGCCGCATTGCAGTCCGCGAACTGCGTGCCGTAAGGCAGGTCACGCATCGCCTCGGTGTCGCCCCGCGCCCAGGCGTTCGCGCTCTCGATCATCGCTTCGAGATCGTGTTCGATGCGATCGAGCGTCTTGCGGAAGCACTCTCGGTCGTCGATTTTCTCCCGCGCGAACTCCTTCAGCGCATTTTTCGGATCCTTGATCTTGATCTCCACGCTCGGCGTTGACATCGGCACATCGTCACGATCCGCAGTCTTACGCACCCTATCGACCACGATCGGGTCGAGTGTCATGCCCGAGCGCTCGATCGCCTTGCGATACAGTTCGAGCGCGGCGAACACCGGCCGCCGTTCCTCGATATCGCGATCATTGCCGATCCAGCGCTTCTTCAACGGCAGCCAGCGCGCGTATTGTTCGGGCGTCACCACTTCCTGCAAGGTTTTTCCGTCAGGGTTCTTGCGCGCCTTGAAGACGGTCGGCAGCAAGGCCAAACCTGTGAAGAACCCGACGTCGACATCCAATTCCACGGTCGGCGTCAACAGCACTTGCTGCGAGGCCGCAATCCGGCGCTCGACATAGGCCGAATCCCATTCCATTCGCTTCGGCAACGGGGTCTGCGTCCCCAGAATCCACAGGACGTGATCGCCCTTGCTCACCTTCCACAAGCCCGGCCCCGGTTGCCGGCCAGCAACCACGATGGTGTCGAGTTCCACGCCGTCCATGGCAGGTTCGACGATTTCGATCGGGGCGTCCTCGGCTGCATCGATCGCATCCGCCTGCGCCGCAGGATCGGTTTGCGCAAGAGAACACAACGGGATTGAGCACAATACGAGCGACAGCTGAAGTGCACAGACGCGACGACGCATACGAATCCTTCGGCGGGGGGCACCCGGGACCATCCGGGCCTACGCAGTGTCCAACAAAAAAAGCCCGGACTCGACTGGGGCCCCGCTGTGCATTCAGCCAAAAGCAGGACACCCATCAAAAGTGAGGCCAAAAAGCAGAAGCAAAGCACACAAACCAAAACAGGACACCCTCCAAGTAAGAAAACTCCGACAGCAAACTCAGGAAATTCCCGATTGCGCCCAAAAACCTGCGCCTGTCAGCATCGACACATGACCCAAGCCCGCTCTCATCTGATTCCTCCCGGCACCAGCGGCATGTTCCACTGCGTGCAACGCTGCGTGCGCCGCGCCTTTCTTTGTGGTCTGGATCACGACACTGGTCGATCTTTCGAACATCGCAAGCACTGGATCGAAGATCGCATTCAATCCCTGGCCGAGTGTTTCGCAGTTGCCATCCACGCCTACGCCGTGATGAGCAACCACGTCCATTAGGTGCTTCAGATCGACCCTGCGCAAGTCATGCGCTGGTCCGATGCCGATGTCGCCACACGTTGGGTACACCTGTTCCCACCGCATGACGGCTCCGACGAGGCGCATCACCGCAAACGCCTACACCTGCTCTCGAACGCGGAACGCTTACAAACCATTCGCCACCGACTGGGCAGCCTGTCCTGGTTCATGCGCTGCCTTGCCGAACCCATCGCACGCCACACTAACCGCGAAGACGGCTGCACAGGTCGTTTCTGGGGAGGCCGATTCAAGGCTCAGATGCTGTGCGACGAACAGTCGCTATTAACAGCGATGACTTATGTCGATCTGAATCCGATTCGCGCTGGAATCGCTAGAAGCTTGGACGAATCGCGGCACACTGCAATCAAACGCAGACTCGCATGTGTCAAACGCGATCGGAACCTATTGAGCCAACGCATCAAACCTGTCGCAGGTTCGATTGATGGCGAAGCAGGAATCACGACTGCCGACTATATCCTCATGCCCGGTGCTTCCTGGGTGGGCTGCTGGCGCCACGTTTCGGTCTGAAGATTCTGCGCACGCACTACTTCGTCGGCACGAGCAAGACTTTGCTCGACGGGGGTCCGCACTGCCTCGGCGGTGCGCACGGCCACCGAATCGCCCGGCCGATCCGGCGAGCCGCTGTAGGCGAACACGTATTCGCCGGCCGCGGCGCGCGAGGTTTTTTCACCAAGCACTACGCCGTCAATGGGGCCGCTGTTGCCCTGCGCCCGCCACTCGGCGGCAAGCGCCGCAGCCACGCGTTCGCTGGCCGCATCCGGCGCGCGCCCCATGGCGCGATCCATGGCGTAAACGCCTGCAAGCGCCGATTCGAACACCGTGTCATGCGGGCGAGCTGCGGCTCGAGTGGGAGTCACATCGGTGCCTACGGGCGCGGCCTCGGGCATTTCGGTGCGCCGCTGCGGTGCGATGACGGGCGCAACCGAGGGCTCGACCGTTGGCTGCGGCGGCGCAGCGGAAGTTAGCGCCGCCTTTGGCAGCGTCAGCTCACCGGCGCCGACAGGCGCGCCGGCAGGCGGCGCCATAATCACACCGCTGCCGTCCGGCGCCATGCGCACTTCGCCGATGCGGGTGTGTCCAGCGGCGACGGCCGCAGTGGCCAGCGCGGCTGCAGCTTCGCGGCCCTGCGTATCGTTCAATCCGAGTGCTTCGAGGTGCGGCGAAAGCGCAGCGCGGGCTTCCAGGTAGCGCCCGTGCTGCGGGTGCCCTAGCTCGCTGATCGCGCGCTGCTGGCCTTCTGGCAGCGGCGGGGGATTCTGCGCCACCTGCTCGCTGTGCCGTACAGCGAGACGAAGACGTGTTTCGGGATCGAGCTGGCCGTCGACGGGCAGCCCCTCGGCGGCCTCGAACTTCTTCAGCGCCTGCTGGCTGCGCGGCCCGAAATCGCCATCGTCGCTGATCTGTCGGCCGCGACCGTCGGCGAACCCACCATCGCGCAGCACGCGCTGCACCTCGCGCTCGCTCACCCGACCCTCCCTCCGCCGTCCCTGTT
>SSEV01000160.1 GCA_008015095.1 Lysobacteraceae bacterium | reverse complement strand
GATTACTATCGAGGCTGGACAGGGGGCATGGGGCGGAGGCCGTCTCATGCGCGAACACAAGCGGGACGACACTCAACAGGGAGATCCATGGACAGGATGGCGGAGCATGCGCCTGGGCGCGGATGCGGAGCGGGGGGGGAAGTGGACGAATTCGAAAGGCTCGAACATCCGGAGCCGGATGATCACGCGGCCATCGACGCTTGGCGTAAGGTCGACGCTGCGGTCTTGGTGCGCCTGTTGGCCACCCATTACGGAGACGTCGGTTGGTGGGTTGAGCGCGTGGTCGGAGAACTGGCGCAGCAAAACAGCGCGGACCTGAGATTGCGTCGAGATTTCCAGTCGGTGCTGGTGCAATGCGCGCATTGGAACGCGCCGAGCGTCGGCCTGCGCGAAGTGCGCGATCTGATCGCCGCGATGAGTCACGATGGCGCGAGCGGCGCTGCGCTGGTTTGCGCCGGAGAATTCGAGCCCGCCGCGGTCGAAGTCGCGCATCGCGCGCATGTGCAGCTGATCGGCCTGGGCGCACTGCTGGACATGATCGGCCCGCCTCCGGAGGCTTCCGCCGCATCCGCGGCGGAGCAGCGTGCAGATTCGGGAAACACGGCCGCACGCCTGTGGACGGCTTGGCTGATATGGGCGCTGACGATCATTTGTCTCGTCGGTCTGGTGTTCGCGCTGCGTACGATCTTCGATCGCAGTGCGGCGACTTCCGATCCGCTCGAAGAAGGGCGCGCGGCGAGCATGCTAGAGCAGGCGATTGAAAGGCCGTCCGCCCCCTCGCGACCGGTTCGCTCGCCCTTGAGGGATCCGTGCGGGGCGCCGATGCTTTGGCCCTGCGGCCCGTTTCGCCAAGGCTTCCAAACCGGCGCCAACGCGCGCTCGCGCCCGGTTTCCGTGATTCTCCGGCCTCGTGGTATCAAGAATCCCCTGTGTTTTCCAGGAGATAGAACGTCATCCTTGTCAGCGGCGGACCGCGGGGTATATAAAACGGCTGCCATACTGCACCTGGGGAGAGGCGTATGAGTCGCAGTCCGATGATGTCGCAATTAGGTCGTTTGGCGCGCTTGGCGGCGCGTTGCGAGAAGACAGGAGAGACTGCGCAGGAAGCGATTGAGCAAGAACATCTGCATGATGCGAAGCGTCGCCGCTTCATGCAGGGCGCCGCGGCCGCAGCCGCGACTGCGGCCGCGGGCGCAGTCGCGCCGGTGGCGTGGGCGGGCGCCGCGAGACTGCGGCGCACCGTCGGTTTCGGGAGATTCGGCGGTAGTGGTGGCGTCGCGATCGTCGGCGCCGGCCTCGCCGGCCTGAGTTGCGCTTACGAACTGGCGCGCAACGGCGTCAACGCCAGAGTGTATGAAGCCAATGGCCGCGTCGGTGGCCGGTGCTGGAGCCTACGCGGGTTCTTCCCTGGACAGGTGGCCGAACGTGGCGCCGAATTCATCGGGCCTTCGCATCATATGATGCTGGGCTATGCCAGGGCCTTCGGCCTCGCGCTCGAGGATTTTTCGATGCTGCCCGGCGCGATGTACTACCACTTCGACGGCAGCAACTACTCCGAAGCGCAGGTCGTGGAGGAGTATCGCGCATTCACCGAATCGATCCGCCAGGATCTGTGCACGCTCAGTTATCCCACGGCCGATCGGCATACTGAGGACGATGCGCTGTTCGATCTGATGAGTCTCGATGATTACCTGCATTTGCATGGCGCAGGCGGCATGCTGCGCAAGGTGATCGGCGCGGCCTATGCCGCGGAATACGGCGCAGGGATCGACGAACTGAGTTCGATCAGCTTTCTGCGTTTCCTGTATGGCGACAAGCGCAGCAAGTTCGCCCAGGTTGGGGCTTTCGGCGCCGATCAGTTCCATGTGGTCGACGGTAATGATCGCATCGCAACCGCTCTGGCCGAGCGCCTGCCAGGGCCGGTTCAACTCGGCCACCGCCTGACAGCGGTGCATCGGCTGTCGAGCGGCCGGATCCGGCTGAGCTTCAATCTCGGCGGACGCAGCCTGCAGACCGAGCATGACGCCGTGGTGTTGGCGGTGCCGTTCAGCGTGTTGCGCGACGTGCATCTCGACAGCAGCCTCGAATTGCCGGCATGGAAACGCCATGCAATCGACAACGCGGCGATGAGCGACAACGCGAAATTGATGGTGGGCTTCAATCAGCCGTACTGGTATGTCCGGCATGGCTCCAATGGCGCAGGCTTTGGTGACCGCGCGCGGCTGCAGGCGACCTGGGAAACCAATCCTGTGCAGGGCAGCGAAACCCGTGCGGTGCTGACGGCGTACGCCGGAGGGGCGTTGGCGAAAACGCTGGATCCGCGCAGTGCGCAGTCGGATGCGGTCGCGTTCCTCAACGATCTCGAAGTGGCGATGCCCGGCGCTTACGATACGGTCCGTCGCACCGCCAGCGGCGAGGTGTTGGCCCATGTCGAGAACTGGAGCAGCAATCCTTTCAGTCGCGGCGGCTATACCTGCAATCGGCCCGGCTACTTCACGACGATCGCCCATCACGAAGCGAAACCGGTGGGTAATCTGCTGTTCGCCGGAGAACACACCAGCAGCTTCTACGAGTGGCAAGGGTTCATGGAAGGCGCCGCCTTGTCCGGACTGCGCGCCGCGAATGAAGCCATGATGCTGTCCAACCGCTCGCTATTCTCCGCATTGGCGGCCAGACTGCGGGTTTAAGAGGTTATTGGAAAGCGGACTTTCTGTGCGTTTTGACTAGCCGCATCCATGCGGCTCGCCGCTTCGCGGCCAGCGTGGCTGTTCGCACCGGCGCCTGCCGGTGCGGCCAATTCGCCAGTCCGGTCCATGCCCGGACTCGCTCGCGACGCCTCCATCGCTGACGCGCCTGCTTCGTCGGCGCAGCCCCCCATGGCTGCGCTAGCAGGCCGTTTTTCAACGGCCTGCTAAAGCGATTTCGCTTTTGTCATACATGTTTTGTAACGCCGGTTCACACGGGTCGCAAACCATTCGGTGGTGAGTTTGCGGGTGATCTTGGGGCTGTGCAGTCGGATCCTCGGCAGCGTAGCCCGTGGCAGCGGCCGGCCGTTACGCTTGTCGGCGATCTCGAACACGCGCTGGTAAAGCGCACTGCGTTCGAAGTCGTGGCGGCGCGATCCCGTCAATGCTCGCCGGATCTGTCCTTCATCCATGCCCAGATCATTGGCCATGCGGCGCACCGCGGCCTCGGTCGCACCGATCTTGCCATCGCGCGCCTGTTTGCGGCCCGGCATCGGATCGCCGTCCAGATCCAGCGCAACTCCGGTCGCGACCGCCACCGCATTCTGGAAGGCGGCGTTGCGACTGGCATAGCGTCCGGCGTTGTAATCAGCGAAACGGAACAGCGGATTGTCGTAGGAAGCTGGGTAGTCCAGCAGGTGCGCGATGCCGAAATACATGCCGCCACGGCGGGTGAAGACCTCGTGGCGGATCGAGCTGTCGATGGGGTGGGGGTAATCGCGCTGGGCCGCGTGCGCTTCGGCGAACGCGATGCTCACTTGCATCGGGCCGCCGGTGCGCACCGGGTTGGCGCGCGCCAACAGGCGCTTCCCAAGCGGGATTTTCGCGATCATCTGCTCGAACAGATCGCTGAGTTCTTTTTCGGTACGGACTGCGGCGATGCGCGTCTCCCAGGATCTGCCGTCCGGCGATGTGGTCTTCAGTGCGGCGCGTACCAGGAGGGGCGGTATTTTGTAGCGCGCGGCGCGCGTCTCGATTTCCTTCAGCGCGATCGTTCCCAGCCCCGGCACGGGCGGGTTCGCGTTGTAGCCCGATTCCTGCTCGGTCACGGCCAGCACCGAGCATAGATGTTCGGTGCTCGGTGCGATCTCGAGCGTCGCCAATGCGGTCTGGATATCCAACGCCCATCCCGCGCGGTCATCGACTGAGGCCGGCATCAGGCGCGCGATGCGTGCACGTACCTGTTCGGGCGTCGGCCGGTTGTCCGCGCAGGCCGCGAGCAGAACAAGCGTCATGCCGAGGATGAGCCGCAACCAGGAAGGTCTTCCTGTGCGGGGCGCTGCGAAATGCGGCATACGGGGAGCGACTGTGAGCGGCATCGCGCGACTGTATCCGAGCCTAACCTCCGCTGCGACCGCGCGATGGATGTGAGCGCTGTCACTGTCGTATCCATCGCCCGGCAAATCTTCAGGTTCATCTCTCAGCTAGCGGTTAAGATCAGCGCTCCGCAAAGCGCGGATTCCCGGACCGATGAGGTGGCGCCAATGCGAGGGTCGCGAAATTTCTGGCTGGCTTCGACGGCGTTGTTCGCGTTGGGTTTGGCCGCAAGCGCACCCGTGCGTGCAGGCGCATCCAACAAATGGCGCCTGCAGTTCAGCGGAGCGGCGGAATCAACCGGGGAGCTGGTGTTCGAGATCGTGCCCAGCGGCAAGCCGTCGGTGCAGGTCGTCGTTCCGATCGAACGCAACGACGGCGAAAATCGTATTGCGCGCAAAGTGAAATCGGCGATCGACCGTCAGGCCGGGAAATGGGTCGATGCCGAACTCGACGATGGCGAAGACGTACTGGTCAAACGGCATTTCTTCCGCCGTTTCAGCATCGAACTGATTTCGAACACGGTGAAGGATGTCCGCGTCAATTTCGATACCGAGTGACACGGCGGCGCAGACGCCAAATCACGTAAAGCAAAGTCGGGGGCAGGCATCGACAATCCAGGTCACGGTGCTGTTTGCCTGAGAAGCGCATTTCAGCGTGTGTTCTTCGGGATGGGAGCGCGGCGCATGCCGAGTGCGCTCGGCGGGAGCAATCGCTGATGCGGCTGCTTCGCCGCCGTCTCTAGCAGGCTGTTTTTCGACTGTCTGCGACGGACCACTTTCAGCAATCTGTGATACAAGCATTCCCAACCTGGAAAATTCCGGTCGCAGCACGTTTCCGACGAGGTGTCGCCATGTCTTCGCGCATCATTGTCCGCACCACGCAAGCGATGCCGTCACCTGCGGCCATGACGATCGTCGCCGTCGTGGCGATCGTGGTCGCATCATGCAGCCGGCCGCAGGGACGGACGGATGCGGACGTTGTCGTCGAGCGCGCGGTTGCGCGCGCGCAGGAAGTAACCGCGGGCGGCCCGAGGGTCACGGGCGGGCCGCAGCCGGCGCAGCTGGCCACGGCATTGGAATACCAGGTGTCGGGCAGAACGCCGTTGGCGCCGCAATGCGATGGGGTCGCCGGTAGCGGCATTCTTTATGACAACGCCGAAGTCGAGCCTTACATCGCGGTCAATCCGCTTGTTCCTACGACGATGGTCGGCGTATGGCAACAGGACCGCTGGTCGAACGGCTCGGCGCGTGCGCTGGTCAGCGCCACCTCGCTCGATGGCGGTCGCAATTGGACGCAGCAAGCGCTGCCGTTCTCGCGTTGCGGCGGCGGCAATGTGTTCAACGGCGGCAATTTCGAGCGCGCATCAGACCCATGGGTCACCTATTCGCCGAACGGGGTGGTCCACGCGATGTCGCTTTCGACCAGCGGCGGTTCGTTCCAGGTAGGCTCATCCAACGCTATGTTGGTCAGCCGATCCTTCGATCATGGCCGTTCCTGGACATCGCCGATCGCGTTGATCCTCGACAGCCAGTCCGCATTCAACGACAAGAATGCGTTGACCGCAGACCCGAAGGACGCGCATTACGTCTACGCGGTCTGGGATCGCCTGATCGCCGCCAACAACAGCGGTCCGACCTATTTTTCGCGCACCACAGACGGTGGCGCGACTTGGGAGACATCGCGGCCGATCTACGATCCCGGGGCGCGCAATCAGACCATCGGCAACATCGTCGTAGTGCTGGCCAATGGCGTGCTGCTCAACGTGTTCAATCGCATCGTGCGGCCTTTGGGCGCATTGCAGATCTCGCAGGTGGCGGTCGTGCGTTCGCTGGATCGAGGCGTCACTTGGTCGGCGCCGGTCGTCGTCGCCGACATGCTCGCGGTCGGCACCCGCGACCCGCTCAGCGGCGCAGCGATCCGCGACGGTTCGATCGTGCCGGAAATCGCCGCTGGACCGGGCGGCGAGGTCTACGTCGTCTGGCAGGACTCGCGATTCAATGGCGGCGCCTTCGATTCCATCGCGATTTCGCGTTCGAACGACGGCGGTCTGACTTGGTCCGCGCCGGCCAGAGTCAATGCGGTGGCTGGCGTGCCGGCATTCACGCCCAGCGTGCATGTCAATGCCGATGGCGTCGTCGGTGTCGCCTATTACGACATCCGCAACGACACGTCCGCGCCGACTTTGTTGACCGACTATTGGCTGGCGCGATCAAGCGATGGGGGGGCGACTTGGACCGATACTCGGATCGCCGGATCTTTCGACCTGCTCACCGCCCCGAACGCCAACGGGTTCTTCCTCGGCGACTATCAAGGGTTGTCGAGTATCGATGGTGAGTTTGTGCCGTTCTACGCCAGGACTAACAATGGCGACACCGCTAACCGCACCGATATCGTGGCCGTGCGCTTGCCGCCCGGAGAAAGGACCGCGACCACATCCGCCGTGTTGCGCACCGAAATGTCCGCGCGGCGGGCGCCGATGCCGTTGCATATCGACAGTAGACTGAGGTTGCGCGTCGATCGCAACTTGCGCCGCAGATTATCCGGGCCGCCGGGCGTGGACCCGCTGTCGCGCGCTTTGCCGCATTACCGTCTGAGTGTTCTGCAGCATTGAGGAATTGTCGTATCGATGTATGAAGGGGCGCACTATGAGATGCGCACGACTATTGATTCGGCCAGCAGACGTTTGAACATCCTGCTCAAACG
>SSEV01000004.1 GCA_008015095.1 Lysobacteraceae bacterium | reverse complement strand
TGTGTCTCGCCGAAGCGGACATGGCCTTCCACCAGTTGCGCGGTGTGCACGGCCAGGAACAACGAATTGCCGTAGGCCTCGATCTTCGGGCGTTGATGCGCGTGGTGCGCGTCTTCGATCGCCAGGTCGTGCAGGCAGAATTCCTCCTGCAGCTTGTCGAGCAGCGTCTCCTCGGGTTCGTACAGGCCGACCCAGACGAAACTGCCGTCGTCGACGGCGAGCGCGTCGCTGATCTGATCGAGGCCGATATCCGCGCGCATGCCGCCGCGGTAGACGGCGCAATTGACGACGGCATGCGGCAACTGCGGAGAGGCGGAATCGTTCATGCCGCGCATCGTGCCGGGATCGCGTGCGGCGGGCAAGCGGCGTCCGTTCGGCGCGATCGTCGCCGGCTGCGGGCGCGGCGATGATATCGGCGTCGATCGGAGCGGCTTGAAGGCTTCTTACGAGAGCGTCGTGGAGGCCCGACGGCCTGCGCTGGGCGCGCCGGTCGCGGGTCTGCGCAGCCAGGCGAGCGCGAACGCGGTATGGACCGGCAACAGCAGCGCGATCCAATGCGCATTGGCTTGCGCATTGGGCATGGCCCAATGCAGCGCCGGCGCCAGTGCGGCGAGCGCGGTGATCGTGATCAGCGCGAGGCGGAACATGCGTCCCGGCGCGCGTCCGCGCGATGCGCGCCATGCGCCCGGCCACAACAGCAGGCTCAGCGGGCTGAGCAGCAGCAGGTTGTGATTGGCCCAGCCGAAACGATGGAGAGTGCCGAGCCAGATGAGCAGCATCGTGACGCCCAGCAATGCGGCCATCGACCAGAACAGCAGTGCGAAAGCTGCGGCCGTACGCGGCGCGCGCGCGCGCGCGAACGTCCATAGCGCAGCGAGCGCGATCCCGCCGATCAGCCAGCGCCACCACACGAAGCGGAATTCCGCCGGTTCGGGCGCGATGCGGTGTTCGGCCACGCGCTCTTCCTGTCGCACCAGCGGCCTGCCGTTATCGAGGCGCACGCCGCGCAGGCTGTCGGCCAGGCGCATCGGCACATAAGCGTCTTCCCATTGCGACAGCGGCCGATCGGAGGCAGGCCCCAGGCCGAGATCGAAACCCAGCCACATCCACGATGCGGGCGAGGCCAGACGCACCGCTTCGCTGCGATAACTGTTGTGATGGGTGCGCGCGGTCAATGTCCCTTTCAATGCGCCGCCGGTCGCGCGGTCGATCGCATCGCGCACCCGGGTCGCGCAGTTGTCGACGAAATAGTCGTAGCGGTAACGCGAATTCTCCGGCCGCGCGTTGTCGGCCAGCGCCGCGGCCAAGGCCTGGGCCGCAGCGGGGTCCAGATCGAGCCATTGCACGATCACGCCGCGGCCGCTGCTGCGGTAGTAGCTCAGATCCTCGCGCCAGGGCAGCTCGGCCAGCCGGTACAGCATGTCGCCGCGAACGAAGCGGCCGAGGAATCCCTCTTCGTCGAGGTCGAAAAAACCGAAGTTGTAGGACAGGGGTTCAGCCCGCGCCGGATCGTCGACGATGATCGCGTTGTGCCCGAACCGCTCGAAGAAGATCTCGCCCGGTTCCATGGTGGCGATGCCGATCCGCGGCGCGTCGGTCGCGGCGCTGGCATGCGCGCAGCACGACAGCAGCAAAAACAGCACGACCGGCAGCGCGATCGACCGCGACATCGCCCTGGGTCAGCTCCCGTGCACGCTGACGTGCAGCGTGTGCAGGCGACGCGCGTCGGCGCGGGCGACGCGGAAACCGAACCGGTCCAGGGTGAGTTCCTCGCCGGCCTCGGGCAGATGGCCGATCGCGGCGGTGATCAGGCCGCCGATGGTGTCGTATTCGTCGTCGGCGAAATCGGCGCCGAAACGCGTGTTGAAATCGGCGATCGGGGTCAGCGCGTCGACCAGATACTGGCCATCGGCCTGCGCCGCGATCAGCGCGTTGGGATCTTCGGCGTCGTCGTGTTCGTCATCGATCTCGCCGACGATCTGTTCCAACACGTCCTCGATGGTGACCAGGCCGGCCACGCCGCCGTATTCGTCGATCACGATCGCCATATGGTTGCGCGACTGGCGGAATTCGCGCAGCAGGATGTCCAGACGCTTGGATTCGGGGACCAGCACCGCCGGGCGCAGCAGTTCGCGCACCGTGCTCGGGCCGTTATCGGCGACTACGCCGCGCAGCAGATCCTTGGCCAGCAGGATGCCGAGGATCTCGTCCTTGTCCTCGCCATGCACCGGGAAGCGCGAGTGGCCGGACTCGACGACCTGTTTCATCAGTTCGAGGAAGCGGCCGTCCACCGGCAGCGACACCATCTGCGCGCGCGGCACCATCACATCGCTCACTGTCATGTCCGACACCGACAAGGTGCCTTCCATCATCCGAAGCGTATCGGCGTCGATGACCCCGTCGGCCTGCACGTCGCGCAGCAGTTCGAGCAGATCTTCGTGGCTGCTGGGTTCGCCGGAAATCACCGCGCCCAGGCGGTGCAGCCACGAACGCGATTTTTCCGCGCGCTTGTCCTGGCGTTTGTCGCCTGCGGCTTTTTCGGTCGACGCCTTGTCGGCGGAAGACTTGGCGGTGTCTGCGGCGGAGCGGGCGGTACTACTGTCGTCCTCGGGCATCGTGGTCGAAACATCGCCCTGCGGGCGGGAAACCAAGTCTAGCAGGCCCATCCCCGGGGCTGGGGGCGCAGGCCGCCGATCGCCTCGATGCCGTGAGTTTTCATGTTCAACTATTTGATTTTATTGGTGTGTGCGTGTTCGTAATCGGCTGCGAACATTCATTCGCGGACCCGATAGGGGTCTGAGATTCCCAGGTCGGAGAGGATCTCGCGCTCAAGCTGCTCCATGCACTCGGCCTCGCGTTCGTCCTGATGGTCCATGCCCAGCAGGTGCAGCACGCCGTGGACGGTGAGATGCGCGTAATGATGCGCCAGCGGCTTGCCCTGTTCGGCCGCTTCGCGCGCCACGACCGCCGCGCACAGCACGATGTCGCCGAGCAGCGGCATGTGCACGCCTTTGGGCAGCCTGACGTTCGCATCCATTTCGGCGGGGAAACTGAGCACGTTGGTCGCGCAGTCCTTGCCGCGGTAGTGGCGATTGAGCGCGCGGCCCTCGTTCTCGTCGACGATGCGGATCGCGAGGTCGGCGTCGCGGATGCGGCTTTGCAGCGCCGCGGCGACCCAACGGCGGAAACTCGTCGGCGCGGGAATGCCCGCGCGCGGCACCGCGTAACTCACCGCGACATCAAGACGGACCGGGCCGCGGGTCATGCGCGCCTCCGACGCCACGGGCTGTCGGCGTGCCGCGCGATGCGCGCCTTGGCGTGTCCGGTGGCGTTATGCGACGCGGGCGGGCCGTGATGCCCGCATACGCCTGGGCGTGGATGTCGCGCAAGAGTCTCGATGTGCATCGGATTGCTTCACGTCTCCGGATGGGGCTGCGCCATGGCGGTCTGGCGGTCGTAGGCGCGCACGATCTTCGCCACCAGCGGATGGCGCACCACGTCGCGGGCCTCGAAAAAGGTGAAGCTCACGCCTTCGACCTCGCGCAGCACCTCGACAGCATCGCGCAGGCCGGATTTCACCTGCTTGGGCAGATCGATCTGGGTCAGGTCGCCGGTCACGACCGCGGTGCTGCCGAATCCCAGGCGGGTCAGGAACATCTTCATCTGTTCGATGGTGGTGTTCTGCGCTTCGTCGAGAATCACGAAGGCGTCGTTGAGCGTGCGTCCGCGCATATAGGCCAGCGGCGCGATCTCGATCACGTTGCGTTCGAGCAGTTTCGCGACTTTCTCGACTCCCAGCATTTCGTAGAGCGCGTCGTACAGCGGGCGCAGGTACGGGTCGACCTTTTGCGACAGATCGCCGGGCAGGAAGCCGAGTTTTTCGCCGGCCTCGACGGCGGGACGCACCAGCACGATGCGCTGGATGCGCGAAGTGTTCAGCGCTTCCACCGCCATGGCCACCGCCAGGAAGGTCTTGCCGGTGCCGGCGGGGCCGATGCCGAAATTGATGTCGTGGGTGGCGATCAGATGCAGGTATTTGCGCTGATTCGGGCCGCGGCCGCGCACGGCGCCGCGTTTGACCTTGATCGCGACTTCCTGCGGCGCGTAATCGGCTGCGCCGTCGGCGGCTCTTTCGCCTGCGGCATGGCGATCGCCCTCGGCTCCCAGGCGCAGATGGATCGCGTGCTGATCGAAAGTGGTTTCGCCGGCTTCGGCATAAAGCCCGCGCAAGAGGTGTTCCGTGCGCGCGACCGCACTGGCTTCGGTTCCGCTCACCCGGAAGATGTTGCCGCGGTTGGCGATCTCCACGCCCATGCGCAACTCGATCTGGCGTAGGTGGGCATCGAAGGGGCCCGCCAGATTGGCCAAGCGTTCGGGGTCGGCGGGGTCAAGGGTGAAATCGTGCTGATGGGAACTCTGCATAGACCGCGCAGGTTAGCGCGATGGGGCCGCGCTTGCATGTCGTCGGCAGTATCGCCGAGGACGCAATGACATTGCGATAGACAGAGTCAATGGATGGATAGGCGTGCGTGGCGGGGACTGTGAATCCGGATCTTCGAGCGCCGATGGTCGATGGCTGACGGCGGATCGTCGATAGCAGATCGCCGATCCGATTCCGCACCAACGCAGGCGCGACCTCTATCGGGCAGGGAATGATTCGGGCATTCGAGCGGCGCTCTCGACATGGAAGATCCGACGAACGGCGCTAGACTTTAATTAAACAGTTAATTAATTTAATGAGATGCCGCCACCCACCAGACCAGACCGCAAGAAACCGCCGCGCGCTGACCGTGGCGCGGAGAAAGATCCGTGTCGGCGAGCCGTGGGCAGACCTGCTGGCGAGCAGGCCGATCTGCGCGACCGGCTCCTCGACGCCAGCGTGGCCTGTTTCGCCCGCAAGGGCATCGCCGCCACCTCTCTGCGCGAGATCGCTGCCGAGGTTGGGGCAACGCCGGCCTTGTTGCATTACTACTTCGGCGGCAAGGATGCGCTGCAGGCCGCGGTGATCGAGGAGCGAGTGATGCCCTTGTTCGGCCGGCTGCATAAGCCGCTGCAACATGCGCTGGATCAGCCTCGTGATCTCGTGCATGCCATCGTGCGCACGGTGATCGCCACCGCGATGGCCAATCCCTGGTTGCCGCAGCTATGGGTGCGTGAGGTTCTGCAGGAAGACGGCGTGCTGCGCAGCCTGATGCTCGAACGGATCGGCCCCTTGCTTCCGCGCCTGCTGTCGGCGCGTCTGCGCGCGGATCAGGCGGCGGGGCTGCTGAATCCGCGCCTGGATCCGCGTCTTCTGGTGCCTTCGATCATCGGCCAGACCATGTTTCTGGTCGCGGCCGCGCCGATCTGGCGGCGGCTCTTCGACGCCGACGACATCGACGCCGAAGCGCTGACCCGTCATGCCTTGACCATGCTCGAATCCGGAATGGAGTTGCGTGATGACTGAACCCTATCTCGGGATCCCAACCGGCCGCGTCCGCGGCGGACAGCCGGCGGCGAGCGAAGCATGCGGCATGAGTCGCGGCAGGGTCGCGGCCATGCACTGCATGGCGATCGCGTTGCTCATGCTCGCCGGTTGCGCCGATGAGACACCGCAGGTGCTGGGCACGCTCGAATACGACCGGATCACCTTGCCCGCGCCCGCTGCGGAGCGGATTGTCGCGATCGATGTCCGCGAGGGCCAGAAAGTCGAGGCCGGCGCGGCGCTGTTGACCTTGGAGCGCACCCGCACCGAAGCCCAGACCCGCGCCGCGCGCGCCGAAGCGCAACGCCAGCAGGGCGCTCTGGCCGAACTCGAAGCCGGAACCCGCGGCGAACAGATCGCGCAAGCGCGGGCGCAATTGGCCGCAGCGCAGGCGCAGGCCCGCGATGCCCAGGCCTACTACGCGCGGGTGCAGCCGTTGGGCGCGCGCAGGCTGGTCGCCGCAGCCGATGTCGACCGCGCACGCGCTGCCGCTGGCAATGCGCAGGCGCAGGCGCGCGCCGCGCAGGCGCTGCTGCAGGAATT
Source organism: Lysobacteraceae bacterium (assembly GCA_008015095.1). GTDB lineage: Bacteria > Pseudomonadota > Gammaproteobacteria > Xanthomonadales > Xanthomonadaceae > Lysobacter_I. The sequence goes on along the minus strand of SSEV01000004.1, from coordinate 4,847 downwards.
GGAAAACGGTGCGCGCCGCGAGCGGATCGCGCAGGCGCGTTCGGCCGCGGAAGTCGCGCAGGCGCAGGCCGCGGCGCAGACGGTGAGTCTGGACAAACTCGATGTGCGCGCGCCGCGTGCCGGCCGCGTCGACAGTCTTCCTTACAAGCTTGGCGATCAGGCGCCGCTCGGCGCGCCGCTGGCGATCCTGTTGGTCGGCGATGCGCCGTATGCGCGGGTCTACGTGCCGGAGCCGATGCGCGCGGGCGTGAAGATCGGCGATGCAGCCCAAGTCCGCTTCGACGGCCGCGACACGCCGATTCCCGGCCATGTGCGCGCGATCCGCAGCGAGCCGAGCTTCACGCCGTACTACGCGCTCAGCGGCAAGGACGCGGCGCGCTTGAGCTATCTCGCCGAAATCGAACTCGACCGTGGCGCGCTGGCCCGCGACGAGGAATTGCCCGCCGGGTTGCCGGTGCGGGTGGAATTCGCAGCCAAGCCATGAGCGCGACGATGAAGAGCGGCATGAGCGACGACATCAGCACGAACCTCGCGATCCGCGCGCAAGGCCTGAGCAAACGCTTCGGCGCGCTGCTGGCGGTCGACAACGTCGAATTGCGGGTGCCGCGCGCGAACGTCTACGGCTTTCTCGGCCCGAACGGCTCGGGCAAATCCACGACCATCCGGATGCTTTGCGGTCTGCTCACGCCCAGCGCGGGGGAGATCGAGGTGCTGGGCCTGCGCATTCCGGAACAGGCGGAGGCGCTGCGCCGCAAGATCGGCTACATGACCCAGAAGTTCTCGCTGTACGAAGATCTGACCGTGCGCGAGAACCTCGAATTCCTCGCCGAAGTGCAGGGGTTGCCGCGCGCGCGGCGCAAGGCGCGGATCGACGCGCTGATCGAAGCCTATGACTTCGCCGATCGCCAGAAACAGCTCGCCGGCACCATGAGCGGCGGGCAGAAACAACGTCTCGCGCTGGCCGGCGCGATCGTGCACGCGCCGGAACTGCTGTTCCTGGACGAGCCGACCAGCGCGGTCGATCCCGAATCGCGGCGCGATTTTTGGGAGAAGCTGTTCGATCTGGCCGACGCCGGCACCACCATCCTGGTGTCGACGCATTACATGGACGAGGCCGAACGCTGTCACCGTATCGCGATCCTCGAAACCGGACGATTGGTCGCCGACGGCACGCCAGCCCAACTCACCCGCGCGCTGGCCGGGCGCACGCTCGGCGTGCGCGCGCCCGAGCCGCGCCGTGCGCAATCCGTATTGCAAAAGATGTCGGGTGTGCTCAGTGTCGCCCAGATCGGCAACGCCTTGCGCGTGCTCACCGCGGCGGGGCTCGACGCCGTAACGCTGTCGGCGCGTTTGCGCGAAACCGGCATCGAGGCGACGGTCGCGGCGATCGAACCGAATCTCGAAGACGTGTTCGTGTCGGCCACGCGTCACGACGGCACGGAGATGGCGGCGTGAAATTCGCGCAGATCTTCGCGGTGATGTTGAAAGAATTGCGGCAGATGCGCCGCGACCGGCTCACGTTGGGCATGATGATCGGCATTCCGACCATCCAACTGGTGCTGTTCGGCTTCGCGATCAATCCGGATGTGCGCAATCTGCCCGCGGCCATCGCCGATCTGTCCGATACGGGCGGTTCGCGCGCGCTGGTCCAGGACATGCTCGCGACCGGCGTGATCCGTCAGGTCGCCCCGGCGCGCACGCCGCAGGAGCTGGGCGTGCTGATGCAGCGCGGCAGGATTTCGATCGGCGTGGTGATCCCGCCGGATTTCGAGCGACGCAGGCTCGACGGCCGCGAAGCGGTGCAGGTGATCGTCGATGGCAGCGATACATCGGTGCAGGCCACCGCGCGGCAGCTCGCGGCGATGCCGCTCGACGGCGGCAGCGGCCTGCGCCAAGCGCCGATCGGCGTATTGCCGCTGTACAACCCGGAGCGACGTTCCGCGGTCAATATCGTGCCTAGTCTGATCGGCGTGATCCTGACCATGACCATGGTGATGTTCACCGCCGTCGCCATCGTGCGCGAGCGCGAACGCGGCAATCTCGAAATGCTGATCACCACGCCGGTGTCCAGCGCCGAGCTGATGATCGGCAAGGTGCTGCCTTACATCGCAGTCGGGCTGCTCCAGACCAGCGTAGTGTTGGCGTTGGGCGTCACCGTGTTCAGCGTGCCGGTGCGCGGCAGCCTGTTCGATGTGTATGGCGCGGCGATGCTGCTGATCATGGCCAATCTGGCCTTGGGCTTATTGGTCTCGACCAAGGCCCAGACCCAGTTCCAGGCCATGCAGATGGCGTTCTTCCTGTTCCTGCCGCAGATCCTGTTGTCCGGTTTCATGTTCCCCTTCGACGGCATGCCCAAGGCTGCGCAATGGATCGCCGAAGTGCTGCCGTTGACCCATTTCGTGCGCCTGATCCGCGGCGTGATGTTGCGCGGCGCGGACTTGCACGACCTGTGGCCCGATGCGTTGGCCTTGATCGGATTCACGGCCGTGATGATGACATTAGCGATCGTGCGGTTCCGCAAGCGTTTGGATTGATGCGTGCGGCCGTGGTTTGCGACTGCGCCGCGCGGGGTGGCATAGTGCCGGCGCGATCGGCTTGCGGGCTCTTGAAAAGCGGCCTGCTCGCGCAGCCATGGAGGGCCGTGCCGACGAAGCAAGCGCGTAAGCGACTGCTTCGTCGAGAGCGAGTCCGGGCATGTCCCGCACTCTCGACCCGGAAAATGGATAGGAAGTGCGGTTTTCAACAACCTGCCAGGGAATGCGCATGCGAATCACGAGATTGCTGACGATATTGGCCGCCGGCGTATTGGCGCAGAACGCGGCGCTAGCCGCCGAGATTCGAATCCTCACCGCCGCGAAGATCCACACCATGGACCCGGCGCGGCCGGTCGTGCAGGCCATGGCCTGGGACGAAGCGGGCCGCCTGCTGGCGCTGGGCGATGCCGATACCGTGCTCGCGCACTATCCGCAGGCCGAGCGCGTGGACGCGGGTGATGCCACGGTCATTCCTGGCCTGATCGATGCGCATGGGCATGTGATGGGCCTGGGCCAGGCGCTGATGCGCGCCGACCTGACCGGGACGCGCGACAAGGCGGAGATTCTCGAACGCCTGCGTGCGTTCGAACGCGACCTGCCCGAAGGCGCATGGCTGCTCGGTCGCGGCTGGGACCAGAACGACTGGCCGGAGCAGGCATTTCCCAGCGCCGCCGATCTGGACGCTGCGTTCCCCACGCGGCCGGTGTGGCTGGAACGCGTCGACGGCCATGCCGGTTGGGCCAACACCGCCGCGATGCGCGCGGCCGAACAACGTCGCGGCGGCCGCAGTTTTTCCGGTGATTGGCAGCCGGAGGGCGGACGCATCGTGCGCACGGACGGTCGTGCCGGTGGTGTCTTCGTCGATAACGCGATGCAGGCGGTCGATGCGGTGGTGCCGCCTGCGGACCATGCCCTGCGTGAACGCATGCTGCACCGCGCCTTGCAGGCCGCCGCACAGAACGGCCTGACCGGCGTGCACGATATGGGCGCCAGCCGCGCCGACTTGGCGCTGTATCGCGAATTCGCCGATCGCGGCGAGCTGACCCTGCGCATCGAGGCTTACGCCGACGGCGACAGCGGAGCGCTTGCCGACCTATGCAAACACGGCGTGTACCGGCATCCGAGCGGCCGTTTGCGCATGCAGGGCGTGAAGCTTTACATCGACGGTGCGCTCGGCAGCCGCGGTGCCGCACTGTTGCGCGATTACGACGACGACCATGGCAACCGCGGTCTGTTGATGACCGAACCGCAGGCCTTTACCCGCTTGTTGCGCAAAGTGCGCGGCTGCGGCGTGCAGGCGGCGACGCATGCCATCGGTGATCGCGGCAACCGCGTGGTGCTGGATGGATACCGGCAAGTGCTGGGCGATGACGCCGCAAGCGACCATCGCTGGCGGATCGAACATGCGCAGGTGGTGGCCCTCGACGACATTCCGCGTTTCGCCGCATTGCGAGTGATCGCGTCGATGCAACCCACACACGCCACATCCGACATGCCTTGGGCGCAGGATCGGGTGGGTGGCGATCGCATCGCCGGTGCTTACGCCTGGCGGCGGTTTCTCGACAGCGGCGCGCGCTTGGCGTTGGGTTCGGATTTCCCGGTGGAATCGGTCGACCCGCGATTGGGCCTGTATGCCGCAGTGACGCGGCAGGATCGTGAAGGCCATCCCCCCGGCGGCTGGCTGCCTGACCAAAAACTAAGCATCGAAGAAGCGCTGCGCGGCTTCACCGCCGACGCCGCCTACGCGGGCCGCGCCGAAACCGAAGTCGGCAAACTCGCCCCCGGCCTGCGCGCCGATTTCGTGGTGCTGGAGCAGGATCCGATGACCGCGCCGGCCGACACCATCGACGATCTGAGGATTCGCTCGACGTGGGTCGATGGTAAGCCGGTGTATCGGGTCGAATCGCCCGCGAAATAGCGGCGTAGGTTGGGGCGAGCAAAGCGAACCCCAACATCACGAGAGTGATGCGCCGGCGCACGCTAAGATGGATTCGTGGGGCAGGGGGAGCGCAGCGAACTTCGGCATCACACGCAATGGACGCGAGGGGGATGGAAATATCCTGTATTCAGTGCTTCCGTAGACGAAAAATATTGGTTCTTCACCCAAGTCCGGGGAATGCAGCTCGGATCTTCAGGAAGAAGTAGGCATCATCGCGGTAGCCGTAGGCCATGCGCTTGATGACCTTGATCTTGTTGTTGATGCCCTCGACCAGGTTGGTCCCCAACGACCAGCGGCAGTGAGCCAGGATGCCCAGCAGGTAGGGTTCCAGTCGTTGGACGAAGACCCGCAGCGGCTCCAGCCCACTGCGCAAG
>SSEV01000179.1 GCA_008015095.1 Lysobacteraceae bacterium | reverse complement strand
GGCGACGTGCACGACATCGGCAAGAACATCGTCGGCGTGGTGCTGGCCTGCAACAATTTCGATGTGATCGATCTCGGCGTGATGGTGCCGGCGCAGACCATTCTCGATCGCGCCCGCGAAGAGAATGCCGATCTGATCGGGCTGTCCGGCCTGATCACGCCATCGCTGGAGGAAATGAGCCACGTCGCCAAGGAAATGCAACGACAGGGCTTCGCCATGCCGCTGCTGATCGTCGGCGCGACCACCTCGCGCGCGCATACGGCCCTGCGTATCGACCCGCACTACCAGGCGCCCACGGTGTAGGTCAACGATGCCTCGCTCGCCGTCGGCGTGGGCCAGTCGCTGATTTCCAACGATCTGCGCGCGGCCTTCGTCGCCGCCAACGCGAGCGACTATGCCGATATCCGCGAACGTCATCGCAATCGCGGCGACGCCAAACGCCTGGTGTCGCTGGAAAAGGCGCGCGCACAGAAGTTCGACGGCGGCTGGGGCAGCTACGTTCCGCCCGCGCCACGCAAGCCCGGCCTCACCACCCTCGATGCATATCCGTTGGCCGAGCTGATCGACGTCATCGACTGGACGCCGTTCTTCGGAGCCTGGGAACTGGCAGGAAAATTTCCGGCGATCCTCGATGACGCCGTCGTCGGCGCGCAAGCGCGCGAACTTTACCGCGACGCGCGCGCCATGCTCGACCGCATCGTCGCCGAGCGTTGGCTGACCGCGAGAGGCGTGTTCGGGCTATGGCCCGCCAGCAGCCAGGGCGATGATGTCATCGTCGACATCGACGGACGCTGCGAACGACTGCATTTCCTGCGCCAGCAAGTCGACAAACCGGTCGACCGCCCGGATTTCTGCCTCGCCGACTTCATCGCGCCATCGGATGGCGGCCTTCAGGATTGGATCGGCGCCTTCGCGGTGACCGCCGGCATCGGCATCGATACGCATATCGCGCGTTTCGAGGCCGATCACGACGACTACAACGCGATCCTGCTCAAGGCTCTGGCGGATCGCCTGGCCGAAGCCTTCGCCGAGCGGCTGCATCAGCGCGTGCGCACCGAGTTCTGGGGGTACGCACCGGAAGAAAGGCTCGACAACGAAGCGCTGATCGACGAGGCCTACCGCGGCATCCGGCCGGCGCCGGGTTACCCGGCCTGCCCCGAGCACAGCGAGAAAGCCGCTCTGTTCCGCCTGCTCGACGCCAACGCCAACGCAGGCATGTCGCTCACCGAGAATTACGCGATGCTGCCGACCGCCGCGGTTTCCGGTTACTACTTCAGCCACCCGCAGAGTCAGTACTTCGTCGTCGGCCGTCTGTCCAAGGAGCAGGTCGAGGATTACGCGCGACGCAAGGGCGTGCCGCTGGCCCAGGCCGAACGTTGGTTGGCGTCGAATCTGGATTACGACCCGGAGTAATTCTCGGGAAAATCGTCGCGAGCGCGCATGCTTCGCCTGGCAGCCCGCCGCTGCTGCGTGAGCAGGTTGTTTTTCAACCGTCCGGTTACGGACTTCTGTCTGCGGACTGTGGAAGACAACCTGTCAGACCGTCTGTGATGTCCACGCGCGATAGCGATCGCCCCCCGGTCCAGGCCGTCCTGCGCGCCAGGGTCTGCTGCTACGATTCGCTCCAACGATCCACGCGGCATCGTCGTGCTTGGCCGCGGGTATGCATCCTGCCCGCCGCGCGCTGCCCTCTTCGTAGAGTTCCCCATGCGATACCGCTTTGCGCCCTCCTCGCCGCGACGCGTCAATCCGCTAACGCAAGCGCTCGCCTTCGCCGCCGCGCTCACGCCATGCGCCGCATCGACGGCGGGACTGTCGTATTTCGACCCGTGGTACATCGTGACCACGATTTCGGGCGATGGCCGGATCGCGGCCGGCGGATGGCATGCCCACTCGCCCACGAATCCAAACGACGCGGCCTTCGTCGCGCCGAGCGGCCAGGCGATCACGATCGGCCGCCTGAAACCGGGCGACGAAAACGCACTGATCAGCGCCGCGAGTTTCGACGGCGGCGTCCTGGTCGGCAACAGCTACGCATGCATCGGCCTCATCCGCAGGGTCTGCCTGCCGGCCGCATTCCGCTGGAGCAACGCCACCGGCATGGTCGCCTTGCCCAATCCGCTGGCGAATCCGAGTTGGACGTTCGCGGCGGATGTCTCGGGCGACGGCCGTTACATCGTCGGCAACTCGACCGGACCATTCTCACGGATCGCAGTGTTATGGCATCCCGATCTGCATGCCGAGACGCTCGGCGCGCTGCATCCGGACAGTTGGAGCTCGGCAAGCGCGGTGTCATGGGACGGTGGCGTGGTAGTCGGCACGGCTGGTGGCGGTGCGGACGACGATCCGAGTCGTCGTGAAGCTTTCCGTTGGACGCGCGCGACCGGAATGGTCGGACTCGGCGCCCTGCCCGGCGACCAGGACAGTTCGGCCGTCGATGTCTCGATGCGTGGCGATGTCGTGGTGGGAAGCTCATTCGGAACAGGCGTTTCCAGGCGCGAACAGGCGTTCCGTTGGACCCCTGCGGGCGGCATGCAGGGTTTGGGATTTCTCAACGGCGCTGAGCGCAGCGTCGCCCGCGCGGTCTCTGGCGACGGCCGCGTGGTCGTCGGATATTCCGGTCCATCTGCGTCGATCGACTACCAGGGCGCGCACGCCTTCCGATGGACCCAGGAAACAGGGATGCAATCCTTCGCAAGTTGGCTGACCGCGAATGGCGTGATCATGCCGGCGACCATCACTCTGCTCGATGCCTACAGCACCAATTACGACGGCAGCGTGAGCGTAGGGCTGGCGCGGGAGATCAACAGCCCGTTCGGCACCCGTGACATTGGCTGGATCGCGCGGGTCGGCGCCAATGGCGCCGGATTGCTGACCGATATCCCCGCTTTCCAGCGCGGCCTCGCCGAAACCGGTCTTGCCGCCGCGGACGCGGCGCGCAATCTGCCGCAAAACGCATTCGACGGTCCGTATCAGCGCTCGCTCTATGACCGCGGCGGGGTCGACGCCAATACCGGGAATGATGACCGGCACGGTTGCGCCTGGGCCGCGGGCCGCATCGGTTGCGAACAGGACAGCGAAACCCGGCGCCAGTCGCTCGATGCAGGGTATTGCCGCGACTTCGGTCGCTGGCGCGCAGGCATCGCGCTCGCGAGCAGCGCCGCCCACCAGCGTTTCGCCTTTGGCGGGCGCGCTCGCACCGACGCCCATCGTCTGACCTTGGAAGCCGCGCTGAAGCTCGATGACACCTGGCGCGCCGAATTGTTGGCCGGTTTCGGCGAGTTCGACGGCCATAGCCTGCGCATTTACGCCAATGGGGCGCGCACTGAAGCATCGATCGGGCATCCGACCGGCCGCTACCAAGCGCTGCGCGCGCGCGTCTCGGCGCACGATCTGTGGATCTGGCGCTCAGCATCGATCACGCCTTATGCCGCGCTGTCCGCCACCCGCAGCACGCTTGAGCCGATGGTCGAAACCGGCGGCACGTTCTCGTCACGGTTCGAAGGCGCGGAGTGGAAGGATCGCAACGCGGCGCTCGGCGTGATCGCAAGGATCGACGCGGGACGAGACACCACGCTCACGCCCGTACTCGAATATGCTCATCGCCTGCGGCAAACGGAGGCCACGATGCGAGCGGATCTTGGAATCCCGATCGGCGTCGCCCTGCCGGTCGGTGGCGGCGATCGCGATTGGCTGCGGCTCACGCTCGATCTCGATCATCGTCTCGGCGAACGTGGCGGCCTGCGCCTGAGCCTGCAGGCGAACACCCAGGACGAGACCGATATCGGCATCGGCGCGATGTACGCCCTCGGCTTCTGAGCGACAGGCTGCTTCACTCACATGTTCCGCGCCACTCACCCCTGATGCCCGACCGTATCGTCTTCTCGCATGCAAACGGATTTCCGCTGCCGGTATACCGGCGCGTGCTGGACGCGCTCGGACCGGATTTCGAATGCACCGGCGTGCAGCGTTTCGGCCACGATCCGAGCCGGCCGGTGACGCTCGGCTGGCCGTATCTGGTCGACGAGTTGACCGAATTCGTGTGCGCCCTGCCAAGCGCCAACGGCAGGCTGTGGCTGGTGGGCCATTCCTTGGGCGGTTATCTCAGCGTACTCGCCGCGCAACGGCTACCGGGCCGGGTCGCCGGCATCGTCCTGCTCGACTCGCCGCTGTTCACAGGATTGAGTTCGGCCTTCGTCAAGTTCGGCCGATGGACCGGGCTCGATCGTCTGGTGATGCCGTTGCGACAGACGCTGCAACGCCGTTGGCATTGGCCCGACCACGAGGCGGTGCATGCGCATTACGCCGCGAAACCGGCGTTCGCGCGCTGGAACCCGCAGGTGTTGCGCGACTACACCGAGCATTGCACCGTGCCGGACGGACGCGGGAGGCGCGAGTTGTTGTTCGATCGCAACATCGAATACCGCATCTACCGTTCGCTACCGACCGACCAGGTCCGCGCGGCGTTACCGGAACTGAAAGTTCCGATCGCTTTCATCGGCGGGCGCGATTCGTACGAGCTGCGCAGCGTGGGCTTGCGCACCACCCGGGCCGTGGTCGGCCCGCGTCTGTACTGGATCGAGGGGAGTCATTTGTTCCCGATGGAAGCGCCCGAACAAACCGCCGCCATGATCCGTCGCGCGGCCGAAGCCATCACGGCGATCACGGACCACGCCGGGGAACCTGCCGCATGAGCGAAACGCATGGACAGACGCGATGGGAACTCGAATCAGCCGGCAACGGACGCGGCGCGACCCCTACGACGAATAACGCCGACTTCATGCTCAGACACGCCGCCCCGGGCCGGATCGGCTTGTGCGCGGGCGCGGACGGCATCAGCAAACTGATCAGAAAGGCGCAGGCGCCGTTGACCGACCACGGTCACCGCAGCCTGTGGTCGCACGCTTTCCTGATCGGCGAGCGCCGCATCGACGGGCAGTGGTGGGTGATCGAATCCGATCTCGACCTGCGCTACAAGCACGTGCGTCTCGGTGTGCAGGAGAACCGGCTCGAACGTTATTTCGACGCCGAAGCGTTTCCCAATATCGCGATCCTGGATTTCGGCCTGGACGAAGCCCGGACCCGACAGGTGCTGCATGCCGCGCTTGATCTGCTGGCCGGACAATCGCATTACTCGCTCACCGAACTGGCCGGCACGGTACTGGCGATGCACAGCAGCCGCTTGCGCCGGCGCAAGAATCTGCTGGGCAAGGACGGGGCTGTGTTCTGCTCGGCCATGGTCCAGCACTGCTACGCCGCCGCCGGCCTGCATTTCCATGCCGGCGTCGACGGCAAGAACATCGCTCCGCACGATATCGACCGCTCGCCCTTGCCCCATACCAGCCATCGTCTGATCCGCGATGTCGGCCTCTCGCGCCTGCGCCGCTTCGCTCAGGCGACCGAAGAGTTTCTGACCACGCCGATCGAGGATCTGCTGTAGAGGCCCGGACAGGCCTCGCACCGCGTCGAGAATCCTGCCAAGCGACCTCTGAATGACGCAGAGGTTCCGCGCGGCAGGGATGCGCGCTCGCGGATCAAATGCGCGAGCGCATGCTTGATCCGACGGCGCAGACGCAGGCTTGGCCTGCGTCTGTGATGTCTGAATAACGCCAGGATGGCGTTGCTCAGACTTTCCCTAACCATCTGCGTGCGCGATACCGACGCGCTGTTGTTGAAAAACAACGTGCCGATCAACGCCGATGTTCACCACACCAGGTCGTCCGGCACCTGATACTTCGGATCGGCGTAGGGATCGTCCTCGGCCGGCGCGTTCGGATCGACCTTGAGCGCGATGGCGGGGGCGAACACCGCTTCGGCCTCGGCCAAAGTTTCGGCCGTCACCAGCAGATAACGCCCTTCCAACTGGACCACGCCGAGTTCGCCCGCGTTGAGCGCTTTGAGCTGCGTCTCGTTAACGTAAACGCGTTTGATCTTGTTGCCATAGCTGAAATGGCGGGCGATTTCGGCGTTTGGGTCGTTCAGCGCTTTGTCTTTCAGCAATTCGGCCAGCTTCGCCTTGGCCTCGCGGCGTTTGCGCGCCTCTTCCTGTTTCAAGCGCTCTGCTTCGATCCGCTCTTCTTTCTCACGCTGGGCACGGATCGCATAGGCTTTGGCCAGATCGATTTCTTCGCGCGTCTTGGGTTTATGCGCGGAGGGTGCCCGCGCCGACACCTGCGGCTTGCTGTGCTGCGGCTTGGCCTTATGCGTAGCCTGCGGGCGAGCGCTCTGCGCGGGCTTGGGCTTGTCGTTCTTCTCGGGCTTCGGCGCGGGCTTGAAACCGAGTCCGAGCAACTGGTCGCGTAAGGATTCGCTCATTGGAATGGGGTCATGCGGATCATTTGACTGATCGATGTGCTGATCAGGCGTGTTGCCCAGATGTCTGGATCGGTCGCGTAAATCAGTAATGCGGCGGCGGCGGCTCATCGGCCGGATCCGCCATCAGCTCACCACGGTGCAGTTTCAGCTCCTCCAGCGCGCGACGCAACAGTCCGGTGGTACGCGCCGCATCGGCACGCAATTCGGCCAGGGCATCGCTCAGTTCGGACAGGGTCTGCTCCTGGAACGCAACCCGCGTTTCCAGTTCGACGACACGTCGCTCCAGGTCTTCGGTCATGGGTTAGACCCGGATCGAACGTCCACGTCCGATACCGTAGTAAGCCAGACCAGCAGCCTCCACTTCTGCCGGATCGTACAGGTTGCGACCATCGAACACTGCGGCATCCGTCAGCACCGCCTTGAGCTTGGCGAAGTCCGGGCTGCGGAACTGCTTCCACTCGGTCACCACGACAAGCGCATCCGCGCCTTGCAAGGCATCGGGGGCGTGTTCGCAGAGCGTAAGATCGGCGCGCTCGCCGAAAATGCGCCCCGCTTCATGCCGCGCTTCCGGATCGAAGGCGCGGACCCGAGCGCCGGCATCCCACAGCAGTTGCAACAACCGCCGGCTGGAGGCCTCGCGCATATCGTCGGTATTGGGTTTGAACGCCAATCCCCAGACCGCGAACGTCTTGCCGCGCAAGGCCTGTTCCCCACCGTAATGGCGCACGATCAATTCGTGCAGGTGCGCTTTCTGGCGGTGGTTGACGCCCTCCACCGCATCGAGCAACTCGGCGCGATAACCGTGTTGCTGCGCGGTCCGCGCCAAGGCCTGCACGTCTTTCGGAAAACACGAACCGCCATAGCCTGCGCCCGGATAGATGAAGTGCCATCCGATCCGGGGGTCCGAACCGATGCCCTGCCGCACCATCTCGACATCGGCGCCGACACGCTCGGCGATATTGGCGATCTCGTTCATGAAACTGATCTTGGTCGCCAGCATCGCATTGGCGGCGTACTTGGTCAGCTCGGCCGAACGCACGTCCATCACCACGATGCGTTCGTGATTGCGGTTGAACGGCGCATACAGACGCTTGAGTTTCTCAATCGCCGACGGGTTGTCGGCGCCGATCACGATACGGTCGGGGCGCATGCAATCGTCGACGGCCGCGCCTTCCTTCAGGAATTCTGGGTTAGACACCACGTCGAAGGCGACGTCCGCGCCGCGCGCGGCCAGGGCCGCAGCGATCGCCGTACGCACTTTGTCGGCAGTGCCCACCGGCACGGTTGATTTGTCGACGACCACGGCAGGACGACGCAGATGCCCCCCGATGGTGTTCGCGACCGCCAGAACGTATTGCAGATCGGCGCTGCCGTCTTCATCGGGAGGCGTACCGACCGCGATGAAGATCACGTCGCCGTGCGCGATGGCCTCGGCGGCGTCGGTGGTGAAACGCAGGCGTCCTTCGGCATGATTCGCCTTGACCATCGGCTCTAGGCCGGGCTCGTAGATCGGAATAACGCCACGACCCAAGCCTTCGATCTTGGCCGTGTCGATATCGACGCAGATCACCTCGTGCCCGACTTCCGCCAGGCAGGTTCCGGTCACCAAACCCACATAGCCGGTGCCGAAAATGGTCACGCGCATGGAAACCTCACTGCGGTCTGGCGCGGAAGGCGCCGCGTCTGTGCGCGGCGCCTCGCATACGCGGTTGGCGCTTACTGCTTGACGATCTCGACCAGCTCGACCTCGAAGGCCAGCGTCGCGTTCGGCGGGATCGGGCCGCCCGGGGTGCCCGCCTCGCCGTAGCCCAGCTTGGCCGGAATCCACAACTTGAACTTGCTGCCCACCGGCATCAGTTGCAGGGCTTCGGTCCAACCAGGCACCACGCCGTTCACCACGAACTGCGCAGGCTCGTTACCGCGATCTTCGGTGCTGTCGAACTTGGTGCCGTCGAGCAACTTACCGGTGTAGAGCACCTTGACCGAATCGCTGCCGGTCGGCTTCGGGCCGCTGCCCATTTTCACGACCTGATACTGCAGGCCCGACGCGGTGGTGACCACGCCCTCCTTCTTGGTATTGGCGGCGAGGAAAGTATCGCCTTCGGCGAGATTCTTCTTCGCTTTGGCTTCCATCTCAGCCTTCTGCTTGGCCTGCATTTTGGTGCTGAACGCCTGTGCGACCTGCATCATCTGCTCGTCGGTCATCAGCGGCTTCTTATCGGCGAACATGTCGTTGATCGCGCGATTGACCGTGGCCATGTCGACCTCGTCCTTGATCGGCTTGAGGCTCTTGCCGATATCCATGCCGATCATGTAGCTGACCTGCTGTTTCTCGGTCGGCAGGCCGGCGATCTTGGACGCGGGCTCGCCCTTGCCGGACTCCCCGGCCTTGTCTTCGGCCTTCTGGCCGTCCTTATCGAGCGGCTTGCATGCCGCCAAGGGCAGCACCATCGCCAACGACAGGGCGGTGAAAAGGAGGGTCAGCTTACGCACGGGGCGGGTCGGGCTCATCGAAAAAACTCCTGGGGTGTGATGCGGCGCCGCGGCGCCGGATGAATTGCGGTGGAAGGGGATTCGTCGGGGGATACATTCACGCAAAGGGTAAACCGGTGGTTGTCGATGGACCGTGTCGGATCGCTCAGAGCGCGCCCATCAGAGCACGCCCATCAGAGCACGTCCAACAGTTCGACATCGAAAATCAGGGTCGCGTTCGGGCCGATCCCGCCTTGCGGATGTCCGCGTTCGCCATAGGCGATCGGACCGGGAACCCAAAAACGGAATTTAGCGCCGACCGGCATCAGCGCGACGCCCTCGGTCCAACCGGGAATCACCTGGCCAAGGGCGAATTCAGCGGGCTGACCGCGTTCGTAGGAACTGTCGAAGACCGTCCCGTCGATCAGCGTGCCGTGGTAACTGACCCGGACCCGATCGGTCGGACGCGGACGCTTGCCGTTGCCTTGACGCAATACCATGTATTGCAAGCCGGAAGCAGTCACGAATACGCCTTTGTTGGCTTTGTTCTTCGCCAGGAAAGCGGCCCCTTCGCTCGCATTCTTCTGGGCCAGTTCGGCCAGGCGGGTCGCTTCGCGTTCGTCCATCCGCTTCGAAAAAGCTTCGCGGATCCGATCCATGTCCGCTTCGGATAGCGACGGGGCTTTGCCGTCGAGCAAGGTGCGCAAGGCCTGCATGAATATTGAGAAATCGATCTCGTCCTGGATCGACGCCAACGAACGCCCGACATCCGCGCCGATCAACAATCCGACCTTGTCGCGGGC
>SSEV01000222.1 GCA_008015095.1 Lysobacteraceae bacterium | reverse complement strand
GTAGTCGATCACTTCGTCGCGACGGTCCATGCAGAAGTCGATGTCGAAGTCGGGCATCGACACGCGTTCGGGATTGAGGAAGCGCTCGAACAGCAGGTCGTAAGGGATCGGATCAAGATCGGTAATGCCCAAGGCCCAGGCCACCAGCGAACCGGCGCCCGACCCTCGGCCCGGACCGACCGGAATACCGTGCTGTTTCGCCCAGTTGATGAAGTCGGCGACGATCAGGAAATAGCCGGGGAAGCCCATTTTCACGATCACATCGAGTTCGCTTTCCAACCGCGTCTCGTAACTGGCCCGGTCGTGGCCGGGCGCGAGCGGTGATTTGCGCAGACGCTGGTCGAGCCCGTCGCGGGCTTCGCGACGGATCCAACTGTCGAGGGTGTGATCGTCCGGCACCGGAAAGGCCGGCAGGTAATACTTACCCAGCGAGAGTTCGAGATTGCAGCGCTTGGCCAGGCCGATCGTGTTGTCGACTGCATCGGGCAGATCGGCGAACAGCGCCGCCATCTCTGCGCTGGATTTCAGATATTGCTGCGCGAGGTATTCGCGCGGGCGCTTGGGGTCGTCGAGCACGCGGCCGGTGGCGATGCACACCCGGGCTTCGTGCGCTTCGAAACCGTCGGCATCGAGGAAGCGCGCATCGTTGCTGGCGATCACCGGAAGCCCGCGTTCGCTTGCGGCATGCAGCGCGAAAGCGTTGAAAGCGTCCTCGCCTTCGAACCCGCAACGAGTGAGTTCGAGGTGGAAGCGATCTTCGAAGCGGCGCTGCCAGTCGCCGAGCCATTGCAGAGCGAGGTCGTGGCGGTTGCCGGAGGCGAGTTGTCCGGCCTGGCTATGGCGGCCGGCGAGCGCGAACAGACCGGTATTCGCCTCCAGCAGCCATTGCGGGCGCACCACCACGCCTTCGTGGCGATGGCCTTCCATCCAGGCTCTGCTGAGCAGCCGGGACAGCGAGAGATAGCCGGCGCGGTCGCGACAGAGCAGGGTCAGCCGCCAAGGGGTTTCGTCGCCTTCGGCGAGCTGGATGTCGGCGCCGGCGATCGGTTTGATCCCGGCCGCTTCGGCGGCCTTGTAGAACTTGACCAGCGCGAACAGGTTGTTGCGATCGGTCAGCGCCACCGCCGGCTGGTTGTGGGCGACGCAACGCGCGACGAGATCCGGGATGCGGATCGTCGAGTCGGCGAGCGAATACTCGCTGTGCAGGTGGAGATGGACAAAACGGCCAGACATGGGCATCGCCGAGAGCAGAACGGCAGGGTAGGCCCTGCCGCCTGCCCGGACAAGGCTTGACGGTGCGGAATCGCGCGTTATCCGCCATGCGGAATGAAGCATCCGTCGTCTCGGATGAATCGTCGAGGCCTGTCGCGATCAGCCCCATCAGAGCGGGGGCGCGAAGGCGCTCGCCTCCGACAATGCTGAAACGTCAGCGTCGCCGGGGCGCAGGGATGCGCGCTCACGAATCGAACACGCAAGCGTCCGGTTCGGCGGGAGCGGGTTCGGGCTTGCGCCGAACCCGCGATTTGAATATCGACCTGGACGGTCGATGTTCATCCTCCTGCAAAGCAACCTCTGAATAACGTAAAGGTTCCGCGCGCCATCCGTGGCGCGCGGAAACGATGCGTTGTCAGACCATCAGGGAATCGGCCCGGTCGGGCAGGAGAAAAGGGCCGATGTCCGTGCGGTGGAGCCGGCCGCATTGGTGACGGTGACGGTCAGGCGCAAACGTTGGCCTGACAAACAACGTCCGGTGAACTCGCTAAGACCCGGAGAGTTGTAAGTCGTGCCGCTCGCACCGGACCAGACCGCGTTCGCCGGCGTGGCCGAGGTGTATTCGACGAAGCACCAATACCTGCCGGCGCCGCTGTCGTTGTAGTTCGGGCAGACGAATCGAGTGATTGTCGGCGCCGCGCCGCCGCCCGCACCGGTGAACAGCGTCAGGCCATAGGCGTTGAGCAAGGGCACCAGCGGTTGATGGAACGTCACTGGCGGGTTCTGCGCGCAGTTGTCGTTGGCGCCAAGGTTTTGGCCGCCCGAGGTCACGCCCTGCGCCTGACCTGCGGGCGTGATGAACGAACCGCCGGAATCGCCGAAGCCGACGCAGGCCGACGAGCTCGTCAACCCGAACACCGCGCCGGCCGCATAGTTGACGGTGACGTTGTTGGCGGTGATCGTGCCGCAGCGATAACCGGTGTTGCCGCCGGAACGGCAGACAGCCGCCCCGATCGCCGCCTGTTGCTGGCCTACGATCGGAACAGTGCCGCCCGCGTAGTTCGTGACCCAGTTGCGCAATGGCCACGAGGCCTGGTTGGTGATGCGCACCCAGGCCATATCGTTCCCGGGAAAATTGGAGCCTGCGAACGTGCCTTGTACGATGCCGTTGACGCCGTTGGTGTTGGTGCCGACGGCGCCGCAGTGGCCGGCGGTGGCGAAACCGGTATCGGCGCCGCGAGTGACCGGGAAACCGATCGAACACCAGCCGCCAGTAGCGAGGTTGTAGCGCTCGCCGCCGATGATATTGGTTGGGCGCGGTTCGCCACGCGATTGCACGAAGCGCACGGCGGCGGCGTCGACGCCGCTGGCCGCGACGAAGTCCAGCGCGGCGTGTTGCGCCATCGGATCGGCTTCGACCACCACCTGATTGGTTTTGACGTCGACGTACCAGGTGTGGATGCCGCGATCGGGCTTGCGCTGCTTGCCGATCGCATCAAGTCCGGCCTTGGCGGCGTCGAGTTGGGCGAGGCTGCGTGCGACGAGTTGTGTCTTCGCAGCCAGATCCTCTACCTGTGCTGCGGCGTCGGCGCGCGTGCTGGCCACGACCAGGCGAAAACGCCCGTCGTCGCCGCGTTCCAACCATGAGCCCGCGTAGGCGGCGCCGAGCCTGCGCTTGACTTCGGGAATCCGCGTCATCGCCGAACGTTCGGCGTCGAGATAGCGTGCGGCTTGTTGCGCGTCGAGGCCGAGGTCGCGGCGCATCGCGGTGAGCAGTTCCTTGCTCATGGCTGGGCCGCCCGGTTGCGATGGATCGGCAGGCGGCGCGGCGCTGACGACCCATGGCGTGGCGATGGCGAGGCCCATGACCAGGGCGAGCGTGCGCGGTGCGCTGAGAAGGGGGAAACGAGATTGGCGCATGTAGATCTCCATATATGCGTGATTGATCCGAATCATGGTCTGGCACGTGTTGCGGGCCAGAGCCCATTCACTGCAGCGATCGCGATCCAGGATTCACGATCCGCGATCTGGCGCAGATGCCTGTATGTCGTGCCGCGTCTGCGGCATGAATGGATCCGGCGCGTCTGGCGTCACGGCATCGCTGCAGCGGTTCGAGCATAAGCGCAGCCAGTTGCAATTCTTGCGACGCTGGTCGCGGAGTAGAGCATGCGCGTTACTGGGTGTTCATATGAATGAAGATGCGCAACAGAGCATGAAGTTAATGAAACGTTTTCCCGAGGAAGATCCGCGATCGATTCGCAGTGCGTCAGTGATGCGTCAGTGATGCGGCGAGGCGCGGCCAGGCGCGATCGTATTGGCGCGTCTGCGCGGCGATATCGGGGAATGCTCCGCATCTGTCCGGTCTGGCGGCGCATTCGCGCCTGCATCTCGCTGTCGTCGCCGTGGACTCGATGCGCGGGCGCTCTATCCCGATCGTGCGCAATGCGATGCATGCGCATCGTGCCGCGTAGTCCGCATCTAGGTCCGCATCTGGGTCCGCATCAAGCCATGTCGCGTAGAAGGAGAGGCAGGCGCCTCTCCTTCCGTTCGATCACAGAATGATCGGACCGCCATTGCAGCGGAAACGCATGCTGGTGCGTGATGCGCTGCCGGACGCATTGGTGACCGTCACCGTCACGGTGAGGTAGCTGCCGATGCTGCAGCGGCCGTAGAAATCGCTGTGGCCCGGCTCATTGAAAATGCTGCCGCTGCCGGACCAGGCGACAGTGGCGGCGCTGTCGCTGGTGTAATCGATGAAACAGTAGAAACGGCCTCCGCCATTGTCGAGCGGGCAGGCGAAAGTCGTGATGACGGGGGCGGCGGCCTCCGCGGCGCCGGGGGCGGTCAATCCAAAAGACAGGGTCGCGGCCAGAGCAGCGGAAAGCGCCAGGGGTTTTGTCGTGTTGCGCAACATAGATCATCTCCTTATGAACGATCGAGTCGAACGCCGGATGAGCCGAGGCGATGTCGGGCCGATACGCGCATCCGTAACGTCCGGTGGCGTCTGCGCGGTCGCATGAAGAACCGGCAGCGGCTCGATGCTAACAGGTTGTCGCGGCAGGGCGCGAGTTGAGGCGCAGATCCAAAGGCTTTCTGTTCGCGCCGACTTTTTTGGCCGCGGGCGCGGGTCGTCGTGCAGTGATGTCGCGTGCCGAGGATGCGCCAGGGCGCGATTGCGGTGAGCCATGTGTCTGGGTCCGTGGATGGCGCGATGCCGCCAAGATCGGATGCGCGCCGCGTCGCAGCGCGGCTGCGATGCGTGGTTCGCTCATCATGTGGCGATATAAGCGCACAGCCTCTTTTTTGCGAATAACGGAGCGGTCTGTTGCTCGTGCGACGAATCATCGGATGCGGCGAGATTTCGACCACCCCGTCCACCGTAATGGCGACTGACGCGCAATGTGCCCGAATCGCCTTATTGACCCGGCGATGTGAAGTTTGCATCGTCGGATGAATATACGGACCAGGGATGGCCCGTTCGCGACCGGCGCAAAGCGCCGGAGCGCGGGCTTCGATCGCGGACATGCGCCAAGATCGAAGCCGCAGACGTTTGAGCAGGATCTTCAAACGTCTGCGGGCCGAATCAATAACAGGCCCTAGCGCATATGCGGGTGGTCGGCAAGCGCATCCCTGACCGGGGCGTATGTGCGCCGGTGTTCGTTGCACGGGCCATGCCGTTTCAGCGCGGCGAGATGAGCGGGGCTCGGATAACCTTTGTTCCGGTCGAAGCCGTAGTCGGGATATCGCGCATGCAGTTCGAGCATGCGCGCATCGCGCGCGACTTTGGCCAGGATCGATGCCGCCATGATCGCCGGTTCGCTGGCGTCGCCACCGACGATGGCCTGTGCGAGACAGGGCAGGTCTTGCGGCAGCCGGTTGCCGTCGATGCGTGCGAAGTCGGCCCGAGGATCGAGCGCGATCAGCGCACGGCGCATTCCGGTCAGCGTGGCCTGCAGAATATTCAGGCGGTCGATTTCATCGCGTTCTACGAATTCGATGCGCCAGGCCAGCGCACATTCGGTGATCCGCGGAAATAAGGCTTCGCGCGCGGCCTCGGCTAGCTTCTTCGAATCGTCGAGCCCGTCGATCGGGCGTTCGGGGTCTAGGATCACTGCGGCGATCGTCACCGGCCCCGCCAACGGACCGCGCCCCGCTTCGTCGATGCCGGCGATCCGCGGCGTGCGCAGCGCGGCGATCGCGGCCAGCTGCGCAGCGAAGGCGTTCGAAGGCGGTGCGCCGAAGAGCCCCGGGCCTTGCGGCGGAATGCGCGCGCGCCGCGGGCTCATCGCGGTACCGGCGATGGCGTGCGCAATAATTCTGCGACCGCTTCGGCCGCACGCGCGGAAGCATTGCGGCGCAGGCGTTCATGGATCGCGCGGAACTGCGGCTCCAAGGCTGCGCCAGCATCGGCATGGCCGAGCCAGCGCAGCACCGCGGCGGCGAGTTTCTCTGCGGTGCAGTCGTCTTGCAGCAGTTCGGGCACCTGCGCCGGCTCCTGCGCGGCTTCGGCGAGGACATTGGGCAGGCTGACGTAGCGGGTTTTCAGCAGCTTCAAGGCGGTGACGATGCGATAGGTCGTCGGCGAGATACGGTGGCCGATCACCATTGGCCGTTTGCACAACATGGCTTCCAGCGCAGCGGTGCCAGAGGCCAGCAAAACCACTTGGCTGGCGATCATCGCGCGCTGGGCTTGGCCGTCGAGCACGCGCACTCGCGCCGCAAGGTCGGGCCGTAACTGCAATTGCGCGCGGATCGCGCCGTCGCATTGCGGATTGGCGGCCGGAAGCAACACCGACAAGGCCGGAATCGGCTGCGCGATCAGCGCCAGCGCATCGAGGAACACCGGCAGCATGCGTGCGATTTCGCTGAGACGACTGCCAGGCAGCAACGCCAGCACTGGCCCTTCGCCGATGCCGAGCGCCGCGCGCGCCGCGGCGCGGTCGGGCTCCAGCGCGATCGCATCGGCCATCGGATGACCGACGAAACGGGCATCGACGCCATGCCTGGCGTAGATCGCCGGCTCCATCGGGAACAGGCAAAGCACACGATCGGGGCTGCGTACGGTCTTGGCTGTATGGCGGTCACGCCAGGCCGAGACCGATGGGCTCACGTAATGCCCGGGGCGGACGCCGCGCGCCTTCAACCAGCGTTCGAGGCCGAGGTTGAAGTCGGGCGCGTCGATGCCGACGAAAACATCCGGCTTCCACGCGAGCAGACGTGCGCGCAGACGCGCGCACGTC
>SSEV01000199.1 GCA_008015095.1 Lysobacteraceae bacterium | reverse complement strand
GGAGCAGCTTCGGCACCTTCAGCCGAACCTCGCCCGCCCGGGTGTGTAACGTCCGTTCGTAGTGGCCGGCCCGCGTATCCTGCCGTTGTTCGCTCCGTTCGTAGCGTGACGCGCCGCACACGCGGTCGGCTTCGGCATCCAGCAACCCGTTCAGCGTCTCCTCGACCGTGCTGCGCACGACCTGGCCCAGATGGTCGTGAATCCGCGCCTCGTCGATCTTGATGACTTGACCTATTCCCGCTTTACTCTCGCTCATGGTGGTGGCCTCTTGGTTGGGTCTAGAACGTCGCAGTCCTAAACTCGCTTGAGGCCACCGCCTCCGTCAATTGTGCGAAAGAAACGTTACGCTACCCAAACATCGCACCCAACAGATCGTCGGCGAGTTGCGACAGTGATCGCCGCGAACAGCGAACGACAAAAACAACAAGCCCTGCAATGCGGGGCTTGTTGGTGAAGACGGTCGTGATTTGCAGTCGGTGCGCCAGGGCGGTCTCTAGCGCAGGTTATCGCCTTATTCGCCCTCATTGAACGAGAAGTCCCGAAATAAAATCCTCAAACTCACTCCTCGATCAAATACTAATATGTGCGAAAAAACGGCGTCGGATTCCAGCGAAAACTCATGCACGAGAAGATCAGTTGCCATGTCAGGCCATTTGTTCGAAAATCCATGAAATTCGTGACCAATAACATCCGAATATGCAAGCGAAATCCAGCCCCCTTCAGCAAGCAATAGACGGACGGTCAGGCCACTTGATGCAATCTGATTCGAATCGCTTACATATGATCTTCGGAAACTAATTTCATCTATCCATGCATCATGCAGAGTCTTTTTCCCGCTTAGCTCATACCTCGAAATATCTGAAGCAAAATTGTGCAGGTCGGCAGGAATACTCGACTTGATCGATTCTATATAAGAAAAATATTTGTCGAACTGAGTGATTCTGTTCTGATCGACGTAAATGTGACTCAACATGCCAACCCCCTTTTGCATTTTTAATCAATGGGGCACACGTTCTGAATCGTGTCTTCTTCGGTGAAGTCAGGGCACATCTGTTGATCAGTTGTGTCTGTAAACCAAGAGACAATCGCGAGCCTCTTGAAAAAATCCATCCACTTGCTGCCCCTAATTGCAATCCTATGACGCCTACTTCTTCCTGAAGGTCTGAGCCGCCTTCCCCGGACTTGGGTGAAGAACCTTTTTTATCATTCATAGATGTCCATATTCAGCCCATACGAATTTGCCATGTAATTCATTATAGCTACGGCCTGCTCCCGCGTTTCCAAAATCATATCCTCTAAAGATAGTATTAGGGCGGCTTTCTCATGGCCTGGCTGGATGGTCCTTTGAGTCACTTTAAGTGACCAGCCGTGCTTATGTCGCACTGGCGCAACTTGACCATCAGGAGTCGACATAAAGCTTATGGCATCTCCAATCAATGGCTCAACGCAGCAATCAATCTCGCCATTAACGCTGCCTACCGCCTCGCCATTGACAGCGTTGACTGAGAAATCAATAAAAAATTTCATCTTGGGGCGCTCGGAACATACAGCGCGGCAGCAAGGGCGATTTCTTCTTTCATGTCGCATCCTGATTTGATTCCAAGCGAGATCATAGCCGCAATCCTCCCAAGCCGTCCGTTGAGGTTATTTGTATGAGTTATCCACCCCGGTGTCCCAAACAATTCATCATTGTCTACTAGCATATCTTCAATTTTATTGCTGGCCATTAATATTGCAGTCTTTGTCGCCTGTTTGAGTGACTGGCATGGGTCCGGCATATCGTTGCAATACTTGCTCTTAGCGCTGCGCTCCAGTTTGCTCAATTCATAATCAGGCACCGGCGAATATTCTGCACCTGGAACAACGCATCCCACAGCCCAACACCAACTTGCAGCCAAAAACCCTGTTCCGAGCGCCGCTGGAGCATAGTTCGTTGGCTTTGTTATCTGAGCATCAGCGCCCATGCACGCGGATGGATATCTTGTGCAAAACGTATCTACAGTTGTTACTGCCAGGCCTAAGCGATCTAGCCAGAGACCTGGGTTCGCGCGTGCATACCCATAGGTACTCACCCCACCCGCAAGCCCAATCGGATCGCTCTGCACATACCGTCCCGTGCTCGCGTCGTAATCGCGGAAGTAGTTGTCGTTCAATCCCGTCGCGCTGTCGTACCGCTGTCCCGGGAAGCGCATGTCGAGTCGGAACGTGGCGGCGTCGCCATCCGGGTTCTCGTCCGGAGCGCTCTTGCCGAAAGCCTCACCAGTCAGATCCCAGCGCCATACCGCCACGTCGCGCTGCGCATCGATCGCCACGCGCGGCGTGCCCAGCGCGTCCGGTTCGAGATAGTGCAAGCGCGCCGCGCCGCTCGCGTTCGCGATCAGCCCGACCGGCAGGTCGCCGAACCAGATGGCTTGCTGGATCGGTTGGCCGCTGCCGTCGTAATCGCCGACCCAGCGACCCGCCTCGTCGTGCACGCTGTAGGTGTCGATGGCATAGGCCGTCTTGCGCACCCGCTCGCCCTGCGCGTTGTAGGTGTACGTCGCGATCGGGCTGAGCCGCGCGACTTCCTTCATCCGGTTCGCCGCGTTGTAGGCGAAGGCCTTCTGCGGCCCGCCCGGGCCGTTCGGGTCGCCGAGCACGCTCAGATTGCCGGCGGCATCGTAACTGCGGGGGATGCCATTGACCGCGCTCAGCCGGTGGCTGTCGGCCGGATAGCTGTAACTGCTGCTCGACCACTGCGGCGTGCCGCCGCCTCCGCCCGGGCTGCCGCCGCTGATGATCCACTCGCCCGAGGCCGTGCGGTTGCCGGTCTTGTCGTAGGCGTAGCTGTGCTGCACCACGTTGCCCGCGTCCTTAACGTCGATCAGACGGTTCAGGCCATCGTACCCGTAGATCCGCAGCGGCGGTTCGTTCTGATCGCCGTTGCGCAGGCGCTTGAGGTTGCCCACCTCGTCGAACTCGTAGCCCAGGCTGATCCCGCCTGTCGCCGCATCCTGCACCACGCCGGGTTGGTAATTCCGGTTCAAGCTGCGGTTGAGGATGCGGCCGTTGCCGTAAGTCCACTGCTGCACCGGGCCGAATGGGGCATAGCTGGCGTTGCGCAGCAACTGCTGGCGGCTGCCCTGCAGGGTCGCACCGATCTCCTCCACCCGGCCCTGCGCATCGTACTGATAGTCGACCGCCGTGCCGTCGGGATAGGTCATCGCGCTGAGCCGGCCATTGGCCTGATAGCTCCAGCGCAGGACGAAGGTCTTGCCGTTGGTGCGCTGGACTTTGCGGACCAGATCGCCGTAGCGGTTGTAGCAGTATGTGGTGCTGCCGCTGCCGTCGGTGACGCGGCTGAGGCGGCCGGCGACGAAGGTCTCGCCGGTTTGGCAATCGCTCTGCGCGATGTCGTAGAGGAAGCCGGTATTGAGCGCCGGCTCGCCCGGATAGACGATGGCGATCGGGCGATTCAGCGCGTCGTAGCTGTAGGTCGCGACCGCGTTACGGGCATCGGTGCGGCTGGTGAGGTTGCCGGCGCTGTCGTAGCCGTAGGCCGTGACGCCGGTGTCGGGGCTGGTCTGCTGGATCGCATCGCCTAAACCGTTGTAGGCGTAGTTCGTGTTCAGGCCCTTCGGGTCGGTGACCTGGCTGAGCCGGTCCAACGCGTCGTACTGGAAGCGGGTCTCGGCCGCGACGCCGTTCGCATCCTGCAGGGCCCGGCTCAGGCGGCCCAGTGGGTCGTAGTCGTCCTTCGCAACCCGACTCAGCGCATCGGTGGTCTGGTCGAGGTTCCCGTCGGCATCGTAGGTGAAGCCGGTGTTGCGGCCGTAGGCATCGGTCAAGGTCTGCATCTGGCCGAGGCTGTTGTAGCTGCGGCTGAGCGTACGGCGCAGGGCGCCGCTGACGTCGCGGGTGTCTTCGCGGGTGCGCTCGCCGGCCGCGTTGAGGGTGTAGGCGATGGTGTCGCCGGCACTGTCGGCGATGCCGGTCAGGCGCAGCGCTGCGTCGTAACTGAAATCGAGCGCGTTGCCTTCCGGTTCGATCATCCGCTTGAGCAGGCCGTTGGGCCAGTATTCGATCCGGGTGATGCGGTCGTCGCTCTCGGCGCTGTCGTCGGCGCCGCGCAGTTTGCGCGCGGTCAATGCACCGCGGGCGTTGTATTCGAGATCGGTGATCGTCCCGTCGATGTCCTTCACCGACAGCGGGCGACCGGCGCCGTCGTAGCGCAGCACTTCGATCGTCTGACCCAGGGCATTTGTGATCTTCCACAGATCGCTCCTGCGGTATGCGCAAGTCGCCGGCGCGCTGGCGCAGGCCGCATCGTCGGCTAGCCGGTAGGCATAGCCGATCAGATCGCTCTGGTCGGTGCGCGGGCCGTCGACGGTTTTGATCAGGCCCACCTGCGGGCAGGCGCCGGCGTTGACGTCGGCTTGCTCGCAGTAGCTCGTCGCGGTCGTGCGCTGCGCATTGGTCGCGAGATCCTTGATCCGCACTTCGATCGGCTGCAGGCGGGCGTTGCGTACGATCCGGATCTCGCGGTTGCCCAATCGCTGCGCCAATAAGCGGTTGCTGACTTGAGCGCGTACGATCTCGCGATCGCGCTGCTGCGGCAGGCCGTAGGCTTCGCGAATGGTGTGAATGCTGGCGTTCTGTCCGCTCTCGGCATCCAGGCCTTCGGAGTATTCGTGCTTGGTCTGTGTGCCGTTGCGGTCGGTCTCGATGTTCAAGCGGCGGCGGAAATCGCCGGCCAGCGGGTAATAGGTCCGGCTGATGGCGCCGG
The DNA here is from genome assembly GCA_008015095.1 of Lysobacteraceae bacterium. Classification (GTDB taxonomy): domain Bacteria; phylum Pseudomonadota; class Gammaproteobacteria; order Xanthomonadales; family Xanthomonadaceae; genus Lysobacter_I. The sequence continues at coordinate 3,634 of SSEV01000199.1, read as the reverse complement.
CGCTGTGGCTGGTCGAGCTGAGCTTGCGATAGTACGTGCCGCCGCCGCCGGCGGTGATGCCGTAAGTGGTTTGCAGGCCGGAGGCCTCGGTGACCACGGCGCCGCCCGTCGTGGGATAGGCGAACGTGGCCGCCTCCGCGCCGCCGGCGTGCTGGCTGCCGATCGTCCGGCCCTTGGCATCGTAGGCGTAGGTGCTGTAACGCGCGTCGGCGATGCTGATGCCGGTGAGATGCCAGGGAAAGCGGCTGTCCTCGTAGTGATACTGGCGTGTGGTCTGGTCGGCGTAGGTGATCCCGGTCAATTGGCCGTTGGCGGCGTAGGCATAGCGCGCCAGGATGACTCCGCCGCCGACCAGGGCCGCGATCCGCGGCTCCAGCGACCCCTCCTGCGGCAGGTATTGCAGCTCAAGCGCACGCCCGCTGGAGTGGGTGATCGTCAGCAACCGGCCGATGCCGTCGTAGGCATAACTCAGCGAAGCGCCGTCGTCGAACCGCTGCTGCGTCATCCGGCCCTTGGCATCGAAGCTCACCACGCGATCGGCCTGATACAAGGTCCAGCCGCCGATGTTGGAAATGCGATCGCCGCTGCCATCGATCGCCTCGTACTGCCCGCCAGTGAACTGGCGGAACGGAATCTCCGCACCGTCGTCCTTGACCAAACCCACGGCGCCGTTGGCCGCGAGCGTCAGCCGCATCGCATGTTCGTGGGTCCAACCGCGGCCCAGACCGCCGTTGCCGGTCGAAGACCCCGAATGATAGCTGCGCGCAAACCGCACCCAGCCCAGGTCCAGGTCTGCCGGTTCCGGCTGATACTTCTCGCCGGTGGTGATATCCACCGGGTTGTGCACCAGCCCGCAGCTTGCCTTGCACACCACCGGCGTCGAAGTCACCGCAACCGAACTGCCACCGCCGCAGACCGTTTCGGCCTGATTCCAATTCAAGCTGTTCGGGCAGCTCAGCGAACGCTGCCGGAACATCTGCGTGTTCGAGACCGAAGCCGAACAACCCTGATAGGTCGCGGTGTAGCCGCGCGCCTCGTCGCTGGTCGGACCCTTGGTCCACCCCCCGGTGCGGGTCCAACCACTGTTGGCCGCCACCGAAACGCCGGTGCAGCCCAAACTCTGCGCCTGGGCCTGATAGAACGCCTGCAACTGGTTCAGCGCATCGCCCTCGGATGCATACACCGTGGCGTTGCCGAGATTGCTATAGCCCCAGGCTCCGGTCTCGGGCAGCGCCTGGCCCTTCCAGTAGTAATACGTGGTCTGGGTTTCCTTGATCTCGATGTCCTTGAGCGCCTTGTAACTCGGATTGGCGCTCAGCACCGCCGCTTCGGCCTGCGCCTGCGTGGTGTGCGTCCCCGTCAAATAGGCCCAACTGCGCACGCTTTCTTGCGCCTGCACGCTGCCGCCAGACGCAGCGGCGAGAAGCGTCCCGGCGACGACGCGTCCGCACGCGCGACGCGGAAGTATCGATATCCAGGACCGCTCCGAATGCCCTGCACTTCCTGCACGGCAGCGCTCGACACTTTCCTGGATGTCGCCTCCTTGATCCTGTTCCTATCGCTGCTTCTGGCATGGCGGGAACGGTTCACCGTCACGGTCCGATCAGTAGGCCGGAAAAAAAGCGGACATCCATGCTCGCCGACATCCATGCTCACGATCACGCTAATTCTAGGCCCGACTTGAGTCAAGCGCTGAGACGCGGCGGGTTCGCATGCGGATGCGATTGTCTTGACTCAGGCAAGTACCGATGGCGGAGTGGGATTGCTTCGATTTTCTCAGATGAATCGTCGGGCCATGCTATGCAACCTCATAGCCCCGTGGATTCGCCGCGTCCCAAGCCATCGAATCGCGAAACGCGCCCTCCAACGTGGAGAACCTGCCGCAGTCCATCCCGATTGAAAGGTACCGGCCCTCGATCGACAGCAAGCCCCAGGAATTGGCCGGCTCGAAACCGTATGCGCAGCAGGCATAGGCGGTAGCGGAGCAAACTCCGCTCTGCGGATGGGCGTTTGATTCGGCCTGCTCGGCGTTGTTGGTTGGCGGCGTTGGTTGGCGGCAAGATTTCAGTCGCGGGGCGTGGCGCCTTTCCGGGCACGATCGAGGGCTTGGCGCAGTTCCGGGTCGGAGACGTTGGCGTCGAGCACGAACACGTCGACGCCGTGCGCCGGAACGGTGGCGTTGAGCGTACCGCCGCTGGCGATGTTGCGTTCGCCGCCTTCCAGCGCGGAGCGCCAGAGGCCGGGTTGCAGTTTGTCGTGAACCGCAAATTCCGCCGGGCTGTCGCCTTTGTTGAGCAGCACGAGGGCGATCTGGCGGGTTTCGCCCTGTTGCAGGACGCGATAGAACGCGGCGCGCTCGCCACGCATTTCGAGGTTGACTTGCAGGCCGCGTTGTAGCGCCGGGGTGGTGGCGCGGACGCGGGCGATGCGGCGCAGTTGCCGGTAGATCGGGCTTTGCGCGGCGGCGTCGACGCGCGGTTGGCCGTAGTAGTTGCGGTTGCCGGCGTGTTCCGGCGCGCCGCGCATGAAGCCGGTTTCCGAGCCGTAATACAGCACCGGGATGCCGCGCGCGGTGAACAGGAAGTTGTGCGCGTCGATGAAGCCGGCATCGTCGGTGTCCAACCGCGGCATGTCGTGGTTGTCGTAGAAGATAGTCAGCTCGTAGGGATTGCGGTACGGGCCGTTGTCCAGATACAGCTTGGCGGCGATCTTCTCGTAGCCTTCGCGCTTGCGACCGAATGCTTCGCCCATCGCTTCCTTCAGCGGGAAATCGAGCACGCTGTAGCCGCCGTTCTCGGTCCAGGTGTGTTCGGCGATCTTCTCGGCCTTGTAGTCGAACGCCTCGCCGAACATGAAGAACCCGGGGTGTTCTGCGCGGATGCGATCGGCGAACTGTTTCCAGAACGCATGCGGCATCCACGGAATCGTATCGACGCGGAACGCCGCCGCGCCCTGATCGATCCACTGCGAGTACGCGCCGACGTAGTACTCCAGCACCACCGGGTTGTTTTCGTTGTTGTCCGACAGCTCGGCCAGACCTGGTTTGCGGTTGTAGAACGCATGCAATGGATTGGCCAGGTCGAGTTGCTCCGGGCGCAGGTTCTGGTGGTCGGCGATTTTGCGTCCGTCCTTGTCGTAGATCTCGCCGAACTGCGCCTGTTCCTGCGGCATCGAATATGCGGGCGAGCCGTGATTGGCGACGATGTCCAGCACCACTTTGAGCCGCTTGCGGCGCATGGCCTTGGTGAAGCCGGCGAAATCGAGTCCGGCGCTAGGCAGATGTTCGTCGAGCGCATAGAAATTCACGCCCCAGTAGCCGTGATAGCCGGTCTTGCCTTTGTCGGCGAGGCTGCCGCCGCAGGTCGGCGCGGCGCCGCCGGTGAACGGTTCGTCCGGGTTGTCCACGACCGGGGTGATCCAGATCGAGGTGAAACCCATCTCGCGGATGTAATCGAGATGCTCGGCCAGACCTTTGAAGTCGCCGCCGAGGTAGCCGATGTTGCCGCTCACGCCGTTGCAGGGCGGCAGCGGGATGTCGAAGGTGCCCTGCTCGCGGTGGTCGTTGGACGGATCGCCGTTGACGAAGCGGTCCGTCAGCACGAAGTACACCGCCTCCTTCGCGAAAGGCTCCGTG
>SSEV01000064.1 GCA_008015095.1 Lysobacteraceae bacterium | reverse complement strand
TGGTCATCGTCGGCGGCTACGAGACCTTCGTGTCGCGGCTCAACCTCGAAGGCCACCCCGACCAGCCGGAATGGCTGAGCCACGTCAACGCCAGCGTGCTGAAGGTCAAGCTGGCGATGGCGATCATCGGCATTTCCTCGATCCATCTGCTCAAGACCTTCATCGAAGCCGGCCAACTGGGTCTGCCCCTGTGCTCGCCTGCGTTGCTCGAAGCGGGCGCCTTGTGCACCAAGGCGACCGCCACCGGGGTGATGTGGCAGTCGATTATCCACGGCCTGTTCATTCTCTCGGCGATGGGCATCGCCTACACCGACAGGATCATGGCGGCGACACCGTCGAAGCACACGCAGCACTGAGCGCGCATCGAGCGCGGCATCGCACGAGGCATTGCACGAGGGGCCTGATCACTCGCGATCGGGCGTTCGTCGGAGAATGCGATGAGAGATCGCCTAGAATGACGGCATGGATGTTTCCCACCTGCTCGACGGCCTGAACGCCGCGCAACGCGAAGCGGTCAGCGCCGAACCCGGGCATCTGCTGGTGCTGGCCGGCGCCGGTTCCGGCAAGACCCGCGTCCTCACCCATCGCATCGCCTGGTTGCATGAAGTGCACGGTGTGCCGATCCACGGCATCTTCGCGGTTACCTTCACCAACAAGGCCGCGGGCGAAATGCGCCAGCGCGCGGAAGCTTTGTTGCCTGGCGGCAGCCGTGGTCTGTGGATCGGCACGTTCCATGGTCTTGCCCATCGCCTGCTCCGGCTGCACTGGCAGGATGCGAAACTGCCCGAAGGCTTCCAGATCCTCGACAGCGACGATCAGTTGCGCCTGATCAAGCGGGTCATGCAAAGCCTGGAACTGGACGAAGCCCGGTTCCCGCCGCGTCAGGTCGCGTGGTGGATCAATGCGCAGAAGGACGAGGGCCGCCGCCCGCAGCATATCCAGCCCGAGCGTGACGAATGGGCCAGCGTGATGCTGCGCGCCTATAGCGCGTATCAGGAACGTTGCGATCAGGCCGGATTGGTCGATTTCGCCGAGCTATTGCTGCGCGCGCATGAACTGTTGCGCGACACGCCCGCGCTGTTGGCGCACTACCGCCAGCGCTTCGGCCAGTTGCTGATCGACGAGTTCCAGGACACCAACAGCATCCAGTACGCTTTCGTGCGCCTGCTCGCCGGCGAGAGCGGCCATGTCTTCGTGGTCGGCGACGACGATCAGGCGATCTACGGCTGGCGTGGCGCCAAGGTCGAGAACGTGCAGCGCTTCCTGCGCGATTTCCCTGGTGCGCGCACCCTGCGTCTGGAGCAGAACTATCGTTCGAGCGCCAATATCCTCAACGCCGCCAACGCGGTGATCGCGCACAACCCATCGCGCCTGGGCAAGCGGCTGTGGACCGACAGCGGCGAGGGCGAGGCGATCGATCTCTACGCCGCCTATAACGAGATCGACGAAGCGCGTTTCGTGATCGAGCGTATCCGCCAGTGGGTGCGCGACGGCGGCAGCTGGGGCGAGACCGCGATCCTGTATCGCAGCAATGCGCAATCGCGCGCGTTCGAAGAAACCCTGCTCGGCGAGCAGATTCCCTTTCGGGTTTATGGCGGCATGCGCTTCTTCGAGCGCGCCGAAATCAAGGACACGCTGGCCTACCTGCGCCTGATCGCGAATCGCGACGACGATGCGGCTTTCGAGCGCGCCGTCAACACGCCGCCGCGTGGAATCGGCGAGCGCACGCTCGACGAAGTGCGCAGGCATGCGCGCGCCGCGGGCATGTCGTTATGGCGAGCCGCGCGCGCGGTGGCGGGCGCGGATCTGTTGCCGGCCCGAGCCCGCAACGCTCTCGCCGGGTTTCATGGATTGATCGACGCGATCGCCGAAGAATCGGCGGAACTGGCGTTGAAAGACAAAATCGACCACGCATTGGCGCGTTCGGGCTTGCGCATGCATTACGAACAGCAATCGAAAGGGTCGATCGATTCGCGCACCGACAACCTCGACGAACTGGTGTCGGTGGCGTCGCGGTTCGTCCGCGGCGACGACGAGGAATCCGCCGCGCTGTCCGAACTGGTCGCCTTTCTCGCCTACGCCGCGCTGGAAGCCGGCGAAGGTCAGACCGAAGCCGGCGACGATGGCGTGCAGTTGATGACGCTGCATAGCGCCAAAGGCCTCGAATTTCCGCTGGTGTTCCTGGTCGGTCTGGAGGAAGGCCTGTTCCCGAACAATAAGTCGATCGAGGAATCGGGACGTTTGGAAGAAGAGCGTCGCCTGGCTTATGTCGGCATCACGCGCGCGCGGCAGAAACTGGTGCTCAGCTACGCCGAGGCCCGTCGTCTGCATGGTCAGGATATGTACGGCCTGCCTTCGCGTTTCCTGCGCGAAGTGCCGGCTGCGCTGTTGCACGAAGTGCGGCCGAAAATCCAAGTCACCCGGCCGATGTACAACGCGCAGCCGCGGCGCGACTACGGCCATGCAGCGCTGGCGGAAGCCCCGAGTTTGCGCCTCGGCCAGAACGTGAGCCACGCCAAATTCGGCAGTGGCGTCATCACCGACATCGAAGGCAGCGGCGCGCATGCACGGGTACAGGTGAATTTCGACGAGGCCGGCAGCAAGTGGCTGGTGTTGGCCTACGCGAACCTGCAGCCGGCATGAACGCTTCCGCGCGACGGGTGCTGATCACCGGCGTCGCGGGGAGGGTCGGCCGTGCGATCCGCGCCGCGTTGCTTCGCCGGGGCGATATCGTGATCGGTCTGGATCGCATCACCGGCGCCGGTGTGGATATTCATGCCGGACTCGACGATACGCGGACGCTGCGCGACGCTGTGATCGGCGTCGATGCGCTGGTGCATACGGCGGCATTGCACGCGCCGCATGTGGGCAGCGAAAGCGATGCGGATTTCGTCAGCATCAATGTCGATGGCACTCGCCGCCTGCTCGACTGCGCGGCGGCGGCCGGCGTGGCGCGGATCGTGTTCACCAGCACCACCGCGCTGTATGGCGATGCATGCGTCGCGCCGGATCGCGCCGTATGGGTGGACGAAACCCTGCCGCCATCCCCGCGCACGATCTACCACCGAACCAAGCTGGCGGCCGAAAGGCTGTTGCGCGAAGCGGCCGGTCAGGGCGGGCCGTCGGTGCGCATCCTGCGGATGTCGCGTTGTTTTCCGGAACCCGCCGATGCGATGGCGGTGCTGCGGCTGCACCGTGGCGTCGACGCGCGCGATGCCGCCGCCGCGCATGCGGCTGCGATCGATCACGCAGGCGCCGCGCTCCAGACGTATGTGATCTCGGCGGCCACGCCGTTTCGTCGCGAAGACGCCGTTGAACTCGTCGGCGATGCGCCTGCCGTGATCGGCCGCCGTCGCCCGGATCTGGTTACGGCGTTCGCGGCGCGTGGTTGGCGTCTGCCGCGCAGCATCGATCGGGTGTATTGCGCGGATGCCGCGATCGCCGCGCTGGGTTGGACGCCACGTTACGGTTTCGACGAAATCCTGCGCATGCACGACGCGGGCGATCCCGAAGTGCTCGCGCCCAGCGACGCCTATGTCGTCGATGGCGATCTGCGCGGATGAGACGAGGCGGTCGCCCTGTCCCGGGCGGGCTCACTCTTTCAGGCGGACCCACACAGGCGCGTGATCGCTGGGCCGTTCCCACGTACGCGGCTCGCGATCGATTCCTGCCGCATCGGCGTTCAAGCGCAGGGCGTCCGAAACCAGGGTCAGGTCGATCCGTAGACCGAGATTGCGCCGGAAACCTGCTTGACGGTAGTCCCACCAGCTGAACTGTCCGCCTTCGGTGTGATGCAGGCGATAAGCATCGTGCAGGCCGAGGTCGAACAATCGCTTGAGCGCCGCCCGCTCGGCCGTGGAGGTGAGGATGCTGTCGTCGTTCCACATCTGTGGGTCGTGCACATCGCGGTCATCCGGCGCGATATTGAAATCGCCCATGACCACCAGCCGGGGATGTTGGCGCAGTTCGTCCGATAGCCAGCCGTGCACGGCGTCGAGCCAGCGCAATTTGTAATCGTATTTCTCGGTGCCGACGTCCTGGCCGTTGACCACGTACAGATTGACGATGCGCACGCCGTTCGCGGTCGCGGCGATCGCGCGGCGCTGCGCGTCGTCGAAACCCGGGATGCCGATCTGCACTTCGTCGAGCGCATGGCCCCGCGCGAGTAACGCGACGCCGTTATAGGTCTTCTGTCCGGCGAACACGCTGCGATAGCCCAGGCCGGCCAGCACCGCATCGGGGAAACGGTTGTCTTCGAGCTTGGTCTCCTGCAGCCCCACCACATCGGGCGCCGCGGCCTGCAGCCACTGTTCCAGATGCGGCAGCCGCACGTTCAGGGAATTGACGTTCCAGGAGGCGATTTTCATAGTGGAAGCTTACGTCGATTCGTGTGGATTTTCGCGTGGTGCGGATGATATTTTCTCGATCTTCATAGCCGCCTTCGTCAAGATCCGATGTGTTTTCCGAAAAAACCAAAGAACGCGGTCGATCTCGCAGGTGTCGCAAGGCCAGGCGATATCGCCGCAACACGTCGCCGGAAAAAGCGGCTTCGCCCCGCCGTTTTCCGGCGTTGCGTTGGCTTGGCGAGATGACTGCCGTGAAGCCGAGGCGGCAAGCCGGAGGTCTGTTCCTGTGTCTTGCAGCGGGGGCTGCGCTGGCGGCCGAGCGGATCGTTCCTACGGACGATCCCGGGAGCGATTGCGTCGCGGCCAGGATCTTCGCGCAGCGCACGCGCCAGAACCTGAAGTATGACGCGCTTTATTGTGCGGTGAACAAGCAACGTCCCGCGTACGATCGCTGTTTGCGTCATGTGTCGGCGAACGAGACGGTCACGTTCTTCACCGATCGATGCAATGCCCCGGACGAAGGGGCCTACCTCAGTATCAACGGCCAAACCCATCTGGTCCGTCGCGACTCCCGCAGCGCGCACCCTGAAGTGGCTTACGCGGGAACTTACAAGGGCGATGGCGTTGTCGTTCGAATCGTGCCAAAAAGACGCATCGAACGATTCTTCGACGGCTCCGAACGCATCGGCGTGAAGTATGCGGTAGACGTCTTCATCGAACGCGAAGGCCGGTCGGTGAAAATAACTGCGGTCTATGACGATCGGCCATGATCGTCGCAGGACGGACTGGTGCAGTGTCGCCATAAGTTCGCAGGCGCCGCACCGTCGGCATTGATGCGCTTCAGTTCGCCGGCAGTGAGTGACGGCGTTTGGCCTCTGCGTAACGGACCACGCGGATTACCGCCATGTTGTTGAATACCCGGAAGCGATCGGTCACTCCGCTTTCTTGTCGGAATGTATCTTCGCAGGCATGGCGGCTGTTCTCGATGAAGCCTGCCGGCGGGCGCGGATTGCGCATCGAGCGGATGGCGGCAGACGACAGCGGGGACGCGGGCACCGTGCGGGCCGCCGTCCACGGTGGGCGCTTCATCGTCGGTCATCGATCTTCCGGTTGCCAATGCGCCGGTGGGCGCGGGCATGAATGCCGTCTCGTGCGTGTCTGTAAGGGCCAGCAAACGATTTTCGATTGGACGGTTTCGAGAAGACGGTTCTCGGCAGCAGGTTACGCGCCACTGGATCTGCGCACGACCAGTTTGGCTGGCAACATCATGCTTTCAGCGGGTTGATCGCGGACCAGACGCAGCACGGTGTCGACCAGCAACTCGCCTGCCCGACCGGTGTCCTGGAAGACGGTGGTCAGCGGCGGATTGCAGAACCTGGCCATGGCGATATCGTCGAAGCCGACCACCGCGACGTCTTCAGGTACGCGCAGACCGTGCTCGGCCAAAGCGCGAATGGTGCCGATCGCGATCAGGTCGCTCGCTGCGAACACCGCGTCAAATGTCACGCCGCGTCCGATCAAAGCTTTTGCAGCTTGGTAGCCCTCCTCTTCCGAACTCAGCGCGTCTACTTGCAGCGACTCGTCGTAGGCCACGCCGATCTCGCGCAACAGCGATTCGCAGCCGCGATAGCGTTCGAAGAATTCGGGGTAGTGGCTGGAGGCATAACCGAGAAAGGCGATCCGACGCCTGCCGAGGCCGACCAGATGCTCGGCGACCATGCGCCCGCCCGCATAGTTATCGCAACCGATCGAGACGCCGGGCTGTCCGGCCAACACCGCGCCCCAGCGCACGAAATGCGTCCCTTGGGCGACCAGCTTCTGCAGCTTCGGCTGATAGTCCACATAGTCGCCGTAGCCGAGCAGAATGAGACCGTCGGCCTTCATGCTGTCCTCGTAATCGGCGTGCCAGTCGTCGGAAAGCTGTTGGAACGAAACCAGCAGGTCATGGC
>SSEV01000049.1 GCA_008015095.1 Lysobacteraceae bacterium | reverse complement strand
GGTGCCGGCATCGGTGGCGCGGTAGTCGCTGCTCAGCGTGAACAGCTCACGCACCTTTTGGTAGAAGCGCTTCTCCGACGCACGAATCTCGCGGATGCGCGCCAGCAGCTCATCGAAATAATCGCCGCCCCCCGCGCGCTTGAGCCGGTCGTCGTCCATGACGAAGCCCTTGACCAGATACTCGCGCAGCCGGGTGGTGGCCCATTGCCGGAACTGCACGCCGCGCGGCGAGCGCACCCGGTAGCCCACGGCCAGAATCATCTCCAGGCTGTAGAGCTTGACCGTGCGCCGGACCTGCCGGCCGCTTTCTGAACGAACCGTCAAATAATCTTTGACGGTTGCCGCCTCCCGCAGCTCGCCTTCGGCCAGGACCGCCCGAATGTGGTGGCTGATGTTCTGCTTGCTGCTGTCGAACAGCTCGGCAATTTCGGCCTGGGAGAGCCAGACCGAGCCTTCCAGCGCCCGCAACTGGATCTGGGCCTGACCGTCCTCGCTGCGGTAGAGGATCAGTTGCGCCTCAGCCATCGTGGGCACCTCGCCCGCAAGGGCGGTGCGAAGCATCCGCATTCATTTCTTTTTCTCCAGCGACTTCCTGCCGGTTTCCAACGCGCGGATACCGTCTTCCGGTGTCGGCAAGGCCTCGGGCATGGTGCCACCGAGATCGGTAATGGTCTTGCGCACCTTCTTGCCGACCTCGTAATGGGTCTGATTGGCTTTCGTTTTGCCACGCACGCCGTCGCGCCGCAGTTTCTCTTCGGTCTGTGTGGCGCGGAACAGGTTGGCGGCCAATTCCGTGCTGCCCATGTGGTCGAGAATCTTCTGGCTTTTCTTCAGACCTTTGCGGGCGTGGATGTCCTTGGCGCCCAGGCCACCGTACAGCCCTTTGTAGCCATGATCTTGGAATGCCGCGTAATCCAGCGGCGTTTCCACGCCGGCATCCCTGGCGGCGGCGGCAAGGTCCTTGTTGTGCTCGGCCAGTTCGCGACGGATCGCAAGGCGTTTTTCGTCTTCGCTCAGGCGGGCGAAGGCAGCGCTGTCCTGCAGCTCCTGACGCCGCGTTTGCATCGCGAAGTACGTCTGCCCATTGGCGATCACCGGCTTGGCCGGGTCGCCGTTCTGCACGATGAGGTAGCAGGCGTAGCGGGACAGGCGGATATCCGGCACCGAGCGCTCCGCGCCCGAGCCGATTTCGACCATTTTTACCATTTGGGAAAAATGGTCGGCGTGGGCGTGGCCGGATTGCACGCAGGCTTCGACCGCCTTGTCGATGACGCGCTTGAACTTGTCCCAAGTCGTGTATTCGAGCATCGGCTGGAGGTCGCGCGCCATCCAATACTCGTGCCCGGCGGCATCCACTTGCCGAATGCTCTCGAATGTCCGATGCCGACGCTTGCCGATCCGTTGGTTGCTCATGATGGATGCCCTGATGTACGAATGCCCTGGCCTGCCGAACCGCTCAAACCCGAATGCCGAGTTCTTTCAGATAGCGATGCATATCTTTGCGGGTCTCGGCGAGCTGCTTTTCCAGCTCCGCGATTTCGTCCTGCACCGCCTGCAGGTCGATTTCGGCTTCGGGCTCGAAGGTATCGACATAGCGCGGGATATTGAGGTTGAAACCGTTGTCTTCGATTTCCTTGGGCGTGGCGAGATGCGAGTAGCGTTCGATCGGTTTGCGCTGAACGAAGGTCTGCACGATCTTCGCCACATCCTCGTCGCGCAGATGATTCTGGCGCTTGCCGGGCTCGTAGTCGCGGCTGGCGTCGATGAACAACACGTCGCGCTCGTGCGCGCGCACGCCGCCTTCTTCTCGGCTGCGGTCGAAGACCATGATGCAGACCGGAATACCGGTGGTGGGGAACAACTGCGCCGGCAAGCCGATGACCGCGTCCAGCAGGTTGTCGCGGACGATGCTTTCGCGAATGCGCCCTTCCGCGCCGCCGCGGAACAGCACGCCATGCGGCACCACCACCGACACCCTCCCCTCGCCGCGCTTGGCGATGGCCAGCATGTGCAGAATGAAGGCGTAGTCGCCGCGGCTCTTGGGCGGGATGCCGCGTACGAAGCGGCGATAGCGGTCGTTCGCCACTTCGTCCGCACCCCATTTGTCGAGGCTGAACGGCGGATTGGCCACGACCACATCGAACTGCATCAGGCGATCTTTCTCGATCAACGCCGGGTCGGTGAGGGTGTTGCAACGCTCCAGGCGCGCGCTTTCCACGCCGTGCAGATACATGTTCATCTTGGCCAAGCCCAATGTCTGCGCATTAGGTTCCTGGCCGTAGAGACGGAAGTTGTTGCCACCCACCTCCTCGCCCGCGCGCAGCAGCAGCGAAGCCGAGCCGCAGGCGGGGTCGCAGATCATGTCGCCGGCTTTCGGGCGGGCGAGCTTTGCGACCAGCTCCGACACCTTGCGGGGGGTGAAGAATTCGCCTGCCTTCTTGCCGCCCTCAGTAGCGAATTTCTCGATCAGGAAGATGTAGGCGTCGCCGATGACGTCTTCGCTGACCTTGCGCAGGTTGAGCGCGGACTTGTTGAAGTCCTCCAGCAACTGCTTGATGCGGCGGTTACGCTCGCGCGTGGCGCCGAGATTCGCTTCGGAATTGAAGCTGACATTGGTCAGGATGCCGTCGAGCTTGCCCTGGTTGGCGACTTCGATCGCTGCAAGTGCGATGTCGATCAGCTCACCGATGTTGTCCGCATTCCGGCGTGCGTGCAGCTCTTCGAAACTGGCAAGGAAAGTGTCATTGCCCGCGGTGATTTCGGGCAACTTGAAACGCTCACGGTCCATTTGCCGACGCACTCGCAATTCGCGCTGGGCGGGCGACATGTGCTTGTACTCGGCGGCGTACTGTTCGGCATGCTGCGCCCATTGGTCGCTCATGTACTTGAAGAACAGCATGATCAGGACGTAGTGCCGGTACTGATCGGCGTCAATGGCGCCGCGGAAGGTATCGCAGGCGGCCCAGGCGGCATTGCGGATGTCTTCGGGACGGACGGTAGCTGTCATGGAATCAGTCTCAGTTCAATGCGGAAAAGGCGACGGCGAGCTGCCGTTCGCGCAGATGACGATGGGCGGCAGCGATACGATCGAGCAAGCGCCGTTCGCGTTGGACGGTTTGCGCCAATGCGCCGATGACGCGTTGGCGCTCCAGCGGTGGCAGCGGAATCGGAAGATCGTCCAGGTCGGCCTTGGGAATCCGCGGGATCAATACCCCGACCGTGGACGCCCTGAGCTGCCCGATGACGTGCTCCTGGGCGAGATATGCCGCGAGATACGCCGGATCGAGCCGGGCCGCGTCGGGGCGGATCAGGTAGACGTCGAGCGTTGGATAGGCGCCGAACAGGCCGGGATCGGCCAAGGCGACGGCAGGGCGTTCTCCGCGAGCCGCCAGCAGGACATCCCCCTCGGCCACGGCAATCGCGCGCTTGACGCGGGGCGTCGGACCCGCCACCAATGCGCGCTTTTCAAGGTCCAAATCCTTGATCTGTATATAAAAAGAATCGAATGCCCCGGACTCGCCCGCCTGGTTGATCCCGGTGACGATTTGACCAACTTGGCTGAGGGTTGCGCTGGGCATCGGCACAGTATGCCTAACGGCAGAAGGCAGTCAATAATTTGAGTGCAGTTCTTTTCTTTTCATTTATTTGAGTCAAACTCAAGCTTGACAATTTTCGAAACGCGAAATAGTGTACGTCAGAACGAAAACAGGCCCGGCGTTGGAGCGCCGGGCCTGTGGGTCCACTCCCCCGCAGCGCTTGGTGGGCCGTCGGGAGTCTTTTGCGTGGAACGCAGCGCAAGGGTCGCCTCGGGATCGTGACGAGTCAAGTGCTGCGATTTCACAGGAATCGCGAAGATGGCTTTGTTTTTCATCGACTACGACCTGCGTAACCAACGCAGCTATCAGCCTCTCTACGACGAGTTGGCGCGCTTCAACGCACGACGCGTGCTGGAATCGGTGTGGTGCTTCGAGCGTATCAATACGAATGCGGCTGCACTGCGCAATCACTTCAAACGCTTCATTGACCATGATGATGGCTTATGCGTAACGCAAGTCGTCGACTGGGCAACACGGAATGCAAACGAAGAACCTCATTGAAAATTAGTTGCCCTGATGATGAGAGGGACTCGTGCTGCGAGTCCCTCTCTACGAGTACATTTGCAACATGAAGTAGCCTTCAGGTCTTTATCAAAGTGCCTTTCGACTGTACTCAGGGATTCAACCGCCACAACGTCCCATTGAGCACCGCGGCGAAGCTGACCCAGGCGAGGTAGGGGACGAGCAGCCAGGCGGCGGGGCGATGGACGCGTCGGAAGATGACGAGGGTGGCGAGGATCGCCAGCCAAAGCACCAGGATTTCGATCAAGGCCACGCCGGGGTGTTGCAGGCCGAAGAACAGTGGTGACCACGCGGCATTGAGCACCAGTTGCACGAGGAACATCGCCAGCGGCAGGGACTGCCGGGCGAAGCCGCCGCGACGCCAGACCGACCAGGCCGAGACGGCCATCATCACGTACAGCGTGGACCACACCGGGCCGAAGACCCAGGTCGGCGGGTGCCATGACGGCTTGTTGAGCGCGAGATACCACTCGCCGGGCGGGAACCAGGCCGCGGGCAATGCAGTGGCGAAACACAGCATCATCCAACCGGCCAACGCCAACCAGGACCGGGGGCCACGGAAGGATGCGTGTGCAGAGGTGTTCATGCGTGATGTCTCCTCGTGCGATGGGCAATGCGCGCTATGCGCTGGACGATGCGCCCCGCGATGGTGATGGCCGCTGCGGTTCCCATGATGCCGCATCTGCAAGCAATGCAACGTGGCGGCTTGTCAACGTGGCGGCTTGTCGAGGCCTGATCGTGACTTTTTGTCGCGCCTTCCACCCTTCACAGCAAGGGCGTCGTTGCGGGATGTGTCGCGCTGTCCGGTGCGCCGACAAGGGCGGTGATGGGTCTTCAGCAGGCTGTTGAAAAACGCATGTCCTGTGCGTTTTGACTCGCCGCATCCATCGCTTGCCCGTTTGCTTCGTCGGCGCGGCCCGCCATGGCTGCGCGAGCAGGCCGTTTTTCAACGGCCGCCAGGGAAGGCCTGAACCACACCTTCCTGGTGTGATTCGGACGCCGCAGACGCAGGCCAAGCCTGCGCCTGTTCCCGCGGGATCAAGCCCTTGCGCGCTTGATCTGCGAGATGCCCCTCCTTGGTGCGCGGAACCGCTGGGGTGTTCAGAGGTTCCTTAGAATATGGGGCTGGAATTCGGGTCTAGGCCCATGGGGGCGGTGATGTTCGAGATTGCGGTGGTGTGTCTGGTGATCACGGCGGTGTTGGCGTATGTGAATCACCGTTTCGTCGGGTTGCCGACCACGATCGGGGTCATGGCGATCGCGCTATTGCTGTCGCTGGGGCTGATCGCGCTGGATCGCATGGGATTCTGAGCGCTGCGCGATTACGAGGCGGCGATGCTGGGCTCGATCGATTTCTCCAAGCTGTTGATGGAGGGCATGTTGTCGCTGTTGTTGTTCGCGGGAGCGCTGCATATCGATTTGAGCCAGTTGCGCGCGTACCGCTGGCAAGTGGGGCTGTTGGCGATTGCGGGCACCGCGTTGTCCACCGCAATCGTGGGACTGGGGTTGTGGTGGCTGTTGCCGATGGTCGGGGTGGCGTTGCCGCTGGGTTATTGCCTGGTGTTCGGCGCCTTGATTTCGCCGACCGACCCGATTGCGGTGATCGGTATTCTGAAATCGGCCGGGGCGCCGAAGAACGTGAATCTGGTGGTCTCGGGCGAGTCGTTGTTCAACGATGGCGTGGGCGTGGTGCTGTTTTCGCTGTTGTTGACGGTGGCGCTGAAGGGCGAAGCGCCGGGCGTCGGCGAAGGCGCGTTGTTGTTGCTGCACGAGGCTGGCGGCGGACTGCTGCTGGGCGCTGCGTTGGGGGCGGTGCTGTTCGTGATGTTGCGCAGCATCGACAACTATCAGGTCGAGGTATTGCTGACCTTGGCCGGCGTGCTCGGCGGTTACGAGTTGGCGAGCGTGCTGCACGTGTCCGGCCCGCTGGCGATGGTGGTGGCAGGGCTGATCATCGGCAATCACGGCCGCGCGTACGCGATGTCGGACACGACTCGGCATCACGTCGATATGTTCTGGGAACTGCTGGACGAGATTCTCAATGCGGTGCTGTTCGTGCTGCTGGGGTTGGAGATCGTGTTGATCGCTTTCACCGGGCAGACGCTGTTGGCGGCGTTGGTCGCAATCGTGGTCGCGTTGCTGGCGCGATTGTTGGCGGTGGGCGTACCGGTCGCCGCGTTTCGCGGAGTGTTCCGGTTGCCCGCGGGCGCATGGAAGGTTTTGACCTGGGGCGGGCTGCGCGGCGGAATCTCGGTGGCGCTTGCGCTGTCGTTGCCCGCGGGGCCGCAGCGCGAATTGCTGTTGTCGCTGACCTATGCGGTGGTGGTGTTTTCGATTCTGGTGCAGGGGCTGACGATCAAGGGGATGATCGTGCGGAGTCTGAAATCGTCGGATTGAGAGGGCCGTTCCGGCGCGGTGGCTTTTACCGCGGCCGCAACTTCATGCGTGCCTGCGGGCGGGGTTCCGATGGGCGCGCTTGCCGGCGCTCTCGAAATCTGGAGGCGGATCGCCTTGCATACGTCGCCCGGAAAACACGGCAGAGGCTTTGATGCCGCGCCGCGCGCCGCCCCCACAAAGCCCCATCGCGTTTGTGGGAGCGAAGCGAACCGCGATCCGCATTACGCGAACGGATCGCGCAACACGATGTTCGCGTCGCGATCCGGGCCGGCCCAGGCAAGCCTCATCGCGAGACGACAACGAGGCCGCGCCCGCGGCTGGTGGGAATAAAACAATTGCTGCCGGCAGCTTACGCAAACGGGTCACGCAGGACGATGTTGGCGTCGCGGTCGGGTCCGGCCCAGGCAAGCCTCATCGCGAGACGACAATGGGGCCGCGCCCGCGGCGGGTGGAAATGAAACATCGATTGTTTCCCGCCGCCTACGCGAACGGGTCGCGCAGAACGATGTTGGCGTCACGGTCCGGGCCGGCCCAGGCAAGCCTCATCGCGAGACGACAACGCGGCCGCGCCCGCGGCGGGTGGGAATAAAACAATTGCTGCCGACAGCTTACGCAAACGGGTCACGCAGGATGATGTTGGCGTCACGGTCGGGGCCGGTACTGACAATCGCGAGTTGGCAGCCTGCCAATTCTTCCAACGCGCGCAGATACGCGCGCGCCGCCGGCGGCAGCTTGTCCCACTCGGTGATGCCGGCGGTGGATTCGCTCCAGCCGGGGAATTCCAGATACACCGGCGTGCATTCTTCCCAACCGGCGGCGTCCAGCGGCGCATATTCGGTGCGCTTGCCGCGGTATTCGTAGGCGATGCAGATCTTGAGCTTGTCCATCC
>SSEV01000099.1 GCA_008015095.1 Lysobacteraceae bacterium | reverse complement strand
TGCGCGGCGAATTCAATTTCCCGAAAAACCCGCAACGCTATTTCGGTGTGCCCGCGGTGTATTCGCTGGAGAATGTCAAATATCCGCAGCCCGATGGCAGCGTCTGCGGGCTGCGCCCGAATCTCGGCGCTGATGCGGCATTGAAGCTCGATTGCGGCGCAGGCCTAGGCGCGGCCACCCATATCACCGGCGCTTTCGCCTTTGCCGCTGCCGGCAAGGCATTGGAAATGGTGCTCAAACCCAAGCGGCCGGCGTAGAGTGCGTTCAGCGGCGGCCTATTGAATTCCGATGCGGAACAATCGTTGTGCGTTCGCCGTAGTTTCTGCTGCCAGCACCGCGGGCGGGATATCGCGCAATGCGGCGATGGTGTCGCGAACGCGGACCAGTCGCGCCGGTTCGTTGCGCAGCCCTCGATGCGCCTCGTCAGGCTGGTCGGGGGCATCGGTTTCCAATAGCAGACATTCGATCGGCACGTTCGCCGCCAACGTCCGCAGACGACTCGCGCGTTCGTAGGTCACCGGACCGCCGATGCCGATCAGAAACCCCATGTCGAACAGGCGTTTCGCCTGATCGGCGCTGCCAGGATAGCTGTGGATCACGCCGCGCAAAGGCCCGAAGCGCCGAATCGCGGCCATCACCTGATCGACCGCGCGACGCGCATGCACCACTACCGGCAGGTCGAACTCGCGGGCCAAGCGCAACTGGCCTTCGAAAAAAACCGATTGTTTTTGCGGATCAAGACCATCGACGAAAAAATCGAGCCCGCATTCGCCTACCGCGACCGGGTGTTCGCGCTCAATCCAGCCGCGCAAATCCAAGAGATGCTGCTCGCGATGCGCACCCAAGTACATCGGATGCAGGCCATAGGCGGGGTATAACCCCGGCTCGGCCGCGCATAAGGCACGGAGTTTTTCCCAACCCCGGGCGGCGACGGCTGGTACGAGCTGGCGCAACACGCCGGCTGCCCTGGCCCGAGCTAGCACGGCGGCGCGATCTGGGTCGAACTCATCCGCATCGAGATGCGAGTGGCTATCAAACAGCATCGTGCGGACTCAACCTGTGCGTTCCCCTTCGATCGGCGGTTTCTGCGTCTGTAGTTCCGGCTCTTTGCGCTTACGCAGGTTGGCCAGTAACAGCGTCCCGATGCCAAGCAGCAGCTCGTCGAAGAACGGAATGAAGTCGGGCACAAGAATGTCCAGAACCCACAGAGCAGCAGCCAGCATGAACAGCTTCGGAAAGCTGAGCCTGCTTAGAAAGCCAAGAATCGGGGCGACAAACGGATTGGCCATGGTGGATTGCTCCGGAATGACGACGATGTGTGAACGCTAGCACGCTGTTTCAGGTTTGCGCATACGGATTCATGTTTTCGTCAGCCCGGGGCGACACGGATACGCCGGTGTTCAGCTTGTCGGTGCTGCAATCGGGTCACCTCGGCCCCGGCCGATCCCGCAGTAGGAGATCCATGATGAGACACAATACCTTGGCTATCGCCATCGCCTCGTTACTGATAGGAGGTGTCGCCACTGCGGCGTATATGAATAACCGCACGGAAGCACCGGAGGCCGTTGCTGCGGAAGCTGACGATGCGGTGCTGCCCGTAACTGATGCGATGATCCGCGATGACCAGTCTGACGACAGGCTGCCAATCGAGGGTCGTCTCGAATATGCGGACGTGATCGCTGTCCAACCGGTGACCCGCAACGAACGCTTGTATGCGGCCGTCATCGGCACCGAACCGGTGCGTGAGACCACCGCGACGCAGACGCCTCGGGAGGTCTGCGCGGATGTTGTCATCGAAGAACGGCAGCCCGAGCGTGATGGCAATATCGGCGGCACCGTGGCTGGCGCGGTGATCGGTGGTCTGGTAGGCAACCAGATCGGTGATGGCAACGGGCGCAAGGCCGCGACCGTCGCCGGTGCGGCGGCCGGCGGTTATATCGGCAATCGCATGGATAAGCGTCATCAGGGCGGCAAGGTGGTCACCCGCAACGATCGCCAGTGTCGTACCGTGTACGAGGCTGGCAGTAGCACACGCACCGTGGCTTGGAACGTAACTTATCGCAATCCAGACGGCACGACTGACACGATGCGCACCGATCAGAAGCCGGGCAAGCGTATCGCGCTGGGGACCGAAAAGATGGTCGTCGGCTACGACGTGACCTACCGCTATGAAGGCCGTGACCATGAGGTCCGGATGACGCAGAAACCAGGACGGCGCCTGCCGGTGGTCGAAGGGCAAGTGGTCACTGAAACCGCAATGGGCCGTGTCCCGCAGCGGGGCTGAACGCGATTGAGAGCGGACTCGTTGGGCCTCACCCTCGTGCCAGCTCAGGGTCGTGCATCGCCAGGAGAGTGGCTAAGAGGTTGATTTGCCGAGGGTCGCCTTGGATACGTATGTTCGACCAGACTGCTGAGCGGTCACTGCGCTCCCAGCGAACTATCGTCTCCTGACATCGGGGCATACACATCTGACGAGGCCGGAGCGACCCGGCCTCGTCGTCGTTTGGTGAGAGGTGGGGCGCGTTTCGACGAATCCGTGGCCTATCCGGTCGAATCGACGAAGGCGACGGTCAAATGCGAAAAGCGTGGCTCGCGCGGTGAAGCGTATGCGCGGATCTGTACCGATCGTATCGATCCGGCGGCGCCGCGACTCGTGGGAATCCAAGGGTGCAGGGTCAGGTTGTGGCCCGATACAATGTCGCGCTCATATTCATCCTGACCGGTCCCTACATGGCGCTGCCTCCTTACGATCTCTACGACGTTCGATCCATGCTCAGCGAGGAAGAGCGCGCGGTGCAGGATACCGTCGCTCGTTTCACCGACGAACGTGTGCTGCCGATTATCGGCAAGGCCTTCGATGAAGCGCGTTTCCCGCGCGAGCTGGTTCCGGAAATCGCTGAAATGGGTCTGCTCGGCTCGTCTTTGCCCGAAAAATACGGCTGCGCCGGCCTCAACGGGGTCAGTTATGGCCTGATCTGCCAGGAACTCGAGCGAGGCGACTCCGGTATTCGTAGCTTTGTCAGCGTGCAGAGCTCGTTGTGCATGTATCCGATTTACGCCTACGGCAGCGAAACGCAGCGCATGCGTTGGCTGCCGGACATGGCGGCTGGCAAGATCATCGGCTGCTTTGGACTGACCGAACCGCATGGAGGCTCCGATCCGGCCAATATGAAGACCAACGCCAGGCGTGACGGCGATGATTGGATTCTCAACGGCTCGAAGATGTGGATCACCAACGGCAATCTCGCCGATATCGCCATCGTTTGGGCGCAGACCGACGATGGCATTCAGGGATTCCTGGTCGAGAAAGGCATGGCCGGGTTCACCGCTCAGGAAATCAAGCACAAGATGAGCCTTCGCGCTTCGGTCACCAGCGCGTTGTACTTCGACAATGTGCGGGTGCCGGAAGGCAATCGCCTGCCGAGCGTGAAGGGCCTCAAAGGTCCGCTCGGTTGCCTGACCCAGGCGCGTTACGGCATCACCTGGGGGCCGATCGGTGCGGCGATCGGTTGCTTGCACGAAGCGCTCGGCTATACCAAGGAACGGATCCTGTTCAGCCGACCGGTCGCAGCTACGCAATCCGCCCAGATCAAGATGGCCGAGATGGCCCGACGCATCACGCTGGCGCAGTTGCTGTCGTTGCAGCTCGGCCGCCTCAAGGACGCTGGCGCGATGCAACCGGCACAGGTCTCTTTGGCGAAATGGAACAACTGCCGGATGGCTATCGATATCGCCCGCGAATGTCGCGATCTGCTCGGCGGCGCCGGCATCACCACGGAACATCATGCGATCCGCCATGCGTTGAATCTTGAGTCGGTCATCACCTATGAAGGCACGGAAACGGTGCATCAGTTGGTGATCGGCCGTGAGTTGACCGGCATCAACGCGTTCTGACCGTCAGAGCCCGGGCGCATGCAGACGTTTCCGGTCCTGGAAACCGAACGCCTGATCCTGCGCGTGCCGCGGATCGAGGATTTCGAGCGCTACGCCGAGATGGTGGCGCACCCCTCGGCCCGCTTCATCGGCGGGCCGCATGTGCGCGGCGATGCATGGCGACGCTTCCTGCAGATGCCCGGCGCCTGGCTGTTGCAGGGATTCGCCATGTTTTCCGTAATCGAGAAATCGAGCGGCCTGTATGTCGGCCAGATTGGTCCGTGGTATCCGGACGGCTGGCCCGGCACCGAAGTCGGTTGGACCTTGCACCCTGATGCGCGCGGCAAGGGTTATTGCACAGAAGCCTGTGTCGCGTCTATGGACTATGCATTCGACACGCTGGGCTGGGAACAGGTGGTGCATACCATCGTGGCGGACAATATGCCGTCAAAAGCGGTAGCGATGAGGTTAGGCGCACGTCTGCTTGGTCCGGTCAAGATGCCGCCGCCGAACGAGGCGCTGGAGGTCGAGTTGTGGGGCCAGAGCCGCGAACAATGGTGTCTGCGCAATCAGCGAGGGGCGATGTGATCACGCTTTACGGGATGTCCAGCTCCGGTAACTGCTACAAGCTGCAGCTGCTGATGGCGCAGCTCCGTCGCGAATACGACTGGCAGGAAGTCGATATCACACGCGGCGAGAACCTCTCGCCGGAATTCCTGACGATGAACGATCGCGGCAAAGTGCCGGTTCTGAAACTGGAAGACGGGCGCACCATGTCCGAATCGAATGCGATTCTGAACTATCTCGCGCAAGGGACGAGGCTGCTGCCGGAAGAGCCCTGGGCGCGCGCCAAGACCCTGCAGTGGATGTTTTTTGAACAGTACAGTCACGAACCTTACATCGCGGTGGCGCGTTTCATCCGTCTGTTCCTGCCAGAGGATCATCCGCGCCGGGGCACACTGGATTCCCTGAAGGCCTACGGCGACGAGGCTTTGGCGGCGATGGAACGTCATCTCGCGCGTCTGCCATGGTTCGGCGGCGAGCATTACACCATCGCCGATATCGCGCTGTTCGCGTATACCCATGTGGCCGAGGATGGCGGCTTCGATCTCGGCGGCTATCCGCACATCGAGCATTGGATCAAGCGGGTCAGACAGCAGCCGTATTTCGTGCCGATGCGCGGTGCGCAGGCCTAGATTGCAGCTAAACGCATGCCGCGAGCCATTCTCCCACGCGCCCAGTCGCGCATGTCGAAACCGATTCGGCTTGCTTGCGCGCGGCGTCACCAAACATCCGGCAGAGCCGACTCGGCTTGCCCACACCGAAGGGCATAAGCATCCATGTTCGTTCCAATCCCCAATCCGATCCCGGCACGCATGAAAGGCTTGAATCGAGCCGAGATCTGCGACATCAACTTTCAGGAGTTCGTCAAAGGCTGGAGTGGCGCGACGCGACAACGCCCCGTACCGGACGCGGCTATCGTCGGCGACAGCGCGCTTGATGCGCACGGGTTTCGCGAATTGTTCGAATCGCAATTGATCAGTCGCCATCTGGATCTGATGGCGCGCGTGTTGCGCGTGCAGAACAAGGTCTTCTACACGATCGGCTCGTCGGGCCACGAAGGCAACGCGATGATCGCCCGGCTTACGCGCCACACCGATCCGGCCTTCCTGCATTACCGCTCGGGCGGCTTCATGGCCGAGCGGTTCCGCAAGATTCCGGGGATGGATCCGATCATGGATTCGGCTTTGTCCTTCGCCGCGAGCGCCGAAGATCCTGCCAGCGGCGGTCGGCACAAGGTGTGGGGCAGCAAACCGCTTTGGGTGTTGCCGCAAACCTCGACGATTGCGTCCCATCTTCCCAAAGCGCTGGGAACCGCGATCGCGATCGAGCACGCCAGACGTATCGGTCATATGCTGCCGGTGCCCGACGACAGCCTCGTGGTCTGCTCCTTTGGCGACGCATCCAGCAACCACGCAACCGCGCAGACCGCGTTCAACGCGGCGGCCTGGACCGCTTACCAGAAGCTGCCTGCGCCGGTGCTGTACATGTGCGAGGACAACGGCATCGGCATTTCGGTCAAAACGCCGGAAGGCTGGGTCGCGCGCAATTTCCGTGATCGCGCAGATCTCGACTATTTCTACGCCGATGGCCTAGATCTCGCCGTCGGTTACGGACAGGCGCAGGCGGCCGTCGAGCATTGCCGGCGTACGCGCAGACCGACCTTCCTGCACCTGCGCACCACGCGGATCATGGGGCATGCCGGAACCGACTTCGAGATCGAATGGCGCAGTATCGAGGAACTGTGCGCGGTCGAAGCCAGCGATCCGTTGTTGCGCAGCGCAGGTATCGCGCTGGAGTCGGGCCTGATGTCGAAAGACGAAATTCTCGATCTCTACGAGGCGACTCGCAAGCGTTGCTTCGATGCGGCGGTGGATGCCGACAAGCGTCCGCGTATCACGACCCTTGAAGAGGTGATGCGTCCATTGGCGCCGTATACTCCGGACAAGGTCAGAGCCGAAGCGGAACGTTTCGACTACGCCGATGCGCGCTTGAAAGTCTTCGGGGATGAAACGAAATTGCCCGAGAAGCAGCCAGCGAAGCACTTGGCTATCCAGATCAACCAGGCGTTGCACGATTTGTTCATCAAGTACCCTGAAACGATGTTGTTCGGTGAAGACGTCGCGCAGAAGGGCGGCGTGTATACGGTGACCAAGGGCCTGTACCGGACGTTCGGGCCGCGGCGCGTGTTCAATACGCTGCTCGATGAAACCGTGATTCTCGGCTTGGCGCAGGGCTACGCCAATATGGGTATGTTGCCGCTGCCGGAGATCCAGTATCTGGCTTACTTTCACAACGCTTGCGACCAGATCCGCGGTGAGGCGGCGAGCCTGCAGTTCTTCAGCAACGGGCAGTATCGCAATCCGATGGTGATGCGGATCGCGTCATTGGGTTACCAGCGCGGCTTCGGCGGACACTTCCACAACGACAATTCGATCACCGCATTGCGCGATATCCCGGGCTTGGTGGTCGGATGTCCTTCGCGTGGCGACGACGCTGCGACGATGCTGCGCACCATGACGGCGATGGCGAAAATCGATGGCCGCGTCTGCGCCTTCCTCGAACCGATCGCACTGTACATGACCAAGGACTTGTACGAAGCAGGCGACGGATTGTGGCAAACCGAATACCCCGCACCGCAGTACGCGATGCCATTCGGCGAAGGTCGCGTGTACGGGGCCGCTGATGGCGGCGAGGGCGACGACCTGGTGATCTTCACCTTCGGCAACGGCGTGCCGATGAGTCTGCGCGCCGCCCGTGCGATCGAGGCGAGGCACGGCTGGAAGATCCGCGTGGTCGATCTGCGCTGGTTGCTGCCCCTGAACGAGACTTTCATCCGCGAGCAGGCGTCGACCGCCAAGCGCATTCTGATCGTCGACGAAGGCCGACGCAGCGCCGGCGTGGGCGAGGGCGTCATCACTGCCGTGGTGGAAGGGGGATATGGGGCGCGCCCCTTCCGTCGCGTCGTCGGCGCCGATACCTTCACTCCGCTCGCTGGCGCCGCCTTCCTGGTGATTCCATCGGAAGCGGACATCGTGGCGGCTGCGGATTCGCTGGCGGTCTGATTCGCGCTCCCACGCATTCAAGATCGCCGACATTGGCGCGCACGACGGCGCGCCGTTAGGACGCCCCTGCCTAACTGGCGGGGGGGGGTGGGGCGCCGCTATACTTGCGCGATTGACGTCCGTTTCCCCCGCGCGGACCGACGCTGCTCCGCGCTGCCTTGAATCGGCGCGGAGTGCGCCCGGTCGGCGCGGTTGTGCCCATAGGTAGCCCGTATGCGATTTGCCTTGTCTTTACTTGCCCTGATTCTCGTCGCGACGGACCTTTCCGCGGCGAAAAAGCCAGCCGAACCGGTGATCGCCAATCAAACCGCGATGGCCGTGTACGCACCGCCGTCGATATTGACGTCCCGTGCCTACCTTTCGACCAGCAATATGTGGGTCGAACCCGGCAAAGCCTTGTCGGACGCACTGAACGACGTGGGGCGCCAGTTTTTCCCGAATTCCTACGTGATCCCGGCCGGCGAAGACAAGCGTTACGGCTTGCTGTTAGACCTGGCTCCGAAATGGACGCCGACCTACGGCAAAGTCCATTTGACCGTGCAATACGACGTTTACGACCCCGACGCAAAGAAGCTCCACAGCGGCAATATCGTACAGATCGTTGCGGTCAAGGGTTTCGATTTCAACGCGGCCGCCTACAACGCTTCGCGCACGGCGATCCAGAAGATCATGGTCGACGTACAGAAAAAAGTTCAACCCGATACGACCAAATTTCCGGACCGTGGCCTGACCGCCAAGATCGACCCGGCGATCCTGGTTGATCGCAGCGAACCGCATCGTACCGGCACCGCGTTCTTCATCAATAAGGCCGGACAACTGCTGACCGCAGCCCATGTCTCGCGCGATTGCGTGCTGATGGAGGCGCGTCAGGGCGAAGCCAGTTTTCCGGTCACCGCAAAAGCGGCCAGCGCGTTGCTCGACGTTGCCGTGCTCGACTCCGGACGCTCGCGCGCATCGGCAATGACCTTCCGCCAGGGCCATGAGGTGGTGCTCGGCGAATCGATCACCAGCGTGGGCTTCCCGTTACGCGGTCTTCTGGGCGATTCGCCGAACGTGACCCGGGGCAATATCAGCGCCAGCAAGGGCATCAAAGGATCCTGGGGCATGTTCCAGTTTTCGGCTCCAAGTCAGCCGGGCAACAGCGGTGGGCCGATCGTTTCCGACAACGGCGAAGTGCTGGGGATGGCGGTCACTACCCTGAGCGCCGAATCGCTCGTCAAACGCGGATTGATCCCGCAGAACATCAATTTCGCGCTCGATGCGCGATACGTCGCCATGTTCCTGCGCAAGGAAAATGTCTTGTTCGACGTGATCAAACCGCAGGGCGC
This sequence comes from Lysobacteraceae bacterium, assembly GCA_008015095.1. Taxonomy (GTDB): domain Bacteria; phylum Pseudomonadota; class Gammaproteobacteria; order Xanthomonadales; family Xanthomonadaceae; genus Lysobacter_I. The sequence continues at coordinate 38,736 of SSEV01000099.1, read as the reverse complement.
GGGCAGTATGCAGGTCGCGAACGAAGCGGCGCTCTCGAATACCGTCCAGCTCAATTGTTATCAGTAAGGCGTCGCCATGATTCGTCCGTCGATCCGTCCATCTAGCCAGATTCTTCCCCTGATCCTGTGCGTTTGCGTGCTGCCGGCGATGGCGGCCGAGAGCCCGTCGCCGAATCCGTCGCCGACGGTGCATGCGCCGGCCGGTTCGCCAGTGACCGCTGCGGCGGCAACGACACCTGCGGCGCCTACAACCGGCGCAGTTACGGCAGCCGCACCTCAGGCAGCAACGCCCGCCGCAACGGCTCCGGTGGCACCGGCGGCACCGGCGCTGCCTGCGATGTACTTCCTCAGTTCGGTGGCTGAAGACGAACTCTATGCCCTGTTCAAAAAGGTGCCTGCGTTCTCGGCGCTCGATGAGGATTTGGTTGGAAGCCCCTTGACCCTGATGGTCACGCATACCAACCGACCGACCGCCGGTGGTCAGGCGGCCGGTCTGTTGAGTGCGGTGCTGTCCGGTAGCACGCTGGGCATCATCCCGGTGGTGAGCAGTGAACGCCTGGTGATCAAGTACGAGGTCATGCTCAACGGCAAGAGCATCACCAGTCACAGTTTCGAACGCACCGCCACCCGAGCGATCAATATCTGGGGCGGCGCCGATGCGTACGAAGGTCTGGGCAAAGCCGGCATGGACTGGCTCAAATCGACCGCGTCGGAAGCCGCCGCCAAACTTGCGGCCGACTCTGCCCTGATCGCAGTGCGCAACGAAATCGACTACTACTTCTCAGGCCAAACCACGCAGGTCGCGGCGCCGCCTGCCAAGCCGACACAGCCCTGAGCACCGCTCCTTTGATCTGACCATAAGTCGCCGCCATCATCGGATTACTCCGGATTACAGGGCGCCTGCCCCCTGTTTCGGCGTCGATCTGGCATGAATTCGTCATCCTTGGGCGTCGAAATGGGGGCTGGGTCCGCTTGCAAGGCGGATCATCAAGGCCATAATGGCCCGAACGCCTCGTCCCTTGTTCCCCAGGAACACCCTCATAGAGCGGATGGTCTCGATGGAGCCGGGCCTTTGAGGCGCGCCTGATCGGTTCGCGCTCCCAGCCCGGAGCGCGGGGGCACCGGCGGTAAGCTGGCCGATCGGCGAAACCGGGGCTGGTGCGGCGTGCCGCAACGGCGGTTCTGGCCTGATGGGCCGGTCAATCGGGAGGAAAAGCAGATGGGCACTTCAAGCGATGACAAGACCCATGGCGAACTGGGGCAAGCAGACCAGCGTCGAGTCGAGGAGGACAAAGAGATGCTGGTACGCAGCATCGGCAAGGAGACGGACGATTGGAACGGCTACAACCTCAAAGCCCTTCCAGTCCATATGTTGAAAAGTCTCAAAGAGGATGCGCAGCGCGAACAGCGCTCGCTCGACCACGATAAGCCGATCGACGGCGTCGTACTCAGTGGCGGCGCGGCGGCCGGAGAGAATCTGATCATGTATCAGGGCGACCCCCGGCGCTACGAGCATATGCGGACGCTCGCGATGAACCTTTCCGAGACCATGACCTATTCGCAGGCTCAGACCATCGATTCGATTCACGAACTGAACGTGACGCTGCGCGCCCAGGAGCAGCAGCGGGCTGCGGAGCAACAGCGCCAGGATGTCGCGCAAAGCCAGAATCCACCCAGTCGAGGCGCGTTGTCGAATATGGGGTGAATCGCGGTCGACACCGAACTTATTCGGCTTCAGAACCGGTATACATAGGCCGATACGCGCCGGCCGCCCTGGCCCATGGCCGCCTGGCCCTCAGCGCCGCCGAAATGTGGCCTGTGAGAGCCGGTCAGCGTTCCAAACCTTCAGCCAGTTTGATGATTTCTCGCCTGTTCTCGGTGCCGTCTGCATTCGCATGGGACACCCCCAGGGAGAGATCGTCCCCCAGAGGGAGCACCGCCAAGGCGTACAGTTCCCGGCTCGCGACGATATGGCCGATGACTCGCTCGCCATCGCGCAATTCTTGGCCTGGTTGTAATGGAGTGTTCGTGCGGAGCAGCCCCAGTCCGCGCTTGGCCTGGCCCAGGAAGTGGGTGCGGGCGACGATCTCCTGCCCGGGATAACAGCCTTTTTTGAGGCTATAGGCGCGCAAGCGCTCAAGCGAAAGTTGTTGGGGCGTCCATAGTGCACGCTGTGAGGCTTCCAATCGGGGCAGGCCGTGGATCAAATCGAGCGTCGCCCACCAGTCCAAGGCAGCGCTCGAAGCGATTCCCCGAGCCGAGCTGATTCGCAGCGAACGGCCCGTGTTCTGGGCGAGGGGCGTCAGCCGGCCGCTGAAGTCCAATTCGATCGAGATCCCGGGATCTCCGACCCAATGGCCGCCCGATGCCAGCAATGAGGCGCGCGGGAATCCGCTCGCATGGAGGTCGGCCCGCGTGCCGATACGGACCTTGCTTCGGAACACATAACGCCGCAATTGCTCCACCAGCTCGTCCGCCGCCATGTCAGAGAGCAAGATCCACAGGCGTTCGGACTCAATGCGGAGGAGGGCGAACAGTGCGATCAGGCGTCCTTTCGGCGTAAGCCAGCCATTCCACTGCCACCCCCCATCGTCCAAAGCTGCGACGTCGTTTATGAACTGCGCCTGGGCGAAGCCGACCGCATCGCGGCCTGTCAATTCGACGATTTGATGGTCCGTTAGCGCGAACCATTCGGGTCGGAAAGGGGCTGAAGGGATACGGTGCGGGTTGTCCGGCATGGGGGTGGGACTTAAACTTCAGATTCAGGATGTGAGAAATGATAGGCGAAACCGTTCCCACCCCCGTCGCGGAAATCGCACCGGAAACCGTGCTGGCCGATGCGACGCCCTCTCCGGCCCCTGCGGCTGCGGGAGCGCCGAAGGAGATCGGAGGCCGTGACGGTCCCGATCCCGTGAGATACGGCGACTGGGAAAAGAACGGCCGCTGCATCGACTTCTGAATCCCCATTCCTTCTTTGGCGCATTCGCAATGTCTCAACGCGCTCGTCCCCTGTCGCCGCATCTGCAGGTCTATAAGCCGCAGATCACCACGGTGATGTCGATCCTGCATCGCATCAGCGGCATCGCCCTCTCTTTTGGCGCATTCGCGCTTGCCTGGTGGTTGCTCGCGGTGGCGCAAGGCGGCGACGCCTATGCGAGCGCCGCCGAATGTCTGGCGTCACCGTTCGGCAAGCTGGTGTTGTTCGGTTTCTCGCTGGCTTTGGCGTATCACCTGCTCAATGGCATCCGTCACTTGCTCTGGGATGCCGGCTGGGGCTTCAAATTGCCCCAGGTCTACCGCTCAGGTTATGCCGTTGCCGTGTTGACCTTGGTGTTTACCGCAGCGATCTGGTGGCTGGCATCGCGAGGTGGGGCATGAGTGGCGACACGACACCTCCCGGCTCGCGCGATTTCAGGACTCCGGTCGCGCGGGCCCGTGGTCTGGGTTCGGCCAAGTCCGGCACCGGCCATTTCTGGTGGCAGCGGGTGAGCGCGGTCTTCCTTGCGCTGCTCACCCCATGGGTCGTCGGCATGCTCATCGCCCTGGTCGGTACCGGCCACGATGAGATACGGGCCGCGCTGGGCAGGCCGGCGAACGCAATCCCGCTCGTCCTGTTCGCGATCTCCCTGTTCTGGCACGCCAGACTCGGTCTGCAGGTGGTGGTCGAGGATTATGTGCATCACCGTGCGACCGAAATCGCTTTGCAACTGCTCATCACTTTCGCTTGCGCGCTCGGTGGCCTGGTTTCGCTCTACGCGATCGCCAGGATCGCCCTGATGCCCTGATGCGTCCCACCAAGGCAACCATGACTTCCGCTTACAAGATCATCGAACATAAATACGACATGGTCGTGGTCGGCGCCGGCGGCGCCGGCCTGCGCGCAACGTTCGGCTTGGCTCAGAAGGGCTTGCAGACCGCATGTCTGACCAAGGTCTTCCCCACGCGTTCGCACACCGTCGCGGCGCAGGGCGGGGTGGCTGCGGCGCTGGCCAACATGGGCGAAGACGACTGGCGCTATCACTTCTTCGATACGGTCAAGGGCTCCGACTGGCTGGGCGATCAGGATGCAATCGAGTACATGTGCCGCGAGGCCATCCCGGCGATCATCGAGCTGGAGCATTACGGCGTCCCGTTCTCGCGGACCGAAGACGGACGCATTTATCAACGCCCATTCGGCGGCATGACCACGCGTTACGGCGACGGCCCGCCGGCGCAACGCACCTGCGCCGCGGCCGACCGTACCGGTCACGCGATCCTGCACACGTTGTACCAGCAAGCATTGGCGCACGATGCGCGGTTTTTCGTCGAATATTTCGCGCTCGATCTGATCATGGACGCGGAGGGCGTTTGCCGTGGCGTGCTCGCGTTGGATATGGCCGAGGGCACGTTGCATCTGTTCCGCGCGCAGGGCGTAGTCCTGGCCACCGGCGGTTACGGACGCGCGTATTTTTCCGCGACTTCGGCGCATACCTGCACCGGTGACGGCGGCGGCATGGCGCTGCGCGCGGGGCTCGGCATGCAGGACATGGAATTCGTGCAGTTCCATCCCACCGGTATCTACGGCGCCGGTTGCCTGATCACCGAGGGCGTGCGCGGCGAGGGTGGCATCCTCCGCAACAGCAAGGGCGAGCGTTTCATGGAACGTTATGCGCCGAGCGTGAAGGATCTGGCGCCGCGCGACATGGTCTCGCGTTCGATGACGATCGAAATCCGCGAAGGCCGCGGTTGCGGTCCCGATCACGACCACATCCTGCTTGATCTGACGCATCTTGGACCCGAGGTCATCCACAAACGTCTCCCGGGTATTTCCGAGAGCGCACGGATTTTTGCTGGGGTCGATGTCGAAAAAGAACCGATTCCGGTGATTCCGACCGTGCACTACAACATGGGCGGCATCCCGACCAATTACCACGGCGAAGTGGTGCAACTGCGCGGCGACGATCCCGACGCCGTGGTGCCTGGGTTGTATGCGATCGGCGAAGCCGCCTGCGTCTCGGTCCATGGCGCCAACCGGCTCGGTTCCAATTCGCTGCTGGATCTGGTGGTGTTCGGTCGTGCGGTGGCGAACCGTTGCGCCGAGACCATCAAGTCAGGGGCGGCGCACAAAACGCTTGCCGGCGACGCCTGCGACAGGGCGCTGGCCAATCTCGACAGGCTCAGGCACGCCAACGGAAGCACGTCGACCGCCGAATTGCGTCTGCGCATGCAGCGCGCGATGCAGAAAGACGCGGCGGTTTTCCGTACCGGCCAAACCCTGGCCGAAGGCGTGCGCAGCGTGCGCGAGATCCACGCCGGGTTCGCCGATGTGAAAGTCAGCGACCGTTCGCTGGTGTGGAACTCCGATCTGATCGAGACCCTGGAGCTGCAGAATCTGCTTGGGCAAGCCCTGGTCACCATCGTTTCCGCCGAGAACCGTACCGAATCGCGTGGCGCCCACGCCCGCGAGGACTATCCGGAGCGCGACGACAAGCAGTGGCAGAAGCACACGCTGTGCTGGGTGGACGACGCCGGCAATACCCGGATCGATTACCGGCCGGTGCATATGAAGACCTTGAGCGGGGAGGTTGATCCCGTTCCGCCCAAGAAACGCGTGTATTGATCCGCAGGAGCGATGACAGCCGTGGTGCCGACCAAGTTCGCGTCTGCGTCGATCATCGCGGCTGAGGCCGCTCCTACAACCGCCGGTTGACGGCGAGGCAGCAGGAACAACCATTCGATGGCCGAGTTCACCCTTCCGAAGAATTCCAAGGTGCACAAGGGCAAGCGCTTCTCCGCGCCGGCCGGTGCGAAACGCGTGCGCGAGTTCAAGGTCTACCGCTGGAGCCCGGACGATGACGAGAATCCGCGCACCGACGTGTACGAGATCGATCTGGACACTTGCGGTCCGATGGTTCTGGACGCGCTGATCAAGATCAAGAACGAGATCGATCCGACGCTTACTTTCCGCCGTTCCTGCCGTGAGGGCATCTGCGGTTCGTGCGCGATGAACATCGACGGCACCAACACCCTGGCCTGCACCAAGGCGATCGAAGACTGTGGCAAGAAGGAAGTGCCGATCTACCCTCTGCCGCATATGCCGGTGATCAAGGATCTGGTGCCGGACCTGACGCATTTCTATGCGCAATACGCTTCGATCCGCCCATGGATACGCACCCAGACCCCGGCGCCGCCGGATAAGGAACGGCTGCAATCGGAAGCCGATCGCGCCAAACTCGACGGCCTCTACGAGTGCATCCTGTGCGCTTGCTGCAGCACCAGTTGTCCGAGCTATTGGTGGAACGGCGACCGCTATCTGGGTCCGGCGATCCTGCTTCAGGCCTATCGCTGGATCATCGATTCGCGCGACGAGGACACCGGGGCCCGCCTGGACGATCTCGAAGACCCGTTCAAGCTCTATCGTTGCCACACCATCATGAACTGCGCGCGGACCTGCCCGAAGGGATTGAACCCAGCCCAAGCGATCGGTGAGATCAAGAAGCTGATGCTGGCGCGTCAAGTCTGATGGCGTAACGGTCAGCCGCGCCCCCGGCCTCAACGAGGAATGCGCCATGCGGCATGTGATTTTTCTTCCCGGGCTCGCCATGGCGGCGCTCACCTTCGTGGTGATGTTCGTGATGTACTACCGGCGAATCGCCCAGATGAAACGCGACCGCATCCATCCCCAGGCGGTGGCGACTTCGGCCCAATCCGCGCAGAAGCTCACCGATTCGTCCGCTGCGGATAATTTCCGCAACCTGTTTGAACTGCCGGTATTGTTCTACTTCGCGTTGGTCATGGCTGCTTTGACCGATCAGGCGACGCCGGTCACGCTGGGCTTGGCATGGCTGTTCGTGATCGCCCGGATCGCGCATAGCGCGATCCATTGCACTTACAACAAGGTGATGCATCGGTTTCGCGCGTTCCTGCTCGGCGCACTGGCGCTGATCGCGCTATGGGGCAGCCTCGGATACGGTGTATTGATCGGGCACGCCGCATGAACGATTCCACGCCCTCCAGCAGCGACCGTGATTCCGTGGATCTGCAGCGGTTGCGCTGGCGATGCCGCCGCGGCATGCGCGAACTGGACCAGCTATTCGGGCGCTACCTCGACCGCGTTTGGGGGGATGCGTCGCCGGCCGATCGCGTCGTTTTTGAAAGACTCATCGCCTGCGAGGATGACCGGCTTTGGCGCTGGTTCCTGGGCGACGACATTCCTGACGATCCGGACCTTCATGCACTCGTCGACCGTATCCGCGCCCTGCCGATTTGAACTGCGGCCATCGCGCTGGCTGATCGGCGCCATGGTGGCGTTGGCGGCATTGGCGCCGTTTTCAGTGTTGCGTTCGGAGATGCCGGCGTGGATCGCCTGGCCTCTGGCGGTCGTCGCCTGCGTGTGGGGGCTATGGCTTTCCATACGCGAGGCGCGACGCCCAAACCTGCAACTCACGGTCGATCCGCAATCCGGTGCGACGGTTTCTGGCCGCCCCGTCCACGGCTTCGCGATCGATTGGCGCGGGCCGCTGCTCTTCCTGTCGTGGTCGGATGCGGGCGGACGGCGGCAGCGTCGCAGTGTCTGGCCCGATGTTCTGGACGCCCGGACCCGACGTGAACTCCGGCTGGCCGCTTCCGCGCTCGACGCTGTCCGCGAGGGCGGGCCGATGGCACCATAGCCGCCAATCCGCCGTCCGCCGCTCATGTTCAAACCTATCTCCGCCGCCATCGGCTTGCGTTATCTCCGCGCAAAGCGCCGCAACGGTTTCATCTCCTTCATCTCATTCGCGTCGATGCTGAGCATCGCGCTCGGGGTGGCCGCGCTGATCACGACCTTGGCGGTGATGAGCGGCTTCCAACGCGAGATCCGCGATCGGATGCTGCAGATGGCCGCGCACGCCACGATCACCTCTGTCAGCGGCGAACCCTTGGCGACGTGGAAACCTCTGGTCGACGAAGCCCGGCTCGATCCACGCATCGTGGGCGCGGCTCCGTACATCGAACGCCCGGTCATGCTCAAGGGGCCGAGAGAAGAGGGGGCGTTGTTGCGTGGCGTTGACCCGACCCGTGAAGGCGAAGTTTCGCTGATCGCAGAAAAGATGGTCGGGGGCACCCGCCTCGCATCGCTTGAGCCGGGGGCGTTCAATATCGTCCTCGGCCGGGAACTGGCGCTGTGGCTAGGGGTCAGCGTCGGCGACACGGTGGTGGTGATCACCTCCGAGTCGCGTAGCACGCCGATGGGCATGGTTCCGCAATTCAAACGCTTCACCGTGAGCGGCATGTTCGAGGCGGGACATCAGGACTTCGACCGTCACCTGGCCGTGATCCATCTGGCGGACGCGCAGCGACTGTTGCGCACCGGCGAAGGCGTGACCGGTGTGCGCCTGAAATTGCGCGATATGGATCAGGCATGGGACGCCGCCAGCGAACTGGTCAGGCGCGTGGACGGTCTGCATCGCGTCAGCGACTGGACCCGCGACAACGCCAATATGTTTCGTGCGCTCAAACTCGAAAAGACCATGATGGCGATCCTGCTGTCGTTGATCATCGTGATGGGCGCATTCACCTTGGTGAATTCGCAGGTGATGTTGGTGACCGACAAACAGGCCGATATCGCCATCCTGCGCACGCTCGGGCTGACGCCGCACGGCGTGATGCGGGTATTCATGGTTCAGGGCTCGCTGATCGGAGTCATCGGCACCATGGCCGGTGTGGTCGGCGGAATCCTGCTCACCGACAATCTCGAAAACATCCTCAAGGCGATCGAAAGGTTGTTCGATATCGTGTTGATCCCGGGGGACGTCTATTACATCACCGGCCTGCCGACCGAACTGAAATCGGGTGATGTCGGCACGGTTGCGCTGATCGCGCTGGGCATGTCATTCCTGGCGACGCTATATCCCGCTTGGCGAGCCGCTCGCACGGCGCCTGCCGAGGCTTTGCGCTATGAGTGAGCCTGTGATCCGCTGCGAGCGATTGGGCAAGACCTATGCCGAAGGCGCATTGCGCACGCCGGTATTTGATGGCCTTGATCTGGTCGTCGAGCCCGGCGAAACCGTGGCGATCGTCGGCGCTTCCGGCGCTGGCAAGAGTACGTTGCTGCATCTGCTTGGTGGATTGGACATGCCGAGCGTGGGCGAGGTCTATGTGACCGGACGGAAGATGAGCGCGCTTTCGGATGCCGAACGTGGGCGGTTGCGCAATCGCGCGCTCGGTTTCGTGTACCAGTTCCATCATCTGCTGCCTGAATTCAGCGCCCTGGAGAACGTGATGATGCCGGTGTTGATGAGCGGCGCAACGGTGATCGAGGCCAGAACGCGTGCGGCCGCGCTGCTGCAGTTGGTCGGGCTCGGACATCGGCTCGATCACAAGCCCGGCGAATTATCCGGCGGCGAACGTCAACGCACGGCGGTCGCGCGCGCGTTGGTGAACCGACCGGCCTGCGTGCTCGGCGACGAGCCGACCGGCAACCTCGATCAAAAGACAGCGTCGAATGTTTTCGAATTGATGCTGCAACTCAATCGCGAACATCGCACCAGTCTCGTAGTGGTGACGCACGATCGCGAGTTGGCGCGCCGGTTGGACCGGGTGCTTGAACTGCACGAGGGCAGCCTCCGGCGGGTCGCTTGAAATCGGTCTCAGGTCGTCGTGGCGGAGCCATGGTGCCGAGTCCAGGCATCACCTCGAAAACCGCCTCCGAGAATGTAGACGCCGTCACGCTTTTGAGGGGATGTACGCGGTTTCTTGACCCGGCCTACGGGATCGGGCTATGTTCGCTCCGCGCAGCCAGGGAATCGATCCGGGCTGCCGGCACCGGTTCGTGACGGCCCTGCCTATGCGGGCGTGGTGCCGGGGGGTCGAATCGGTATTGGCGTAAAGGACGCTGTGAGATTTTCGGGCTAACTGCTCGTATCTTCAGCGGATGATCGGTGCGAGGAGGGGGCCTGATCTGTCGTGACAACAAGGATTTCGTCAGGCCTGTCGTGGCCACGCATTCGTCGATCAGGCGTTCTTGTCCTGTCGTCGCAGGCTGGAGCCTGTGTCTCCGGCACGGTGCCTTTCTGCTTCCCCCTTTCCGCTGATCCCTGGCCGGTCGAACCTGGTCGTTGGGCTGCAGTTCCTTCCTTCGTCTCGTCCTATCTTTCTGTGGGTGGCGCGTGAAAAAGAACATCTTGATCCGTTGTAAATTCCTCGTGGTCTTCGTGGCAGCCCTCATGCTGGCCGCGTGCGCCACCCGCCCGGCTCCCGATTTCGGTGGGCGCTGGAAGAGCGTCAACCGTTTCGCGGAAACCACCCAGGCCATCCCTCTGCAGGACACCTATCTGTTCTACGCCTCGCCGATGGACGGCACGCTCAAGAAGATGCTCGAGCGTTGGGCCAAGGATTCCAATATGGTGTTGAGCTATCGTCATCCGATGGATTACACGCTGTACTCCGCGGTCGCCGAGATCCGTACTCCAAGCCTGCAGGAGGCGGTGTCGCAGTTGAATTCGGCTTATGCCGAGCAGCAGGTTTCGATCGGTGTCAGCGGCGAGGAAATCGTTGTGCGCATCGCCTCGGGCGGAGAGGGCGGTTCCACACCGTGAGCCCGGTCAACGGCTGCGCTTCGAGCGCCCCCGTCAACGTCTGAACACATCGGAGCACAGGTTTTTAATGTTAGGCAAGAAGACTAAAAATTCACCCCAGATCGACAGCACTGTCGCCAAGTCGGTCAACTTCGAGGTCAGCATCGCCGATCTCGCGCGCCGCAGCGAAAAGCGCGCCTGGATGGTGGCTTCCGCCGCGATCCTGATGTCACTGATCCTGGCCGGCGGCTATTTCTACATGCTGCCGCTCAAGGAGAAGGTGCCGTACATGATCATGGCCGACGCCTACACCGGCGTGGCGACCGTCGCGACCCTGCGCGGCGACTTCAGCAAAAACAGCATCACTTCCAGCGAAGCGATCAATCGCAGTCACGTCGCCCGTTACGTCAACACGCGCGAATCGTTCGACGTGGCGATGCTGAACCTCGGGGACTGGAAACTGGTGCATTTGATGTCCTCGCCGAATGTCGGTGCGGGCTATAGCCAGATTCACGCGCCGAACAATTTCGACAGCCCGTTCAAGACCTACGGCAAAGAACGGGCCTTGCGCGTGAACATCCTCAGTATTCAGCTTGACGCGATGAGATCGCCGAGCGCCCAAGACGGACAGCGCAGGACCGCGACCGTGCGATTCCAGCGCAGCGTCTACGACAAGAAGACCGGCGCGAGCAAACTGCTCGACAACAAGATCGCGAACCTTGAATTCACCTACAACCCGAATCTCGAAATGGATGAGAAAGAGCGGATTCTCAATCCGCTCGGTTTCCAGGTGGTCGAGTATCGAGTCGACAACGATTATTCGGGCTCTGCCCCGATCGGCCAGCCGGGCGATCCCGCGTCGACGCAACAACAACCGGCCGGGCAACCTGTCTACGGGCAACCGGCATATGGACAACCTGGTTACGGCCAGCCTGGTTATGGTCAGCCTGTTCCGGGCCAGCCCGGCGTTCCAGGGCAACCTGGCGTCCCTGGGCAAGTTCAGCCCGGCCAGCAGGTGCCAGGACAGGCCTATCCGGTACAGGGCAATACACCTCCGACGCCGGACTTCGGTGCGCCGCCTGGCGCCGTGCCGACGACCCAACCGCAGAATCCGGCCATGCCCGGTGGTACGGTGCCCGCAGCGCCCGCGCCAGCCGGCACGGCTCCCAATCAAGTCAATGGAGTAAGCAGTCGATGAGTCGCTTGCATCGCTTTTGCTATGCGTTCCTGCTGTCGGTCGCGTCCCTGACGCTGGCCGCCCCGGCATTCGCACAGGCTATCGTCGAGTATGAGTTCGAGCCGGATCGCGTCTATGAAGTGCGCACCGGTCTGGGCATCACCACTCAGATCGAGCTCAGCCCGAGCGAGAACATCCTGCACTACAGCACCGGTTTCAGTTCCGGCTGGGAATTGAACCGTCGCGACAACGTGTTCTATCTGAAGCCGAAGAATGTCGACGTCGACACCAATATGGTGGTGCGGACAGCGACCAACTCCTATCTGTTCGAACTGAAGGTCGTCGCGACCGATTGGACTTCGCTCGAGCAGGCCAAACGTGCCGGCGTCAACTACAAGATCTCGTTCGTGTACCCGAGCACGATGAGTTTCGCGCCCAAGGACGACATCGCCGCCGAAGGCAAGAAGCCGCGCGACAGCGAAATCCAGACCAGCATCGACAAGGATCGTCTGTATTACTTCGACTATGCCTTCTCGACGCGTACCAAGAACAAATGGCTGGTGCCGGTCAACGTCTACGACGACGGTCAGTTCACCTACATCCGCTTCACCGACGTCAATCGCTTCCCGACCGGGGATTTCCCCGCCGTGTTCGGACGCGAGCGCGAGGGGGGCGAGGACTTCCTGGTGAATACGACGGTCGAGAACAATACGATTGTCGTCCATGGTATCTATCCCTTCCTGGTCATCCGCCACGGGAAGAATGTCGTCGGTCTGCGTAGGAACAAGCAAAAGTGAACCAGAATCTGCCGCCGAACAATCCGGGACAGCCCGGCGATTACCCGGCCGACGATCGTCAGGCCGGCAATCCGTACTACTCCGCGCAACAGCAGGATCAGGCTCCCGATCTCGATGCCAGCGCGCCGCAGCTGAAGACTGCCGAGGCGCAGCGGCTGAATCGCAAAGCGCTGATGTTCCTCGGAGGCATCGTGTTGTTGCTGATCCTGATGACCATTGTTGTCATCAAGAACGCGACCTCCGGTGATGAGGAAACCAAAAAGCCGCGGGAAGAGAAGGTCGTGATCCCGGATCTTCCCAAGACTCCTGGTGCGCAAGCCGGCGATTTCGACCAGATCGCCGCCGACCCGCAGCAGTTGCCGCCGCAGGATCTGCCTCCGTTGCCGCCACCGGATCCGATTCCGGTCGCTCAATCCCAGCCGCGCAACAATCGCGACAGCGGTTCAAATTATGGCGCTTCCCAGGGGCCGCAAATGCCGGCCGAGCCGCAAGGTCCGACCCTGGTCGAACGCCGGATGGGCATGAATTCCGCTGGCGGCGGTAGCGCTGGCGGCAATATCCCGGGTCGCAATGTGCGTCAGGACGATCCGATCCTGCAGGCGATGCTGGGCAACCTGCAGGCCGCCCAGGCTCAGGCTGCCGGTGGCGGTATGCCTTCGGGCGCGGCAATGGCGATGGCGTCGCAGCAGCAGAAGGGCAGCAAGGTCAATCTCGCCCGGTATCTCAACAACCCGGATACGCTGCTGGTGCGAGGCACCTATATCCGTTGTGTGCTCGAAACCAGGATCATCACCGATCTGCCCGGATTCACGTCCTGCGTGGTCACCGAACCGGTGTATTCGGTCAATGGCCGTCATCTGTTGCTGCCGAAGGGCTCGAAAGTCTCCGGGCAATACGAAGGCGAACCCGCCGGCCCGCGCGTTGGCGTTATCTGGTACCGCGTGATCACCCCGACCGGCATCGATGTGGCGCTCGAAAGCCCAGGCGTGGACAACCTTGGCGGTTCGGGTCATCCGGGCGATTACAACGCGCACTGGGTCAGCCGGATCAGTTCCGCGCTGTTCATCAGCCTGCTGAGCGATGCGTTCAAGTACTACGCAGCTGACAAAGGGCCGGGTACCAGCACTGTGACCCCCGGCGGCACCGTGGTCGACCAGCCTTTCGAAAGCAATACTGCGCGTACGCTTGAGCGCTTGGCCAACCAGGCAGTCACTAAGGCGATGAGCCGCCCGGCGACCGTGACGATCAACCAGGGCACCGTGGTCAATATCTACGTAGCCCAGGACGTCGATTTCTCGGGCGTCATTACCAAGCGTTGAACAGGGGCGCGGTTGTAGTAATTGCATGGATATCGACGACTCACCGATCGCCAACGTCTCGAACGAGTTTCTGGAGTATCAGTACAGCGTTCTAGGCATCCTGGAATACATGACCTCTCCGGAGGTCACCGAAATCTGTATCAACCGGCCCGGTGAGCTGTATTTGGAGACGACCAAGGGCTGGCAGCACATCCAGGTGCCCTCGCTCAATTTCGACCGGGCGCGCCAGTTCTGCACGGCGGTCGTCAATGAAAGCAATACGGGACAGCGCATCACCGACGTCGATCCGGTGGTGTCGCTGACCTTCCCCACGGGGCAACGCGCCCAGTTCGTGATTCCACCCGCCTGTGACGCAGGCAAGGTGTCGATCACGATCCGCTTGCCCGCCAAGCGCGTTTTTTCCCTGCAGAGCTACGAAGAGAGCGGCTTCTTCAAACAAATCCTGGAAGGCGCACCCGAGGTCAGCGAGCTGGACAAGGAACTGCTGGAGTTGCGTGCGCAGCGCAACTACGCCGAGTTTTTCAAGAAGGCGGTCTTGTACAAGAAGAACATCGTGGTTTCAGGCGCCACCGGCAGCGGTAAAACCACTTTCATGAAATCACTCGTCGGCCATATTCCGCACGAGGAACGATTGGTCACGATCGAAGACGCCCGCGAACTCTTTATCGATCAGCCCAACGTCGTGCATCTGTTGTATTCCAAAGGCGGTCAGAGCGCGAGTAACGTCACCGCGAAGAGCTGCATGGAAGCCTGTCTGCGCATGAAGCCAGACCGCATCATCCTGGCCGAGTTGCGCGGCGACGAATCCTTCTACTTCATCCGCAACTGCGCGTCGGGCCATCCGGGTTCGATCACCAGTTGTCACGCGGGCAGCACCAGCCAGACCTGGGACCAGTTGGCGTTGATGGTCAAGGCCTCGAACGAGGGGTCGGGGCTCGAATTCTCGGTGATCAAACGCCTGCTGATGATGACTATCGATATTCTCATTCATATCAAAGCCCATGCCGGTCGGCGATACATCACCGGTATCGACTTCGATCCGCAGCGCTCGCTCGGTCTCGCCGGCAGTTGATCAGTACCGTCGTTGCGAAACCCGCGTGTCGCCCGTCGCCGCAGGGTGAATCTCGATCAGGCGGTCGTACTCGTCGTCGCGCAAGGGTTCGATTACGCAAACGCACAACGCCGATGCGATCTGCCCGATGGTATTGCTATGGCCGACGATGAGCACGGTGCCGACATGATGCGCTGCGCGCAACTGCCTGGCGAAAGCCTCGGCCCCATTCGAGGCGGCATAACTCAGGATCGCAAGCCGATGCCGTGCGGCCGTCGGTTCGGCAGTCAGCCGTGTCCTACGGTATTCGGTCGCGTAGACGGCGACGACACGCTCGCCTTCCAGCAGATCCGCCAGACGTCGGGCGCGTTCGTGGCCTGCCGTAGTGAGCTCGGGATCCTTGGGGTCGTCGTTCGCCTTCTCGGCGTGTCGCACCAGAACGTATCGCACACCTGTTGCTTGCGCTTCGTCATTGCGCGCGGTCGATACCGTACATCCCGATGTCATGCCGGCGGTTGACAGCGCAAGCAGCAGCGCGATCATCCGTGCTGCCGGCAAAGACGACGAATGAAATCGCAAGCATGCTGTTCCCCATGTCATCGAGACCGCTCCGCACTGGCCCATAGCCTGCCGAAGGATACGATAGCGGGAGCGCCAACTGTCGACGATTACCAGACCAAAAAGTGGTCCGCTTCGAAACCGGTGACCAGATCGGAGCAATAGCGGCACCTGCCGCGGTCAATTTCGGCAGCATAGCGAGCGGGTGGCCCCCAGGGGCAGCAACCGATCAGCCGCGGCGGGCCCTCCGCGTCGGTCAGAGTGATCCCGATCGGAGAGAATGCGCTCAGCATCAGTACGGCGCTGAAAGCAGCCCGCATGATGGCGTTCGCACGAAAACTGTGGAAAAGGCACAAACCCGCACCTATCAAGCACAGGCAGAGCGTTTCGGACCTGCCGGTCAACAGGGCCCAGCCTACCCACAGCATGGACAACACGAGCCAATGGCCACGAAAAGCTCTGGAGAGACCCGTGATGGGCGTGTTCATGGCCGGCCCGGCGCCAATGTCGCCAACAGTCCGCGTGCGGCCTGAAAACGCGCAGGCGGGTCGGGGAGTTCGAGTTTGAGTCTCAATTTGTCGGGGCCGTCCATTTGATAATGCTTCGGCTGCCCCTGGATCAGGCGGATCACGCTCATCGGGTCGACGTCGGGTTTTTCCACGAACTGAATGCGGCCTCCACCTGGGCCGAGATCGAACTTGCGGATGCCCAATCGTGTCGCCTGCAGTCTGATCTCAGCGGTGGCGAAGAGGTGCTTGACCGCATCCGGCAGCAAACCGAAGCGATCGATCATCTCGACCTGCAGCTCGCGCAGCGCATCCGCATCGCGGGCGCTGCTGATGCGCTTGTACAAGGTCAAGCGCGCATGCACGTCGGGCAGATAGTCGTCCGGAATCAGGGCCGGCACATGCAGCTCGACCTCGGCGCCGCGATGCGTCGGCTCGTCGATATCCGGCAACTTGCCCTGGCGGATCGAACGCACTGCGCGCTCGAGCAGTTCGGTGTACAGCGAGAAGCCGACTTCGGCCATTTGCCCGCTCTGGTCCTCGCCGAGCAGCTCCCCTGCGCCGCGGATCTCCAGATCGTGCGTGGATAGGGTAAAACCCGCGCCGAGTTCATCCATTGAAGCGATCGCATCCAGACGTTTGCGCGCGTCGGCGGTGATGCTGCGCCCGTCGGGGACGACCAGGTAGGCATAGGCGCGATGATGCGAACGCCCGACTCGGCCGCGAAGCTGGTGCAACTGCGACAAAACAAACTTGTCGGCACGGTTGATCACGATGGTGTTGGCGTTCGGGATATCGATGCCAGACTCGATGATCGTCGAACACAATAGAGTATTGAAGCGCTGCTTGTGGAAATCGAGCATGACCCGCTCCAGCTCGCGCTCGGGCATCTGGCCGTGGGCGATGCCGATCCGCGCCTCCGGTATCAAAGTTTCCAACTCGCGCTGCATGCGGCCGATGCCTTCGACGTCGTTGTGCAGGAAATAAACCTGACCGCCCCGCGAAAGTTCGCGTTGGAATGCCTCGCGCAATTGCGCATCGTCCCAGGCCGTCACGAAGGTCTGTACCGCGAGCCGGTGCGCGGGCGGGGTGGCGATGATCGACAGGTCGCGCAGGCCGGTCATCGCCATGTTCAGCGTGCGCGGGATCGGCGTTGCGGTCAGGGTCAGCAGATGGACATTGGCGCGCAATGCTTTCAGCGCCTCTTTCTGGCGCACGCCGAAACGTTGTTCTTCGTCGACGATGACCAGGCCGAGGTCGCGAAACTTCACGTCCGATTGAAGCAGACGATGGGTGCCTACGATCACGTCGATCCCGCCGCTGGCAAGCCTGTCCAGTTCGGCCTTGATCTCCTTGGGCGTTTTGAACCGCGACAGTACCTCCACGCGCAACGGCCAGTCGGCGAAGCGGTCACGGAAATTGCGGTAGTGCTGTTCGGCGAGCAGGGTGGTGGGCACCAACACTGCGACTTGCTTGCCGGCGATCGCGGCGGCGAACGCCGCGCGCACCGCGACTTCGGTCTTGCCGAAGCCGACATCGCCGCAGACCACGCGGTCCATTGGCCGCGACGAGCCCAGGTCGCGCAAAACGGCCTCGATCGCCGCTAATTGATCAGGCGTCTCCTCGAACGGGAAGGTCGCCGCGAGCGGTTCGTAATGCGTCCGGTCCACTTCCAGCGACAGTCCCGCCCGGGCTTGGCGCTTGGCCTGGATTTCCAGCAGTTCCGCGGCGACGTCGCGGACCTTTTCCGCAGCCTTCTTCTTCGCGCGGGCCCATGCTTCCCCACCAAGCGAATGCAAGGGTGCGGTGTCCGCGGAAGCCCCGGAATATCGGCTGACCAGATGCAATTGCGCCACGGGGACATAGAGGCGATCGCCCTTGGCGTATTCGATATCGAGGTACTCGCCGGTTTGCCCGCCTGCTTCCAGCGTCACCAGCCCGCGATAGCGTCCGACGCCATGATCCTCGTGGACCACCGGCGCGCCCTCGCTCAGTTCGCCGAGATCGCGGATGATCGCTTCGGGCTCGCGCCCGGCGCGCTTGCGTCGACGCGGTTGCGCGGCGCGTTCGGGGAACAATTGGCGCTCGGTCAGGATCGCCAGCGGCCCGGCGCCATCGTCGTCGATGACGAATCCGTCTTCCAATGGCGCCACGGTGATCCAAAACCGCTCGCGATCCGTAGCCGCGACGACCGTGGCGAGCGCAACGCCGACACGCGGGCGCAGATCTGCGTTGTGAAGGATCTCCAGCAGAGCCTCGCGACGGCCCGCCGTATCCGCGGCGATCAATACCCGTCCGCGGTAATTGTCGAGGAAGCCTTTCAATGCGGCGCCTGCTTCTGCGTCCTTGGACAGCAGAGGCAGATCCGGAGCCGGTTGCGTTCCGGTGATCTGTGCGTCACCGCGACGCGGATGCCCTTCGGAGCACAGTTCGATGCAGGCCATACGGTTGAGCCGTTCGCGTAGCGCATCCGGCGGTAGATACAATTCCGCGGGCGGCAGAATCGGGCGCTCGATATCGTGTCTGCGCTGTTCGTAACGTTCGCCGGTATTGCGCCAGAAGTGGTCCGCGGCCGCCTGTATCCCATCGCCAAGCATCGGCAAAGTATTGCCCGGCAGGTAGTCCAGCAGATTCGAGGTCTGGGCGAAGAACAATGGCAGGTAATATTCGATACCGGCTGGCGCGTGCCCGGACTTCAGATCCTGGAACAGCGCGCTGCGCCGCGTGTCGATATCGAAGCGATCGCGCAGAGTGTCGAGTGCGCGTTGCAGCGCGTCGCCTTCGATCGGAACCTCGCGTCCAGGCAACAGGCGCAGAGCGTTATGCCTGTCGAGCGAACGTTGCGATTCCGGGTCGAAATCACGGATCGATTCGATCTCGTCGTCGAGCAGTTCGATCCGGTAAGGCGTGTCGGATCCCATCGGAAAGATATCGAGCAATCCGCCACGTATCGCGAAATCACCCGGGTCGAATACCTGCGGCACGTTGCGATAGCCGGCGCTTTCGAGCCGGCGTTTTTCCGCATCGAGATTCAGTCTTTGACCGACACGCACATCGAAACTGCCCACAGCCACATAAGCTGCGGGCGGCAGGCGCTGCATCAATGTCTGCACCGGTACGACCACGATGCCGCGGCGTAGGCCGGGCAATTGATTCAGAGCGGCCAGGCGTTGTGAAACAATGTCCGGATGCGGACTGAATTGATCGTAGGGCAGGGTTTCCCAGTCCGGGAAAGGGAGGACCGGGAGAGCGGCGTTATCGCCGATCAGCGTGCGCAGATCGTGTTCGAGCTGATGCGCGGCGGGGTTGTCGCGCATCACTGCGAGCAGTGGCCCTTCATGCGTCTCGGCGATGCGGGCGAGCGTCCACGCCAGCGCGCTGAGATTCGCCGGTGAGCGCCACCAAGCGCGTTGTCGGCCGGCTTTCGGCAGCAGGTCGGTCTGAAATGCGGGCATGAAATCTGGGAAGTGATGGGGCCCTGGCGGCTGTCGGAAACGTGGATCCCGGGGCTCATCGCATCACGAGCCCGGCATTTGCCTGAGCTTGCTTAAGGCGGATGGGCCACAAAAGAATCAATCGGTTAGCTGTTTGTCCTATCGTTGCAGCCACCTACGCTGAGCGATCAGGCTGCTTTTCAACAGCCCGATAGGGTAACCGCAGGCCGTTCCGGCGTCATCCCAATTGGCTAGCCGATCATTTATCCGGCCTATCTATCCTCCGGTTGAGATTAGATCAATCGTGTTGCGGCCGTGGTGCCGGCTCTCCAAGATCGCATCCGCCACCGATGGGACTTGCGGGTGGACTTTGAAAAGCGAACGTCAGACGCGGCAGCTGGGTTGCCATTTGGCGTTGTGCTTTTTCGCGGATGTCATGCGACAGGGAGGAATGACGATGCCGAGTGCGCATCGCGAAATCAGACTGGCGGAAACTCTGCTGGTGTTGGCCGGTTTGGTCGCGATACCGGTGTCATTGTCGGTTTGGGCTTATTGGCCTTGGGAAACCGTCAAGGTCACCAGTCATTACGATGTCAGCGGCGTGTTGGTCGGCGTGGAAGGCTCAGGAGCCTGCGGGTTCACCCGAATCGGAAACACTGGCGCCAGTGCGATCACCCAGACCTATTCCTGCAACGACTTCGGCGAGATCCCGATGCCGTTCTAACAGGCTGTTGAAAGACCACGGGCTCGGGCCGCGAAGGATGGCCGTCGCGACTTTGAAACGCAGAGCGTATGCGTTTTCGAACGCACGGCTAAGGCAACACTGGACAAGCCCGTCCATGACTTGCGCAGTGATTGCGCGTTCGGTGCAAGCCCGAATTCGTTCCCGCCGAATCAAACACTTGCGTGTTCGATTCGCGAGCGGCACAGTTGGCGTTCAGCGTTGCCCTAAGTTTCCGCGGTGCTTGCACCCGTGGCGCCTGTCTCAGCGGCCCCCTGTTGCGCAAGATCGAGCGTGACTCGGACCAGCCCCGGCGTATCGGCGATTTGGCGATGGAATCCGACCGACTCGGCTAGGCCGAGCATGGCGGTATTGTGTTCGAGCACATCGCCATACAGACGGTCGAGTTGCTTGCGTTTCGCCCAGCGCACCAATCGCAGCATGAGATGGCGCCCCAGCCCCATCCCGCTGATGAAATGACTGACGAGGATCGCGAACTCCGCTTCGCGCTTTTCGGGCGCGATCGCGACGCGGGCCACTGCGCCAATCAGCGCTTCGCCTGGAGGCAGGGGCTCGGACACGACCAGGGCGAATTCCCGTTCCGGGTCTGGCCGGACCAGGCGCGCCGCTGCCTCCGGAGTGAGTTCCTTGATCGCGTAAAGAAAACGTTGGCGAATTTCCTCGGGATACAACAGGCCGAATCCGGCGCGCAGGACTTCGGCATCTTCCTGGCGAATTGGACGGATCAATACCTCGCGGCCGTTGAGCAGCCGTTTGTACTCGTACCAGGGCGGGAGCCGTTCGCGTGGAGTCACCCCGGCATCTTTGCACAGGCAAGATGAAGCGATGCTCTAGCAGTTTCGAAGACGCATTTCCTCTGCGTTTTTGAATAGCCGTTTCGCGGCCGGCGTTGTCGTTCGAGCCGGTTTCCGCCGATGTCACTGCGGGTCGGGCGCATGCCGGACTCGCCCACGGTGAATCGACCGCTTACGCGTTTGCTTCGTCGCGCAGCTATCAATGGCTGCGCTGGTGGGTTGTCGAAAACGGCCGTTTGGATCGTTTTTCTAGCGGCTACTCCGGCACGGCCTGATTTGTTCCATGCGAATCAATCGCTTACGCGTAATGCTTCGCCATGGTGGCTGTCCATGGCCATCCCATCGGCTGTTTTCGCAGGCTCTTAGCCCGATTTTGTCGTGGCCGGTTTGCGTAGGCGCGAGACCAGCGTCGTCACACCGAGCACTGCGATCCCGGCGATGATGCCTACCACAGCCTCGAACAGCATGGATACCAGCCAACCGGCGGCGCCATGACTGTAGGGTTCGATGAAATGATGCAGCGCCGGGACGCCGTGCACGAGGATGCTGCCGCCGACCAGGAACATCGCCGCCGTGCCGGCGATCGAGAGGAATTTCATCAGATAAGGAGCGCCCAGCAGGATGAGGCCGCCGATGCGGCGCTTGAGTCGCGCCAGCGCGTGGCCGCGCGTATCCCGGTTCAACAGCAGCCCCAGGTCGTCGAGTTTGACAATGCCTCCGACCAAGCCGTAAACGCCGACCGTCATAATCAGAGCGATCGCGGTCAATACCGCGACGCGGTGGGAGAAACTGGCGGCGGCCACAGTGCCGAGTGAAATGACGATGATCTCCGCGGACAGGATGAAGTCGGTGCGGATGGCGCCTTTGATCTTCTCTTTTTCGAACGCCAGCATGTCGACTTTTTCGTCTTGGACGGCATGGACCAGCTCGGCATGATGGCGGTCGTCTTCGGCCTTGCTATGCAGGAACTTGTGGGCGAGTTTCTCGACGCCCTCGAAACAGAGATAGGCCCCGCCGATCATCAGCAACGGCAACACGGCCCAGGGCGCGATGGCGCTGATCGCAAGCGCGGCCGGGACCAGAATGGCCTTGTTGACAAGCGAGCCCTTGGCCACGGCCCATACCACAGGCAATTCGCGGTCTGCGTTGATGCCCGAGACCTGCTGCGCATTGAGGGCGAGGTCATCCCCGAGAACGCCAGCTGTTTTCTTGGTGGCGACTTTGGTCATCACCGAGACATCGTCGAGCAGGGTCGCGATATCGTCGATCAGGGCGAATAGGCTGGAACCGGCCATGGTGCGATCAGGACATTTCGGGTCGCGGATTGTCGCATACCGGCCATGTCCGGGCGTTGGTGGCCGCCATCATGCGGGTTCCCGCAGCCATTCCAGCCGGGTCGAAGCCCCTTGTTCGCCAAGCCTGGCGCGCAACGCCTCCAGAGCGTCATGCAGTGCTTCGTCGAGGCGCCAGGGCGCATTGAGGATGAGCAAGCCGCTACCGTTCATGCGCAGCGGCGAATCGTCGGGTCGCACCAGCAACTCGCAGAGCAGCGCGGATTTGGCATGAACTGCGGCGGCCCGGCGATAAAACGGCATAAGCGCGCTACGGCGCTTGATCGGATACCACAGCATCCAGGTCGCCTGCGGCCAGCGCTGCAGTCCGTCATCGATGGCGGCCAGCGCGGTGTCGAATTCGTCCAGCTGATTCTCGTAAGGGGGATCGATCAAGACCAGCCCGCGTCCGTAGCGGGCCGTTCCGATTTTCGGCGGCAGCAATGCATGGACCGCGGCATAGCCATCGCGGAGATGTATCGAGACGCGGGAATCCTCGGCGAATGTCCGACGTAGCGTCCCGGCTTCCTCTTCGCGCAATTCGCAGCAGGCGATCCGATCGTTGGAGCGCAAAGCATGCGCGAGCAGCCATGGCGAGCCGGGATAGGCCTGATGGCCCAGGGCGGTCCGGCATCCGTGTATCGCATCGAGATAACGCGAGATTGCGCGATCTTGCGGGGAATCGGTCAGTAGTTTGCAGACGCCGGAAGCGGCTTCTCCTGTGCGCAGGGCTTCCTCGGCGTCCAGCGCATAAACCCCTGCGCCGGCATGGGTATCCAGTGCGAACAGAGGTGCGGGTTTGGTGGTCAGGCTGTCGCATACCTGCAGCAGAACGACATGCTTGAGGACATCGGCATGGTTGCCGGCGTGGTAGGCGTGACGGTAATTCATGCGTGGTGCGTAGGTGAAACGATCCGGTTGTTGGAAAAATGGTTTGGTATGCGCTTTGGGAGGCGCTTTGCGGGCATCCATGCGGTTCGTTACTTCGCGACCAATAACGCCGGCTGCACTGTTGAGCAACATCTGCGCCGCCGGGGCTGTCAAATCGCAAGCCCGGCGAATCAAACGCTTATGCGATGGCCTCTTCGTCCTGGCCATCCCGGACCACGATAGCAGGCTGTTTTCAACAAACGGTCCTGGCTGCCGCATCGTCTAAGGCAGAGATTGGAACGGGCAAGGCATCGTAAGCGAGAAGCGTCCTACAATGCCTCTGGTGGTCGGGCGGGAAGAGCCTCTGGTTCGGCTGGCTTCTGGTTCCTGCCCGGCGATCGAATGTGATTGGCCTGGGGCAGGCCCACGCCGGCCCAAATACTGAAACTCAAATCCAACTCCAGCCCCGAACACGTCCTATCCAGGACTCGGATCCGAATACGTGACCAGCCCCGCACCAGCGCAAACTATTTTGCTCGCCGAAGACGAATCCGCCATCGCCGATACGGTGCTCTATGCCCTGCGCGGCGAAGGGTATGCCGCAGAGCATTGTCTGCTTGGCGGTCAAGTGACGCCGCGAGTCAGGGCTGGCGGTATCGATCTGGTGATCCTGGATGTCGGCCTGCCCGATCTCACCGGCTTCGAGGTTTGCCGCGCGCTACGCGGCTTTAGCGAGGTGCCGGTGATTTTCCTGACCGCGCGCGACAGCGAGATCGACCGGGTGGTCGGCTTGGAGCTGGGCGCCGACGATTATGTCGTCAAGCCGTTTTCGCCGCGGGAACTTGTCGCACGGGTGCGCGCGCGGTTGCGGCGGCGCGCTCAAGGCGAAGCGGATAGCTGGCAGCGTTACGGCGCCTTCGAGATCGACCGGGAAGGTAAACGTATTCGCTATCGTGGCCGCGCTCTGGATCTGACCCGTTACGAATACGGCGTCCTCGAAGCTTTGCTGGCGAGGCCAGGGGCCGTGCTCTCGCGTGCGCAGCTGATGGATCGGGTCTGGGCCGATGCGCTCGATAGCGGCGATCGGACCGTGGATACCCATATCAAGACCTTGCGTGCGAAATTGCGCGATGGCGACGAAGAATTCGATCCTATCCGGACCCATCGCGGCCTCGGATATTCGCTGGATTCCGGCGATGCGTCATAACCGCCGCGCCATGGCGTCGGCTGACGCGAACAGGCGCGTATGAAGATCGGCCTGCGCATTCTGCTGGGATATTTCCTGATCGTGGCGCTCGCCGCATTGTTGCTGGGGCGGGTCTTCGTGCAGGAGGTCAAACCCGGCGTGCGTCAGGCGATGGAGGACACGCTGGTCGACACCTCCACCTTGTTGGCAGAATTGGCCCGAGACGACCTGATCGCCGGCACCATCGAAAACGGACGTTTCGCCGAGCGCGTCCGCGCGCTGAACGGTCGCGATGTCGGCGCGGAGATCTGGGGGTTCCGCAAGCGTGGCGTCAGTACGCGGATCTACGTCACCGACGCCGAGGGGATCGTGGTCTTCGATTCCAGCGGTCGTGATGTCGGCAAGGACTATTCGCGCTGGAACGATGTCTATCTCACGTTGCGCGGGCGCTACGGCGCGCGTTCGACCCGGGCCGATCCGAACGATGACAGTTCCACGGTGATGCACGTCGCCGCGCCGATCATCGTTCACGACGATGGCCGGCCGCGGATCGCCGGCGTGCTGACCGTGGCCAAACCGAACCAGGCGATTGCGCCGTTCATCCTGCGCAGCCAAAGCAAGATCATGCGCTGGGGCCTGGTCCTGCTCGGCAGCGCGCTGGTGATCGGCCTGCTTGCCGCCTGGTGGCTTTCGCGCCAGTTGGGCGCGCTGCGCCTGTATGCGCATGCGGTAACGGCGGGGGAGCGCGCCACCTTGCCCGACAGCGCGGGCGAATTCGGCGAACTCGGGCGGGCGCTCGAAACCATGCGCAGCAAGCTCGAAGGCAAACAATACGTCGAACAGTATGTGCATGCGTTGACCCACGAGCTTAAGAGCCCGTTGGCCGCGATCCGTGGCAGCGCGGAACTGCTGGAATTCACCGCCGATGCGCCGCCGATGCCGGAGGCGGACCGCACGCGTTTCGTCGCCACGATCCGCGCCCAGAGCGAGCGCATGGCCGAGATGATCGACAAACTGCTGGCGCTGGCGGCGGTCGAGCACCGACAGCGGATCGAACAGCCGCACAGTCTTGATCCGCTGATGCTGGCGCAGGAAGCGGCTGAGCGGATCGCGCCGAAGTTCGAGCAGAACCGGTTGCGCCTACACGTGTCGTGCGAGCCGGACGGCGCTTCGCCGGGACAGGTTTCGGGTGACGCCTTCCTGCTCCGGCAGTCGTTGTTGAATTTGCTCGATAACGCTGCCGACTTCGCGCCAGCGGGAAGCGTGGTTGAGCTACGCCTGTATCGCGACGGGGCACAGATCCTGATCGATGTCTTGGATCGTGGGCCCGGGGTGCCGGATTATGCCCTGGAGCGGGCCTTCGAACGGTTCTATTCGCTGCCTCGCCCCCAGGGGGGGAGCCGTAGCAGTGGGCTCGGCTTGTGCTTCGTCGCTGAGGTTGCGGAACTGCACGGCGGCCGGGCGGCTTTGGCCAATCGGGATGAGGGCGGCACGGTCGCGAGTCTGATTCTGCCGGCGGAATAGCGGGTTGCTGAAACAATCAATAGGGGGCGCGGACAGCCACCATGGTGAAAGCCGGTGGGTCAGCGGTGAACCCGCCGCAAGCGAGTCCGCGCATCGGCCAAGCGCGCACGGCTCGAAAAATACAAAGTGCATGCGTTTCGACAGCCTATTCGCTGTCGTGCCCCGTGGTGCGTTCAGCGCCGCGGGGCGGCGGAGCATGCCTCGTGCAGTTCACATCGACTTCACGTAAGCGCCATCCTGCCCCCGTATCAGACGCCCAGACTGGTTCTCATCCGAACAAGGGGAGTCAGACATGCGCTTGCTGTTGAAAATCATCATGGTGATCGGTCTGACCATCGCCATTCTCGTCCCGCTGATGATGATCCGCGGCACTATCCAGGAACGGCAGATGTACCGCACCCAGGCCGTGCATGCGATCGCCCGCACCTCGGCGGGTGCGCAGTCGCTGTCCGGCCCGGTGCTGGTGGTGCCTTATGTCGAAACCGTCGAGGTCGAGGAAAAGGACGACAAAGGCCGGGTGAACCGCAAGGTCAAACAGGACGGCGGCTCGGGGGCGTGGACCTTCTTCCCGAACACTATGGAAATGACCGGCGCGATAGAGCCGAAGAGTAAGTTCATCGGATTGCACGAGGTGCGCGGCTACGAATTGGATAGCAAGACCCTGGCGTCATTCCGCGTGCAGATCCCAGTCGATGCGGATCCGAATCTGCCGCGCAAGATCGGGCGGCCCTGGTTGAGCTACGGCATCGCCGATGTGCGCGGCCTCGCTGGCGTGCCCAAATTGCGTATCGACGGCAAAGAGATGAAGCTGGAGCGCGGCCTCGGTAGCCGTGATGGCAGTGGCCTGCATGTGCGACTGGGACAGGTCCAGGCCGGCGAAGAGATCGCCTTGCGTGCCGAATTCGATTTCGCGCTGGAAGGCACCGAAACTCTTGCGATCACGCCGCTCGGTCAGCGCAATCGCGTAGTGCTCGACTCGCCCTGGCGGCATCCGCAATTCAACGGTTCATTCACCGCACGCAAGCGGTCGATCGGGGATAAGGGCTTCCATGCGGAATGGGAAGTCTCGTCGCTTGCGACCAATGCGCAGGCGCAGTATCTCGGCGGCAAGCTTCTGCCGGACGTATCGGCGATCGGTTTCGCCGCCGCCGCGGACGGCGGGCAGGATACCGGCATCGACGCGATCTCGGTGTCGCTGGTCGATCCGGTCAACATCTATTCGCAGGCCGACCGCGCCAGCAAGTACGGCATCCTGTTCGTACTGCTGACTTTCGTCGGATTCTTCATGTTCGAATTGATCAAACAGTTGCGCATCCACCCGATTCAGTACGGCCTGGTCGGGCTTGCGCTGGCGATCTTCTTCCTGTTGCTTGTCGCCTTGTCCGAGCATATCGACTTCGGCTTGGCCTACCTGGCCGCCAGCGCGGCCTGTATCGGCCTGCTCGGTTATTACGTCAGTCACGTGTTGCGCTCGTGGGCACGCGGTCTGGGGTTCGCGGCGATGCTGGCCACGCTTTATGCGGTGCTATACGGCTTGCTCATCTCCGAGGACAACGCCATGGTCCTTGGCGCCGGCATGTTGTTCTTGATCCTGGCAGCGATCATGGTCATTACCCGTAAGGTCGACTGGTACAGTCTCGGCAATGCGCCCGCCCGCCAGGGACCGCCGCCGACGCCGGCCGGACACTGAGCGCGAGGGCCGCAGGAATGACGTCCAATGCACGCTTCGCCGCCATGCTGATCGGGCTATTCCTGGTCAGCGCGGGCGCCACCAGCGCCGTGCTGTATCGCAAACTGCAACGCCAGGATTGCGGCCTACGGGTCGAGCAGGCCAGAACGATCGTCGTCGAAGATCTGCGCCGCCATGGCCTGTCGGAAGGGGCATCGCGGATGGTTGAAACAAACGGCGCATGCCGCCACGGTTACCGGTACGACGATGGCGTCAACACGTTCGACGACATGGTCTCGGGCGATTGGATCCGCGGGGTGCGGCAGTCGTCTCAACCCGGCCTTGCGCAGCGTTGAATCCTGGTGCGATGCGGTCCGCGTAGTTGTAGCCGGATCGTGGCTGATTCGGCCAGCAGGCGTTTGAGCATCCTGCTCAAACGCCTGCGGCTTCGATCTCGGCGCATGTCCGTGATCGAAGCCCGCGATCCGGCGCTTTGCGCCGGTCGCGAACGGGCCATCTCCGGCCCATGTATTGATCCGACGTTGCAAACTTCACATCGCCGGATCAATAACGCGCCGCATGAAGGCGTGCATTCGAAGCCTGCGCCCGCCACGGTTCTGAGCCGTGGCGGACGCCGAACGTGAGGTTGGCGTTCGGCCTCTTGGGGCGTAAATGCCCAGGGCAATGGGCAATACCCAGATTCGGATTTCGGCTCGTCGGGGAATACAATCGGCGGATGACTACTGACCCCGCATCAGGCGCCGCTTCCGACTCCATCGCCGTACGGAGATTCACCGGCGTGGAAGTGCGCCGGCATCTCGATGCCGTCGCTGCATTGCGTATCACCGTATTCCGCGACTGGCCTTATCTCTACGAAGGCGACGCGGGTTATGAAAGCGAATATCTCGAAGCCTACGCGGCTTCGTCCGACAGCGTCTTCGTGTTGGCTTTCGATGGCGATACGATCATCGGCGCATCCACCGGACTGCCGCTTGCCGACGACGCCGTAGAGTTTCGCGCGCCATTCGAATCTCGCGGGCTCGATCCCGGTCGTGTGTTCTATTTTGGCGAGTCGGTGTTGCTGCCGCGCTATCGTGGTCGCGGCATCGGCCATGCCTTCTTCGACCATCGCGAAGCGCATGCGCAAAGTCTGGGGCGTTTCGATACAGCCGCTTTCTGCGCGGTCGATCGCGATCGGGACGACCCGCGCGCGCCGGCAGGCTATCGGAGCAATGATGCGTTCTGGATCAAGCGCGGTTACGCGCGCCAACCCGGCATGACCATGCATCTGCACTGGAACGAAACCGGTCGGGGCGAAGTCGAGCATGCGCTGACTTTCTGGTTGCGGACGCTCGAAGGCGATAGGCGCGGAACACCATGAGGATCGCCATCGCCAAATATCCGATCGGGATGCCGTGCGACTTCGACGCCTTCGCCCAGAAGCAGAAACAGTGGCTAGGCGAAGCGGCGCGGGCTGATGCGCGGATCGCAGTGCTTCCCGAGTATCTGTCGTTGGAGCTGGGCGCTTGTTTCGCATCCGGCGTGCGCGAAGACTTGCATGCTTCGCTGGCAGCGCTGCAGGCGTATCGCGAATCCTGGCTCGCCATGTTTTCCGAATTGGCGCGCGAAACAGATATGTACGTCGCCGCAGGCACGTTTCTTCTTGACATCGGTGGCGGTCGCTACCGTAATCGCGCCGATTTGTTCTCGCCGAACGGCAGGCATGTCTGGCAGGACAAATTGCAGCTTACCGGATTCGAGAAAAGGGTCGGGGTCATCGAAGGCGGCGATGCTTTGAAGGTATTCGAGATCGATGGACTGCGTGCAGGCATCGCGGTCTGCTACGACATCGAATTCCCGTTGCCGGTGCGTGCGCAATACGAGGCCGGCGCGGAGTTGCTGTTGGTGCCGAGCTGCACCGATACCACTGCCGGCGCGACACGGGTCGAAGTGGGCTGCCGCGCGCGCGCGCTGGAGAATCGTTGTTTCGTGGCGAAAGCGGTCACCGCGGGCGAGGCGGCTTGGAGCCCCGCGCTCGATGTCAACACCGGCGAGGCCGCGCTCTACGCGCCAATGGATGTGGGGTTGCCGGCCGATGGCGTCGTCGCAGCCACATCGTCGGCGCGAGGTTGGGCTTGCGCCGACGTCGATCCGCAACGTCTCCGCGAGAGCCGCAAGCATGCGCAAGTCGCCAATGATCGTGATTGGGGCGGGCAGAATACGCCTGCTTTACGGATTGCGCGGGTGGAATCCTGGAAGTAACAGGCGTCGGCCTCTGCGAGCGCAGAGCTGGATACGGCGTTATCCGCAGCCCGATATCGGATCGGATTCATATCATCGACGGCAACATATCTCGAAGCCAGAAGGATGCGCTGGCGAGGCCCGACCCGATCACAGTAGCGGCGGCGACATCGCTGGGATAATGCAATCCGAGCACGACGCGGGAGACCGCGACGCTGGCGGCGAACGGAATCAACAACCAAGCCAACGATGGGAAATAAGCCAGCGCGACGATGGTGAAGCCGACGGCATGCAAGGTGTGGCCCGATGGGAAACTGAATTCGTCGAGGGGGGCGACCCATGCCCGGATGCGCAAGTCCGCGGCGCAGGGGCGTGGTCGACGTGTCCAGGCCTTGAGGGCTTTATAGAGAATCAGCGATGTCGATCCGATCAGCCCGAGGTGCAAAGCCGCGGCCCGTCCTGTGGCGCCGCCGAATACCGCCAATGCTGCGATCAGTGCGTACCAGAAAACGCCATCGCCCAAGCGGCTGACCACAGCGAAGAATCGCAACAACGCATAACGGGCGCAAAGCGCGTTGGCGCGCAGACAGAGCGCTGATTCATTCGCGCGTAATCGGCGCCGCAGATAGGCGGGGTTCATGCCGGTCCTCCGTTCGGGCCAGCTGCTGCAGAATGGTGTCGAAATCCGCGCTGACTTGTTGCGGGCGCAAGCCGGATACCGCGTCGCGCGCAGCCAGTCGCATCTGGGCGCGCAGCGTGCCGTCGGTGCCGATGCGGATGGCGGCGCGCACGAAATCGTCGTCGCGTCCGTCAGGAACCGCCGCGCCATGCTCGCCATCGCGCAGGCATTCGCGAGCGGCGCCGTAGTCGAAGGCCACGGTCGGGACGCCGCTGGCCATCGCCTCTAGGGTGACGTTGCCATACGTCTCGCTGCGGCTAGGAAACAGAAAGAGATCGCCGCTGGCGAAATGCCTGGCCAACGATTCGCCGCGATGAATTCCGCAGAAGACGAAATCCGGATTGTCGCGGGCCAGTGCCTGACGGGCAGGGCCGTCGCCCACCCACACGAAGCGCGCATCCGGGCGTCGCTTCTGGATCTCGCGGAATGCGGCGACCGCCAGATCAAGATTCTTTTCGGCCGCGATACGTCCGACATGGATCACGGCCAGCGTCTCAGGTTGCAGTCCCCACTGCGCGCGCAAGTTCTGATCGCGCTGCGCGGGGTGAAACTGCGTCGTGTCTACGGCTCGCGGCAGGCGCACGACGTTCTCGAATCCCATCGTCCGCAACGCGATGCGCAGCTCCTCGGTCGGGACCAGAGTGGCTTGTGCGCCATTGTGAAAGCGACGCATCCAGCGTAGGGCGATCGGTTCCAGCAGGGCCAGGCCATAGTCGCGCATGTAACGATCAAATCGCGTGTGAAAGCCTGTGCATGCCGGAATGCCGAATGCGCGCGCCACCCGCAAGGCCGACCACCCGAGCGGGCCTTCCGTGGCCACGTAGATCGCATCCGGGCGTTGCCATTGCCAGTGCGATGTCAATTTTCGGGACGCCGGCAGCCCAAAGCGCAGGCCGGGATAGCGCGGCAGCGGCAAGCCACGCACCAGGCGTTCATACGGAGCTGGTTGGCGGTCGCCCTGCTGCCGTGGTCGGATCACAGTCACGTGATGCCCACGCTCACGCAAACCTTGTTCGAGACTATGCACGGTGAGAGCTACCCCGTTGACTTCCGGGGGATACGTTTCGGTGACGATCGAGTAATGCATCTGCCGCCTCTGGTTTGCGGCATTCTGCAAATCGGAGATTTAATCGCGATGGCGGACGCTTGACAGGACGATGACGGTCGCGGCGAGGCAGTTCAGACGCCTGGGCGCGCCGGTCAACCGAGGATCTGCAATTCGATTCCGAGTCCGGCCATGCTTTCGGGCTCGTGTTCGAGATCCGACATCATCAGCGGGCGGGCGTCCAGCCATGGGCCGGACAGCGTGATCAGCAGCGAGAAATCGGCGACTTCCGCCTTGAGCGTCGGGATCGATTCGGCCTCGTGCGAGCGATGCAGCAGCACGGCCAGACGCAATAGCGCCGCAGTGCGGCGCGCATTCGCGAGCAGACGGTCGGGCAGGGCCTCGAAGGCGCTCTTCGGGATATTGCGGCGATGCGTGCGCACAACGGCGGCGAGAAACTGCTGCTCCTGTCGCGAGAAACCGGCGATATCGGAGTGTTCGAGCAGGTAGGCGCCATGCACGTGGTACTGGCTGTGCGCGATCGCCAAACCGATTTCGTGCAGGCGCGCGGCCCAGCTGAGCATGAGTCGGTCGTCGGGACCGAGTCCCCAGCGCGCCGCGACCTGGTCGAACAAGCGTAAAGCCGTCGCCTCCACGCGGTGCGCCTGCAGTCGGTCGATGCCGTAGCGCCGGGTCAATGCTTCGATCGACGCCTCGCGCGAATCGTCCACGCCGCCGCGGCCGAGCATGTCGTAGAGCACGCCTTCGCGCATCGCCGCTTTGCTCACCACCATGCGCTTGAGTCCCAGGGTTTCGAACGCGGCTTCCAGCACCAGGACACCGCCGGCGATGATGGGTCGACGATCTTCCGAAAGCCCCGGCAACTGGATCTGGTCGATGCGATCCACGGCGAGCAGACGTTCGCGCACCTGCGGCAGCGCTTCCGCGGTGATCGCGCCCTTGGTCAGTTTCATCGCCGCGCAGATTTCGCCGATCGATTTGATCGTGCCGGAAGAGCCGAGCGCCTCCTGCCAGCCGAGCGTGCGATACAACCCGGCGAACTGCTGGAATTCCGCCTCGATCTCGGTCAGCGCTTCTTTCCAGCGCCTCTTGGACAGTTTGCCGTTGGCGAAAAAGCGGCGCGTGCTGGCGACGCAACCGATCTGCAGGCTTTCGCGTTCGATGGTGTCGAATCCGGAGCCGATGATGCACTCGGTGGAGCCGCCGCCGATATCGATAACCAGTCTGCGCTGCTCCGGCTTAGGCGGTTGCGCGTGGGCGACGCCAAGATAGATCAGGCGCGCTTCTTCGCGGCCGGAGACCACTTCGATGCCGTGGCCGAGCGCGCTTTCGGCCACTTTCAGGAACGATTGCGGCTGGCTGAGCGCGCGCACGGTATTGGTCGCGATCGCGCGTACGCGCTGCGACGGCAGGTCGCGGATGCGTTCGCCGAAGCGCGAGAGGCAGTCGAGGGCGCGTTCACGCGCCTTGGGATGCAGCCCCCCTTTGGCGTCGAGCCCTTCGGCCAGACGCACGGTCTCGCGCAGGCGGTCGATGATCCGCAGCTGCCCCAGCACGGTCGACGCTACGACCATGTGGAAACTGTTGGAGCCCAGATCGATCGCGGCCAGCGCATCGCCGTCCTGCAGAGGCAGGCCGGCGGCGCGGACCGTGGCGGATGCGGTTCGGTTCAAACGTCGGACCTCGTGGGGGAACGGGCGCCGTTTGCGGCACGGGGAGACTATCAACAACCGCGACGCGATGAAACCGCTTGCATCCGTTTTGCGAATGCGCTTGCGCTCAGCCGCAATGCTCGGCAAGCAGGGTCATCTGCGCGGAGTGCGGACTTTCGCCCTCGCGCGGGTGGATCCGCGTGTAAGCGCCGTCGGCCTGCAGCTCCCATGCGTTGAGATTGTCACGCAGGTAGTTGTCCAGCGATTCGCGCTTGATCCGCTGCGCCAGTTGCGGGTCGAGGATCGGGAAACCGGTTTCGACCCGTCTCAACAGGTTGCGCTCCAGCCAATCGGCGCTGGAACAGTAAAGCTCGGGCGCGCCGTCGTTGGCGAACCACCAGACCCGGCTATGTTCGAGAAAGCGGCCGATGATCGAACGCACGCGGATATTCTCCGATACTCCGGACAGACCCGGGCGTAGGGTGCAGGCGCTGCGCACGATCAGTTCGATTCCGACCCCGGACTGAGACGCGGCGTACAGGGCGCGAATCACCTGAGGCTCGTTCAATGCGTTCATTTTCGCGATGATCCGCGCCGGCCGTCCAGCAGCGGCATGCGCGGCTTCGCGATCGATCATCGCCAGCACGCCGGAGTGCAGGGTGAACGGCGATTGCAGCAGACGCCTCAGTTCGATCGCCGGCGCCAGCCCGGAAATCTGCTGGAAGATGTTATGCACGTCGTTGCCGATGTCGGGGTCTGCGGTGATCAGGCCGAAGTCGGTGTACCCGCGCGATGTGCCGGCATGGTAATTGCCGGTGCCAAGATGCACGTAGCGGCGCAGTGCGCGTCCCTCGCGGCGCACGATCAACAACATCTTTGCGTGGGTTTTGTAGCCGACGACGCCGTAGACCACCTGCACGCCCGCTTCCTGCAGGCGGTCGGCGAGGCGCAAATTCGCTTCCTCGTCGAAGCGCGCGCGCAACTCGACCACCACGGTCACGTCCTTGCCGTTGCGTGCGGCCTGGATCAGATGTTCGACGATCGGCGAGTCCTTGCCGGCGCGGTACAGGGTCTGCTTGATCGCCAATACATTGGGGTCTTCCGCCGCTTGTCGGATCAGTTCCAGCACCGGCGTGAACGCGTCGAACGGATGATGCAGCAACACATCGCCGACGGATGCGCGCTCGAAGATCGACTCCCCTTCGGTCGGGTTGTGCGGCTGGAATGTCGGGAACTTCAGGTCCGGCCGCCTGACCAGATCGCAGACCTGGATCACCCGGTTGAGATTGACCGGCCCGTTGATCGGATAGACGGCGTTCTCGGGCAGATCGAAATTCTGCAACAGGAAGCGCACGATCTGCTGCGGGCATTGTTCGGCGATCTCCAGCCGTACCGCGCGCAGATAACCGCGGCCGACCAACTCGTCGCGCAGCGCCGAAGCCAGATTCTCGACCTCCTCCTCGTCGACGATCAATTCCGAATTGCGGGTGACGCGGAATTGGTAGGCGCCCTTAACGGTCATGCCCGGGAACAGTTCGCCTACGAATTCGGAGAGGATCGAGGACAGGAACACGAAGTCGTAGCCGAGTCCGCCATTGCCTTCGGTTTCGCCGTTCTCGTCCGGGATACGCACGATCCGAGGCAACGAACGCGGCGCGCGCACGATGGCCAGATGCCCTTCGCGCCCGAAAGCGTCGCGCCCTTCCAGCACCACTACGACGTTCAGCGACTTGTTGAGGATCTTCGGAAACGGGTGCGAAGGATCCAAGCCCAGAGGCGAGAGCACCGGCATGATCTCGTTGCGGAAGAACTCGCGGAGCCAGTCGCTCTGATGCCTGGACCATTGCTCGCGCTGCAGCAGACGGATGCCTTCGTCGGCCAGGGCCGGTCGCAGTTCGTCGTAGAAACAACGATATTGCGCACGCACCAGTTCTGCGGCGCGGTCGTGGATGCGTCGGAGCAGCGCCGAATGCGGAATCCCGTCGGCGGCCAGCGGCATGCCGAAATCCAGCGCATGGCGTACGGTCGCCGCGCGTATCTCGAAGAACTCGTCGAGGTTGGTGCAGGAAATGCACAGATACCGCAGGCGCTCGAGCAGTGGCACCGTCTGATCCTGGGCCTGCGCGAGCACGCGGAAATTGAAGTCGAGTTGGGATAGCTCGCGATTCAGGTACAAGCCGCTCTCGCGCAGGTGATCGGACTCCTGGCTGCGTTCCGTCGGTTGTGGTGCGGCGCTGGATCGGGTCTTCATGTCGACGTTTCGGTGGAGACGAGTGTTTCGCGCATCCTGACACGTTCGTGTCCGAAGCGGCAGGAAAAATGGCTGCCACGTCCGACTTCGCTTTCGATTTCGAGACGGGCCTGATGCAGATTCAATACGTGCTTGACGATCGACAGGCCGAGGCCCGTACCGCCGCTTTCGCGCGAGCGGCTGTTGGAAACGCGATAGAAACGTTCGGTGATCCGCGGCAGGTGCGAGGCCGGAATGCCGTAGCCGCTATCCTGGACGGACAGGCGCACGCCGCCATCCGCTTCGGGTATGAAACGGATGGCGATATCGCCGCCCGCCTGGGTGTAGCGCACCGCATTGCTGACCAGGTTGGAGAATGCACTGTGCAACTCCTTGGTCGAGCCGAGCAGATCGACGCCTGCGCGGTCCTCCATGCTGATCCGGTGCCGATGCTGGCTGAGCGCTTCCGCTTCGCGCCGCAGGGCGTCGAGCATCGGCGCCATCGCTACGATTTCTTCGGGCAGTGTTTCCTGCGCTTCAAGGCGCGAGAGCGTCAGCAGATCTTCGACCAGTTGGGTCATGCGCTGCGACTGGCGCTGCATTTCGCTGAGCATCGGCGCCCATTCCGGATGTTCCGATGCATCGAGCATGTCCAGATAGCCATGCACGACGGTCAGCGGCGTGCGCAGCTCGTGGGATACGTTGGCGACGAAGTCGCGCCGCATTTGCTCAAGCCGCATCATCTTGCTCACGTCACGGGCGATGAGCAGCCAGTATTCCTCGGAATACGGAATCAGGCGCAGACCGAGCCGCAGTTCCGGATGCAGAGGCGAGGGAACGTCGGCGAGAGGTTCCGCATGACGTCCACCGCTGAGCCACTGTGCGACCGGGAGGGGTTGTAGGCGTTCGCCCAGGGCAGAACCCACATCGTGCGGATGCTTCAGTCCAAGCAACGCGCTGGCGGCCTCGTTGAACCATTGGATGCGCTGACTGTTGCGCTCGACCACGATGACGGCGTCGGGCAGTGCGGCGGCCACGGCGCGATAAGCCCGCAGCATGCCGATCAGACGGCGTTTGCGGCCGCGCATTTCGCTTTGACTGCGGTGAAGCAGCCGATCCAGCTCGTTCCAGATACCGTCGCCCTGTGGCGGTGGATGACGCTTGCGTGCGGTCAGACGAGACAACACCCGATTCAGTCGCCAGTAGTGCCAAGCCACCACGGCCAGCGATACGGCCGTAAGAACAGGCCAGACATGCCCCGTCGACAGTCCCAGGACCAAGCCGCCGGCCAGCGCGAGCGTCAATTGGCCGAGGGTCTTGAACCAGGCTGAGCGAGCGTGTGCGGGCATTTCGACAGTCTAGGGCCTGTCATCCGCGTCCGGCAGCCGGCATCAGGTGGCCGTGGAAAAACGGTAGCCGGCCCCACGCACCGTTTGGACCATGCCGTCCAGACGAACCGGTTCCAGGGCTCGCCGGAGTCGCCGGATGTGTACGTCCACCGTACGCTCTTCGACATAGCTGTTTCCGCCCCAGACGTGATCGAGCAACTGCGTCCTCGTATAGACCCGTTCCGGATGCGTCATAAAGAAGTGCAGCAGCCGGTACTCGGTCGGACCGACATGAACCGGCTCTTCGCCAGCGAAAACCCGATGCGAGGCGCCGTCCATACGCAGACCGCCCACCTGGACACTGCCGTCCTCGTCGTCTTCGCGCGAACGGCGCAGGACAGCGCGAACCCGAGCCAGTAACTCGCGGGCAGAAAAGGGCTTGACGACGTAATCATCTACGCCAGCTTCGAAACCGCCGATACGGTCGTTCTCCTCGCCGCGTGCGGTGAGCATGATGATCGGGATCTCACGGGTGAGCGCCTCGCGCCGCCAGCGTCTGGCCAGTTCGAGACCACTGACGCCAGGCAGCATCCAGTCCAGCAGGATCAGGTCCGGAACCCGCTCGGCGATCGCCGCCTGGGCTTCGCGGGCGTCGCCCGCATGCACCGGTGCGTAATCGGCCTTGCGCAAGGCGAAAGCGACCATGTCGCGTATGGCGGGTTCGTCGTCGACGATCAGGATATGTTTTTGCATGGTGGACACGGGGTGAGCGACGCTGGACGAGTCCATCCCGGACCAAGCCCGGGGCAAGCCTGAGCCCAATCGCATCGAATCGACGGCTTGCGCAATCGGCCGATGCGCGGATCTGCCGGCAGCAGATCCAATGCCCTGACGACGTCGAGTCTCATCATCGCCTGGGCCCGGGTTGACCCATTAGACGACAGCTTTGTGACCGAAGAATGACACCGTCTTGGGCAGGGCGGGGAACAGGCTCCGCCACCTGCTTCAGTGACGACGGAGATCTTCGTCGCGCACACCCTGACGCTGCAATTCGAGCACGGTCGGCGTAATCGCGGCGATTCTCGCTTCGATCCTGGCGCGTGCGTAGTAATCGAGCTGTTCGGACTTCAACAGTCTGTTGAGCTGCATCAGGGCGCGCTCCGGCCGGCCGTTCAGATATTCCGCTTCGGCGTAGGCTTCACCGGCCCGTACCGGGTCGCCAGCGATCTCGCTGGCGCGGGCGAAGGCCTGCTGGAACATCGGGTCATCCTTGGCCGTATGCAGCAAGGGCCGCAGCACTGCCTGCGCGCGGCGCCCGGCCTGCGCGTCGTTGCGCTCGCCCAGCAGCCGAGCGTAGCTCAGGCTTGCGGCGCGGTGGTTGGGCATTCTCTGCAGGAAGGTTTCCATCCGCTTGTCGGCGCCAGCCGTGTCGCCCGAGCGCGCCTCGGTTTCCGCCTTGGCGATCACCAACCAGGCGTCATCGGGATATTTCGCCAGCAAGGGCTCCAGTTCCCTGCCGGCGATGACGTACTCGCTATTGCGCATCCGGGCAATCGCCAGGCCGTAGCGCTGCGCATCGTTGAGCGTGCCGGCCTTGCGTTCGCGTTCGTACTCGCGGACGGCGCTCTCGGGGGTGTTGGCGCTGTAGACGCGGATACGCTCGCGCGCCCAACCGAACTGGGTCTTGTCGTAGGTCGTTGTTGGTCCGTCGACGCGTAACCGCGAGGGGATCAGCGGATTCTCACTGCCGATCGCTGGCTCGGCGCGAATGGTCGGACTGGCGGCGGCCATGCTTTCGGCGCGGGCCTTGGCTTCGCTGATCCGGGTGGTAGTGACCGGATGGGTGCGCAGATAATCCGGAGTCCGTTCGCGTTCACCGCCCTGATTGACTCGCGAGACCGCCTGCATCCTGGCGAACATCGACGCCATCGCGAGCGGGTCGTAGCCGCTGCGGGCGAGGGAGCGGATACCCAGTCGATCTGCTTCGGCTTCGTTGGAGCGGGTGTAATCGATCTGACGCTGCGCCATCAGGGCCTGGGCCGAACTC
>SSEV01000202.1 GCA_008015095.1 Lysobacteraceae bacterium | reverse complement strand
CGACCGCCGCGACCGTGATCTGGTCCGTGCCGCCCTGCGCACTGGATGCACGGATTGAATGTTTGCGAAGGGATGCGCTCGCGAATCGACACGTTCGCGAGCCGATGGACTTGCATGCGTGGTTGCGGATGAATTCGCTAACTAGGGCCTAGCGGTTCGACGCAAGTCCGCGCGAATCACTTCCCACGCACCGCTTTCTCGATCATCCGCAACCGGGCTTCGTATTCGTCGGCGCGATAGAACGTGCGGACTCTGCGTTGTTCGTCCAGGACAGCATGGGCGATGGCACCGGAATCGGCCGGAGAAAGCGCCGCGAGTTCGACGTGGATGTCGTGGCCGTGGTTGAGCAGACCGCTGCTGTAGCCGCAGCCGTCGATGCTGACCACGCTCCAGCCGAAGTTGTTGACGGCGTTATCGATCGCGTTTTGCAGGGCCTGATTGCACTCGTTCCAGGTCGCATACGGTCCGACGACCGAGCCCTGACCACTGTCGTATTCGGCTTCTCCGTAGTAACCGGCGCCGGTGCCGGGGACGTTGTCGGCCAGCGCGGGGGTGCAGGCGCAGGCGGCCAGGCTCAGAAACAGGCTGATACGGTGGATCGAATGCATGATGCGGTCTCCGGTGTTGAAGTGGCGCCCGTCGGCGACGGGCCGGGCCACCTTAGAAACCGGCGCCGGCGCGGGCCAGTACGAAACTGGGCAGCCCTGGGAACGACCAGGGAACGAGCGCTCTGGCGACGCTCGTCGCGGAACGGCGTCACGTCCTATCGCTCAAGGCGACGCTTACCGCGCGCTTGCATCAGCGAATCAATCGCTTAGCGGGCGTTTGTGCCCTTTTTGTACCCAATAAACCTATGGCCGCTGCAGTAGTGGCCGCTACACTGAAGTCCACTCAAGGCAACCGGGGTAACCATGAAGAATTCGCCGTCGCGTTTTTCGCCGCTGGGTCTGCTGCTGCTGTTCACGCCCTGCACGCAGGCCCACGATAATCTGCCCGCCAATTGGTGCATGGATCCGAACACTGTCCCGGTGGTGACGGCGAATTTCAATTTCGCGCCGGAGGCACTGGAGAACTATCGACGTGCGAATCCCGGTCTGGAGGTTCCGGAAGAGAACTGCGACCCCGTCATCAACAGAAGTTGCGGCATCGTCGACGAATGGCACTACGCGAATGAAATGTCGATGGCCTTCTGCGGTGGTGGCGGCGGCGGCGAGAGCAGCATGGTCAAGTCGGCCATTGAATCTGACCATCCGGCGCCTTTCGTGTCCTCGCCAACGGACTTCAATTCCCGCGATCATCACGATGCTTACCGTTTCCGCGACGGCAATCTGGTCGGCAGTTGCGTGATCTGCGTAAGCAAACTGCAACCGCCCACTCCCGACCCGGTCCCACAAGAGCCGGACAAGGACTGAGCGCGAGGGCGCGGCTGCGGTCATGGAAGGACGCAAAAAATGCCTGCGGCCGCCGATTCGCATTGCCGGTATCGGATACGACGCTGCGCCTCAGCCAACCGGATTCAGACCAAAGCGCTACGCCGCGTATAGGCGAGGACCGCATCCACGCGCTGCTGCAGATCGCTGCGCGTGGGCGCATCCATCGCGCATTGCGCCAAGACGAAATACGCCGAGCGCAGTACGTCGCGCCATCGTGGCTGACGCGGAAGTTTCGACAGCGAGAGATAGCGCTCCATCGCGCGCGCGCGCAGGCGACCGTCGTCGACGGTGACGCGCCAGACCCGGCTTTGCTCGGCGAGTTCCAGGCGGCCTTTGCCGCTGGTACGTTCCCAGACCTCGACCACGGCGAGCATCAATTCGACCAGCGCGCGGCGGAAGGCCAACTGTAATTCTCCGTCGTCCATCCGCGTCGGCCCGGCGTCTTCATCGGCGCCGGGCGCGGTTTCGGCGATGGCGCGGGCTTCTGCGACCGGCTCGTTCTGCCTATCGGCAGCGACGCAGAGGGTCATCACGATCAACCCGCCGTCGCGCTCCCATTCGGCTAACTGCGCGCGCAAAGCTGCGCCGCCATGCGCCGGAACGAAGTCCAACTGCAGACTTGCGGCATCCTCCATTCCTTCCAACATCGTCGAGAACGCCGGGCGCGCCGTTTCGGTCATCTGTTCCGCGAACGTATGGCCGATGAGTTCCCCCTCCTCGGCGCGGAGCAACTCGCACGCCCGCCTGTTGGCGGTGAGCACCAGGCCGTGCACATCGATCACGCAAACGGCATCGGGGCGAGTTCCAAGCAAAGCCTTCAGCACGGTGCGGTCGATCTGTAATTCGTCCGCTTCGCGCCGATATCTCGCCAACTCCTCCTCGTGCCTGGCCTGACGCGCCGCTTCGACCAAGCGCGCGCGCTGTTGGCGTTTGTGAAAGAGCAACAGCAGGCCGAGCACGCCTACGAGCGCAATCGCCACCGTCAGCCACAACGTCAAGGTGCGTTGACGGAGCATGGCGCTGCGCAGGCGGTTCTCGTGCTCGAGTTCGGCGATCGTGCGCTCGCGTTCGGTCGCCTCGAAGCGCGAACGCAACCAACCCAGTTCGCGATTCTGGCGTGCGTCGGCGATCGCGCGTTCGGCCGCATGCGCCTGACGCAAGGTCGCGATCGCGCCGTCGCGATCACCGACCGCCTCACGCACGCTCGCCAGTTCGGCGAGCAGATCGGCGCGATCCGCATCATCGGCGGAAAGCCGTGCGATCGCCGCTTCGAGCCGTGCGCGCGCGGCATCCGGACGGTCGCTGAGGCGTTCGGCCCTGGCCGCCTGGAGCTCCAGCGCGGCGGGCACCGGCAGATCATGTTGCGCAGCCAGCGCCAGACCCGCGGTGGCAGACGCACGGGCGCTGGCGATGTCGCCATCGACGAGACTCGCACGTGCCAATTGCGCATAGACCCGCAACTGGTAGGGCCGGGTTCCAGCTTGGCGATAGGCGTCCAGCGCATCCTCCAGCCATGGCTTGGCCGCAGTTGCGTCGCCGCGATCGAGCGCGAGCGCGCTCATGCTTTCAAGCACGTGCGCGGCTTCGATCCGATCTCCGCGTCGGCGGAAGGCGGCCAGGGCATCTCGATAGAAACGGATCGCCTGCTCCGGATCTTCCAACTCGCGATAGACATCGGCGATGTTGTTGAGCACCGCGCCGGTTGCGCCGTCCGCCGCGCTGCGCTGCAGATCAAGACTGGTGGTCAACGCCCGTAATGCGCCGCGGTAGTCGCCCAACCGGCGCAGGGCGCTGCCGATGTTCTTCAGTTCGCGCGCGATTAACTCGCGATCGTCGTTCGCGCGCGCCATCGACAATGCGCATTCGAACCCGCCCAGGGCTTGAGCGATCTGTTCTTGCCGATAGGCGAGAACGCCGCGCCTGTGGACCAGTTCGTAACGCAGCGGCCCATCGGGATGATCGCCGAGCTGCGCCTCGGCGCAATCCAAGGTTCGCTTCGCCTGCTCGAAACGGCCAGCCTTGATTTGTTCGTCGGCGCGCGCGTACAACGCCGAAATCAGCGCATCTCCGCTGCGGATATTCGCGGCGACCCCGGCTTGACGCGGGCAAACCGTCGCATCAGGCAGACTCGATCTGGATGCGCGCAAACCGGCGCAACCGGCCGCAGCCGCATCGACAGCCAAGGAGAACGCCGCCAACGCCAACATCGCCGCCATCGCATTGGCGCGGACAGACAGTCCGCAGACTGCGCGCGCTGTGCCGAAATTCGTGGGCGCGATCATCGGCATGACGGGTCAGCGACCCACCGGTTCCAGTTTGATCGCCAGCGTGTAACGCGGGAGATAACAGTTCCGGTTCGGCGGCCTGCCTACATGCAACAACTCGCCGTCGAAGACCGCCAAACGCCCGGGCCTGGGGCTGACCGCGGCGCGCGCGTCGCGGCTGCTATCGAAAAATACGGTTTCGCCACCCCATTCGTGGTCCCAGTGTTCGCAGATGTACCACAGCGCGGTCGCTTCGCCCGCGCCTGGCGCGCAATCCATGTGCGTGAACAGCATGTCGCCGTAATGGGCCACGTTGACGTAGGCGCGGTACGGGCGATAACGGATGTCTGGATCGTGCTGGATCAATGCGGCGAGAGTAGGCGGGAGAAAGGGCATCGCCGGCAACGCGTCTACGGCGATTTCTGTCGCCCAATGCTTGTACTCGGCGGTGTCCGGGCGCGCGATCTCGCTGCGAGTGAAACCAGCGCGAGCGAGGATATCGCAGAGCCTCGACAGATCCGTCTGCTCCAGCAATCCGTCGTAGACCGATAGACGCCGACCGTCGATCTCAGAAATGTAGGTGGGGGAAGGCATGCACTGACTCCTGGTGCGGCCAACCGACGATCGCAGCGAGCGGCCGCGATGCCGAATGGACAGGAATTGTGCCACTTGAATCGGCCGGACGCGCGTGGCGCCGTGCCGAGACCTGAACGAGCGCTCGCTGCCGCTCGATCTCGTCGGATAGTAGGACCGATCCATGTCGACCGACCTGTTCCATAGGCTGATCTGCTACCGCTGGTTTCGGTGCGCGCGCATTGCATAGGCGCCGATCACGCGCTGGATCAACACTGCGTTTCGTTGGCGGCGGCGGCGATGATCGCCTCGACCGTGATGCCGAAATGCGCGTAGAGCTTTTCGGCCGGCGCAGAGGCGCCGTAGCTGTCGATTCCGATCACTGCGCCGTCGAGTCCGACGTATTTGCGCCAGAAATCGCGAACGCCGGCTTCAACCGCGATCCGCCTGCGACAAGCCCGGGGGAGTACCGACTCGCGATAAACAATGTCCTGGCGATCGAATACCGTGGTCGAAGGCATCGACACCACCCGGACGCCGTCGCCCAAAGACTGTGCGGCCCGCATCGCGAGGTCGACCTCCGAACCGGTGGCGATCAGGATGATTTCGGGCGCGCCCGCACTGTCCTTGAGCACATAACCGCCACGGCGGACATCGGCCACCTGGCGTTCAGAACGCGATTGGTGCGGCAGATTCTGTCGCGAGAAGACCAGGCAACTCGGACCGTCGCGACGTTCGATCGCGGCGCGCCAGGCGACTGCGGACTCGACCGCATCGCAGGGACGCCAGACATCATTATCGGGCACGTAACGCAGGGAGGCGAGATGTTCGATCGGCTGATGGGTCGGGCCGTCCTCGCCGAGACCGATCGAGTCGTGGGTGTAGACATGCACCACCTGAGCGCCCATCAACGCGCTCATCCGCACCGCATTGCGCGCGTAATCGCTGAATACCAGAAAAGTGGCGTCGTAAGGCAGGAAACCGCCGTGCAGCGCGAGCCCGTTGCTGATCGCGCTCATCGCGAATTCGCGTACGCCGAAATAGACGTAGTTGGCGTCGGGATCGGCGCCGGCCACCGACTTGCTGCCCTTCCACAGGGTCAAATTGGAATGCGCGAGATCCGCGGAGCCCCCGACCATTTCCGGCAACAATGGCGCGAAAGTCTCGATCGCCATTTGCGAGGCCTTGCGCGAAGCGACCACCGGGCCTTCGGCCTGCAACTTCGCGATGTAGGCGTCCGCTGCCGAGGCGAACTCCGACGGCAGTGCGCCCTCCATGCG
Organism: Lysobacteraceae bacterium; assembly: GCA_008015095.1. Lineage (GTDB taxonomy): Bacteria > Pseudomonadota > Gammaproteobacteria > Xanthomonadales > Xanthomonadaceae > Lysobacter_I. The sequence continues at coordinate 5,347 of SSEV01000202.1, read as the reverse complement.
CCGCGCGAATTCCTCGGCCAACGCCGGGTACTGCGCGGCGTAGGCCTCGTACACATGCCCCCAACGCGTTTCGTGATTGTGCCCGGCGCTGCGCGCATTCCAGGCTTCTGTAATCGCGTCGGGCACTTCGAACGGACCATGCGCCCAGCCGAGCGCGGCGCGCGTCGCGACAACCTCGTCCTTGCCGAGCGGTGCGCCGTGCGAGGATTCCTTGCCGGCCTTGCCAGGCGAGCCGAAGCCGATCGTAGTGCGGCAGCAGATCAGCACGGGCTTCCGCTCGGATTTGAGCGCGGTGTCGATTGCGGTCTTGATCTCGACCGGATCATGGCCGTCGACGTTGCGGATCACTTCCCAGCCATAGGCTTCGAAACGCGCCGGCGTGTCGTCGGTGAACCAGCCCTCGACCTGGCCGTCGATCGAAATCCTGTTGTCGTCCCAGAATGCGATCAGTTTGTTCAGACCCCAGGTGCCTGCCAGCGAGGCGGCCTCGTGCGAAATACCTTCCATCAGGCAACCATCGCCCATGAACACCCAGGTGCGATGGTCGACGATGGCGTAATCGGGGCGGTTGAAACGCTGCGCAAGCAGTTTTTCCGCGAGCGCGAATCCGACCGCGTTGGCGAAGCCCTGGCCGAGTGGGCCGGTCGTGGTCTCCACGCCCGGAGTCACGTGATTTTCCGGATGCCCCGGCGTTTTCGAACCGAGTTGACGGAAATTCTTCAACGCCTCGATCGGCAAGGCATAACCGGACAGATGCAGCAACGCATACTGCAGCATCGAACCGTGCCCGTTGGAGAGCACGAATCGGTCACGATTCACCCATTGGGGATTACCGGGATGATGCCGGAGATAGTCGTTCCACAGCACCTCGGCGATATCGGCCATGCCCATCGGCATGCCCGGATGGCCTGAGTTCGCGGCCTGAACCGCATCGATGGCGAGAAAACGAACGGCGTTGGCGAGATCGCGGCGGCTTGGCGTCGACATGAGGCGGAAAATCCGGTCGGAAGCGGATGCACGTGATCCGCAGGGACGCCCGTCGGAATGCGGGCCGCCTATTGTCCCATCCCAGAATCCCGCTGTCTCGCGGGGGACACGACCGCCGTCGGCGGCCGTGCCTTGAGGTCTTATCGGCCCGGGGTTACTTCTTGGCCGGATCGCGCGCCGCATCGATGACCGCGCACATCGAGGTCATCTGGAAATCCTTGCTCGTCGAAAAGCCGCCCGGGGTCGACTTGGTGACGGTGATCTTGGAGCCCTTGCCTTCGGGCTCGATCAGCACGTTCCATGGCACCGACACCTGCGCGCCGTTCGCAACGACGCCGGCATTGACCTGACTGAATACGATCGTGCCCGACTCTTTGTCGGAAGAGCCGACCTGCAAGCCCGACTTGACGCCTTCCAGATGGATGCGTTTGAACGCCACGGCAGGCGCCACCGGCACCACGTCCCAGGTCGTGAAAGTACGCCCCCCCATGAAACCGCCTTCCTGCTTGAAGTTGGTCTTGCACGGCGGCTTGTCGCCAGCGGCCACAGTCAGGCTGGAAACGAGCAGAACACAAGCAACGGCAAAACGATTGATCATTGAATCTCTCCCTGTCATCCGGAGCCCACCGTGGGCCACGCCTATCTCATCACAAATCGGGCTTCGCAACCGTGAAGCCGTTATGGAACCTCTGAACGACGCAGAGGTTCCGCGTCATGGCGTCACGCCCGCCGGATCGGGCCGGATCGGGCCGGACCGGGCCGCATCGGTTGACCGGGGCGGACGGACAGGGGTCCGGCATCGGGCGGACGGGGTCAACCCGTGCCATCAACGTCCTGCCGACGACCGACGCCGCGAAGGCTCGTCGCAACGGATCGTCGCGCTTCGATGTTCAAGGCTCGGTGATGGAGGAAGGGCCGGGCCGGCCCGCAACCATCGCGGCGATCCCGAGATCGCCGGTGACATTGACCGTGGTCCGGCACATATCGAGGAAATGATTGACGCCGAGAATCAGGCCGATGCCTTCCACGGGCACACCGACCATCGCGCAGATCAGCGCGACCACCGGCAACGAGCCCGACGGTACGCCGGCGGTGCCGATTCCGCCGAGAATGCACACCAGCATCACCGTGACCTGTTGCACCAGAGTCAACTCGACGCCGAAATACTGGGCCAGGAACAGCACCGTTACGCCTTCGAACAAGGCGGTGCCGTTCTGGTTGGCGGTGGCGCCGACGGTGAGCACGAAGCGCGACACCTGCTTCGGCAGACCGAGCCTCTCATCGGCCACGCGCAACGATGTCGGCAGGGTGGCGTTGCTCGACGCCGTCGAGAAAGCCATGAGCATCGCCTCTTGTACGCCGCGGAAGAACGCCAGCGGCGACCATCCGCCGATCAGCTTCAGCGCCAGCGAATAGACCACGAACAGATGGATCGCCAGCGCCAGCACCACCACCGCCACGTAAGCGCCAAGACGCAACAGCAGATCAACGCCCGATTGGGCGGCAAGATTAAACATCAGGCAGAACACCGCAACCGGCGCGAGGCGGATCACCAGCCCGATCAGCGTCATCGATACTTCAAACAAACCCTCGATCCCGCGTTTGAGCGTCGCCGTCGCTTCGCTGCGGGTCAACACCAGGCCGACGCCGAGCATCAACGCGAAGAACATCACTGCGAGGATGGTGTTTTCCGCGGCGGCCTTGACCACGTTGTCGGGAACGATCGCGATCAGCATCTGCAGGCCCTTGGGCTGCGTCGTACTGTCGTTGGCGATCGCCTGGGCGCGCTCGGAACCTTCGCTGATCATGTGCAGCGCCTCGGCGCTGTCGACCCCGGCGCCGGGCTTGAGCCAATTGACCAGCAACAGACCGATCAACACCGCCAGCGCCGACAACAACGTGGTGTAGAGCAAGGTGCGCCAGCCGATCCGGCCCAGGGCGCGCACGTCGCCCATTTCGCCGATGCCGACCACCAGCGCCGAGAACAGCAACGGCAGCACCAGCATGAAGATCAAACGCAGAAAAATCGTCGAGAACGGCTGAGTGAAATACTCGATGAACAACTTTACCCAGCCCGCATCGGCGCCGACAAAGACATGCACGAGCAAGCCCGCGGCGATACCAATGGCGAAGCCGATCGCGATCTTCCAATGCATCGGCAGGCGTTTGCGCGATTCGGCGGCGGTCGGGTCGGTCATGGCGACTCCTGTTATGGATGCGACGGAGGATACAGGACGCGGCATTCCATGCGAGGACTCACGACGGATAAAGCGGCGGCAACCGGTTCACGGCTGCCGCCTGCGGCGCAAGCCAACGCGGGCCCTGCGCGAAGGCTTTGCGCAGCGCGGCGCGGGCCGCGACAGGATCGCCCCCGCCCCACCGCGCTTGCTGCAGCGCCTCGATCGCCGCGCGTTGTTCGGGATCGGCCAAACGTCGGCGCAAGGCGTCCAGATCGGACACCGGAGGCTGCGCCAGCATGCATAGACTGCGCGCGATGAGTCCGAGATCGCCGCTGGCGAGCGCGCGTTTGAGCGCATGACCGTCAACAGGCGCAGGAGCGGAACCACCCGCTGACTTCTCCGACGAAATCGTCGTCGACCTCGACGCCCGAGCGCCCCGCAACGACCACAAGCGCCAGCCCCACGTTAACGCGGCTAACCATAGCGCGACCAGTACGATACCGATCCAGAGCCACGGTCCGCGCGGCAGCCAGGTCGGCAACCCCGAGCGCGGAGGCGTGTCCTCGCTCGTCTGTGCGCCGATGGCGGGTCCGATATTTGCGCCTGCGAGAACTTGCCATTGCAAATCCTGTAATGCGGACACCCGCGCGGTATCCGCATCGGCATCCCACCAGTTCAGGCGCGGTGCGCGCACCTGCAGCCTGCCGACGCGCCCAGGTATGACCGAGAACGTACGCGTCGCGATGACCTGTGGGCGGCCGTCGACGAATCGTTCGTGGGTCTGCACCGGCTCGGCCAGGACTTGAGCATCTCCTTCGGCACGCAATTCCAGTGACGGCAATTGCGCGGCGCTGGCGCCTTCAGCGACGACTTCCACCACCACCTTGGCGGCCTCGCCGACACGCGCGGATTGCGGCGCTTCGAGGTATCGCATGCGCAATCCACGCAAGGGCAGCCACGGCTGTTGCGCGGTGGCGGGCAACGGCTTGACCTGCAACGTCAACGGCGTGCTGCTCAGCTGCGTATCGCTGCGCATATCACCGAAAAAATCACCGAACAGGCCGCCGACACTGCGGCCTTCGAATCTTGCGCCGGGCACGACCAGTTTGCCGGCGCGGTCCGGGACCAACAGGAATCTGCGTTCTGCGACCCGATAGGTACGGCCGCCGATGCTTTGCGAATACTCGCGATCCTCGCCCAATTGCTGCAGGTTGGCCCCTTCCGGCGGATCTTGCTTCAAGGCGCCATCGAGCAGCGTGGCCGGCAGATAGTAGAGTTTCACCGAATAACCCACCGTCTGCTGCACATAAGGCGTGCGCGTATCAACCTGGGTTTCTAGGAAGACGGCGCGGCCTTCCTGCCGCGCATCCACCTGAGCGGCGGGCGTCGCGCGCGGCGGCAACACGGTCACCCGCAGGGTCTCGTTGCGCGCGCCGCCAAAATCGTAAGTCGGAATCACGATTTCGCCTTCGTGCAGCGGCTGCAAGGTGAACACCATGGTCAGCTTCATCCTGACCTGACCGTTGATGATTTGTGTTTCCTGGCTGGTGCGGTGATCCAAAGTGCGGAAGTCGCGCCCCATCAGATAGGGATCGGGCAGACTCGACAGGCCGGCCACGTCGGTCTCGATGGTCAGGGTCAGGGTTTCGTCGAGGGCGAGACGATCGCGATCGATCCAGATACGGGCCTCCGCGCGGACAGCGTCGAACGGTATCAGCACAAGCAACAACAGCCATGCCAGCCACGCGGCCGGCCTTTTCCATGAAGGCCACGATTCGGATTCGGATCCTGATCCGAAAATCTCTCGTTTGCCCGGCAGACCTTTCATCAGCGATCCCCGCCGCGCCGTCGACGCTCTTGCTCGAGTTTGAATTTTTCGCGCAGTAACCCTCCTGGGTTATCCGGAACACGCTGCAGGCTGGCTTCGTTGGCCAAACGCTGCGCGCGCTGCGCCGGGGTTTCCTGGCGCGTATCGCCGGCTTTACGCTCCTGACCGGTTTTAGGTGTCGAGCCCTCCTCCAGTGCGCGGCGCATGCGCTCGCGCTGATCGGCGTCGGCCCGGCGCTGCGCTTCGGCCAGCGCTTGGCGCTCGCGCTCGGTCAGCGGCGGTTTCTGCGCAGCGCCCGCTTGCTGATTCTGCTGATTCTGCTGATTCTGCTGATTCTGCTGATTCTGCTGAT
>SSEV01000168.1 GCA_008015095.1 Lysobacteraceae bacterium | reverse complement strand
TATCTGAGCTGCCTATTCGGCAGTGAAGGCCTGGCTGATCGGCATCGGCAAGGCCAAGCATTTCTGAGCTGCCTATTCGGCAGTGAAGTTCGGCCAGTGGCGCGGTCAGCAGGTTTCCATTTTCTGAGCTGCCTATTCGGCAGTGAAGGGCGACTCCGACCACGTGATGGCCTCGGTGCTTTTCTGAGCTGCCTATTCGGCAGTGAAGCCAGGCAATTTCATCCTTGCTCCCCTTCTTCATTTCTGAGCTGCCTATTCGGCAGTGAAGAACGACGGCCATCGCGCTCGGCTGGCAAGAGTTTTCTGAGCTGCCTATTCGGCAGTGAAGTGCGCCGTTTGAAAATGGCGCCCGATGGGGTTTTTCTGAGCTGCCTATTCGGCAGTGAAGTTTCGACGCAGCCAGCCCGGCCACGCTTTTTGTTTCTGAGCTGCCTATTCGGCAGTGAAGTAAAGCGGGATGCGGCCAGACGTCCAACCAGTTTTCTGAGCTGCCTATTCGGCAGTGAAGAGTTGTCGTCCGTGCGCTGCCGTGCCGATTTGTTTCTGAGCTGCCTATTCGGCAGTGAAGGGAAATAATCATGCTCACTGCCGCCATCCCCTTTTCTGAGCTGCCTATTCGGCAGTGAAGCAGCTACCCCAGGGAAAATGAACTGCCGGACATTTCTGAGCTGCCTATTCGGCAGTGAAGGGCAAGCGCAGCATTGCGGCGGCGCTGCTTGATTTCTGAGCTGCCTATTCGGCAGTGAAGAAAAACGTGCCGTACTCTTTTTGGGCGCGCTTTTTCTGAGCTGCCTATTCGGCAGTGAAGGGGTCGGGAGCGCTGGGCACGGGGCCGGTATGGTTTCTGAGCTGCCTATTCGGCAGTGAAGCCGCACCCCGCGGCGTTTGATGCCGACACGCTTTTCTGAGCTGCCTATTCGGCAGTGAAGCTCTGCGATAAGCTCGTCACCACTGCCGAATATTTCTGAGCTGCCTATTCGGCAGTGAAGTACGCCAATGCGCCTAGTTCAATAGGCGTGCATTTCTGAGCTGCCTATTCGGCAGTGAAGTAGTTGGTATGATTACGGGGGTATTTTCGGCGTTTCTGAGCTGCCTATTCGGCAGTGAAGTTTTTCGACGGCATCGAGGACGCTCTGCGCGATTTCTGAGCTGCCTATTCGGCAGTGAAGAGCAGCATGATGAGGATCCCGTAAGCCCGTTGTTTCTGAGCTGCCTATTCGGCAGTGAAGTGGGTCATCGGCCGGGGCGAAGAAATGTGGCTTTTCTGAGCTGCCTATTCGGCAGTGAAGGCGATCCTCAGCAGTTCGCCCGCCGTGGTCACTTTCTGAGCTGCCTATTCGGCAGTGAAGGGGAGCCCTCGCTGGCCGTGGCGTGATCGGTCATTTCTGAGCTGCCTATTCGGCAGTGAAGATGTCTGCGGGTACCTGCGGTGTGCGCTTGGATTTCTGAGCTGCCTATTCGGCAGTGAAGAACGCGTTTCAGATCGAAATTCGGGGACTGAATTTCTGAGCTGCCTATTCGGCAGTGAAGTTGTAAGCAGCCCGGTTCGCGCCGGCGAGCTTTTTCTGAGCTGCCTATTCGGCAGTGAAGAGTAATCAGCGCGCAGGCGGGCAAAGCATGGTTTTCTGAGCTGCCTATTCGGCAGTGAAGCTAAGTTGGTTGGGGCGGCGGATTCGGCAGCCTTTCTGAGCTGCCTATTCGGCAGTGAAGTCAGTGAGCGCCGTGCTCATGTCCCGCGAGTCTTTCTGAGCTGCCTATTCGGCAGTGAAGGCCATTGAATTTCGGCATAAGCGGGCCAGGTATTTCTGAGCTGCCTATTCGGCAGTGAAGATTACCCTCGAAATGCCTAATCCGGTAGATATTTTTCTGAGCTGCCTATTCGGCAGTGAAGGTGCGCAATGTGAGCGATGCGCCGGGGGGCGATTTCTGAGCTGCCTATTCGGCAGTGAAGTCTTGGAAACGAGCTTCTTTCCCACAACGTAATTTCTGAGCTGCCTATTCGGCAGTGAAGTTCGAAAAAATGTTGATCTTGTTCGAAAATGATTTCTGAGCTGCCTATTCGGCAGTGAAGTTTCGGCATAACGCACAGCGTTGGCTGCCGAATTTCTGAGCTGCCTATTCGGCAGTGAAGATCGAGCGGGGCGAAGGCGCGGGGCGTCTCGACTTTCTGAGCTGCCTATTCGGCAGTGAAGCTCTTGAGTGGGCTGAAAACGAATCCCCGAAATTTCTGAGCTGCCTATTCGGCAGTGAAGAATAGCAGAGCGCGTGCCGATTGATTTCAGCATTTCTGAGCTGCCTATTCGGCAGTGAAGGTTTTTTATTGCCGGTACTTAAAGGGGGGGAATTTCTGAGCTGCCTATTCGGCAGTGAAGGCAAATCTTCCCGAACTCGGAAATGTGCAGCCTTTCTGAGCTGCCTATTCGGCAGTGAAGTCGACAATTCGCTCTGCGCGCTTTTCAGCAATTTTCTGAGCTGCCTATTCGGCAGTGAAGTCATCAAAGACGTGATGTAAGGGGGCGATCATTTTCTGAGCTGCCTATTCGGCAGTGAAGGGACGACGCGAAGGGAATGGAAACGCGTCTCGTTTCTGAGCTGCCTATTCGGCAGTGAAGGTAACGTTCTGTACTGAATCGTCTTGAGAGTATTTCTGAGCTGCCTATTCGGCAGTGAAGGGGTAGTTCCCTATGGGGTGGGGTTGGTGTCGTTTCTGAGCTGCCTATTCGGCAGTGAAGCCGCTCCGACATCCCACCTGCCGACCCTCCCATTTCTGAGCTGCCTATTCGGCAGTGAAGGTCCAGACCTACCACGCCGTGAAAGCCGATTTTTTCTGAGCTGCCTATTCGGCAGTGAAGGCTTTCGGCTCGATAAAATCGAGGACCAGAAATTTCTGAGCTGCCTATTCGGCAGTGAAGCGTGGAGGCGCGGGTCATGTGGTGTGCTGCTTTTTCTGAGCTGCCTATTCGGCAGTGAAGGTTCTTGCGGTGGTGGCCGGGCCGGTGCTCTGTTTCTGAGCTGCCTATTCGGCAGTGAAGGTTCCGACAGCGAGATGGTCGAGCGTGTCGTATTTCTGAGCTGCCTATTCGGCAGTGAAGCACTGTGGGGCATTGCGGCCCCCGTCGTCATCTTTCTGAGCTGCCTATTCGGCAGTGAAGCCAAAAAAGGCGCGCTCACACTCGATTACCAATTTCTGAGCTGCCTATTCGGCAGTGAAGTTTTCCACGCAGTTTCCGGCTCTGTCCATTCATTTCTGAGCTGCCTATTCGGCAGTGAAGCTCCGATATGGGTGGAGGCTGTGCAAGGGGGTTTTCTGAGCTGCCTATTCGGCAGTGAAGGTCCGCTCATCGCCAAGCGCTGCAAGCAGACCTTTCTGAGCTGCCTATTCGGCAGTGAAGCGGAGGAATGTGATTTAACCTTTGTAGATATTTTTCTGAGCTGCCTATTCGGCAGTGAAGCCAATATGCGCGACAACGCGCCCGTCTTCATTTTTCTGAGCTGCCTATTCGGCAGTGAAGGCTTTCACTGCGGTGAGAACTTCACGTCTCCGTTTCTGAGCTGCCTATTCGGCAGTGAAGAGTGTCGTGCTGCTGCCGCTTTTCTTCGGACATTTCTGAGCTGCCTATTCGGCAGTGAAGTTTATCCTCGATCACGCTACCGAAGCACCCAATTTCTGAGCTGCCTATTCGGCAGTGAAGGTGTCGACTTCGAAACCGCGGGCATCGGTGAGTTTCTGAGCTGCCTATTCGGCAGTGAAGAATAGCAGCTGCTGCAACAGCCAGCCCTGATATTTCTGAGCTGCCTATTCGGCAGTGAAGATATTGCGGGCGCCGGAACCTGAATAGTTGCTTTTCTGAGCTGCCTATTCGGCAGTGAAGAGCAACTCTCGGAGAGTTTGTGCTCAACTCCTTTTCTGAGCTGCCTATTCGGCAGTGAAGGTTAAATGCGCTTGGTGTACCTTTGCGTTTAATTTCTGAGCTGCCTATTCGGCAGTGAAGTTAAGTAGTCCGGTTGGGTCACATGCCATTTCTTTCTGAGCTGCCTATTCGGCAGTGAAGGGCATCGAAATCGATTTCACAACTGGATTCGACTTTCTGAGCTGCCTATTCGGCAGTGAAGGGTTCGCTCGCGCCACGTTCGGGATATTTTTTTTTCTGAGCTGCCTATTCGGCAGTGAAGGCCACCACCGGCAAAGCGTGGCCACTCATCCATTTCTGAGCTGCCTATTCGGCAGTGAAGTTTGTGCTCATCCGGCACACAAGTAGTTTCTGTTTCTGAGCTGCCTATTCGGCAGTGAAGGTCGTCGGCATCGAGCCGCGCCGAGGGCGCATTTTCTGAGCTGCCTATTCGGCAGTGAAGGCCCCGCAAATGATTGCCGGGTCCGGATCTTCTTTCTGAGCTGCCTATTCGGCAGTGAAGTCAACCGAAACTCCCCTTCCCATGCTGTAGTATTTCTGAGCTGCCTATTCGGCAGTGAAGCGCGACACGTCGGCAAGTGAGGATCTGGATGCTTTCTGAGCTGCCTATTCGGCAGTGAAGGTCGAATCCACGGAAGCCGGGGGTTAGATCATTTTCTGAGCTGCCTATTCGGCAGTGAAGTAGTGATGGACCAGGGTACGGCCGCGGGCGTTTTTCTGAGCTGCCTATTCGGCAGTGAAGGAACGATTGATGAACTCGGGTGGGACGATGCATTTCTGAGCTGCCTATTCGGCAGTGAAGTGATTCCATCGGGAGGAGTCAATTATCAGTTTTTTCTGAGCTGCCTATTCGGCAGTGAAGGCGCGCGGGGGGGCAAAGCATCGCCGCGAGCCTTTCTGAGCTGCCTATTCGGCAGTGAAGTAGTGATGGACCAGGGTACGGCCGCGGGCGTTTTTCTGAGCTGCCTATTCGGCAGTGAAGGCAGTCGGAGAATGGCCCCCGTGTCGCATCCTTTTCTGAGCTGCCTATTCGGCAGTGAAGCTGATCTCCCGCTGAATGCCCCGCGCCTTACTTTTCTGAGCTGCCTATTCGGCAGTGAAGAAATGAAAGTCGCTCTCAACATCTGGACGAAATTTCTGAGCTGCCTATTCGGCAGTGAAGTCGCACTCGGCCATCAACTGATCTTGCTCGTTTTTCTGAGCTGCCTATTCGGCAGTGAAGCCTCTTGGTCGTGACCTGCTCGCCCAGCATCCTTTCTGAGCTGCCTATTCGGCAGTGAAGTTCCCGTGTGTGGATTGCACGCCCGAGCACCATTTCTGAGCTGCCTATTCGGCAGTGAAGCGATCCGCCCGGCCGCTGGCTGTCCGTTCTCTTTTCTGAGCTGCCTATTCGGCAGTGAAGCGCATCCCCAACTTTTCGAGAATCTGCCTCTTTTTCTGAGCTGCCTATTCGGCAGTGAAGTCACCGAAGTGCCGTGGGAGCCGGGCGTCCCGTTTCTGAGCTGCCTATTCGGCAGTGAAGCTGCGGCACGTCCGGCAAAATCAGCGGATACATTTCTGAGCTGCCTATTCGGCAGTGAAGAAGAATCCAACCGTCTTCCTCGCAGCGGTCCTTTTCTGAGCTGCCTATTCGGCAGTGAAGGTGCCGGCAACCTTGATGGACTCAAGGTCAATTTCTGAGCTGCCTATTCGGCAGTGAAGCCAGCCGAGACGCGTGCAACGATGATCCAGCTTTTCTGAGCTGCCTATTCGGCAGTGAAGTTGATGTGCGCCTTGATCGCCTTGCCGTTGAATTTCTGAGCTGCCTATTCGGCAGTGAAGGCTCGCGCAACGGCTTGTCGCTGTGCGCCGTATTTCTGAGCTGCCTATTCGGCAGTGAAGGGGGATTCCATCCTTCGCTCGTCGGGATGGCATTTCTGAGCTGCCTATTCGGCAGTGAAGGTGTCCTGATCATGGATCTAATTGACCTGACTTTTCTGAGCTGCCTATTCGGCAGTGAAGGTTCGCGGCGCTGCCATCGGCGGAGATGGGCATTTCTGAGCTGCCTATTCGGCAGTGAAGGCCATGAATCGGGGCCGGACGGCGTGCTCGCTTTTCTGAGCTGCCTATTCGGCAGTGAAGTAGATGCTACACACGCTTTCTTCCTGATTGTTAAAGAGAAACAGCTATTTTTTCGCAACTGACCCAATGGCGAGTGACCTCCCGCAGGCCTTGAAAAACAAGGGTTTGCGGGAGGTTGGGAAAAAAGGGTCAGAAGTAGGGGACGGTGGCGTCAGGGCTGAGGCCGTAGGCGCTGAACTCCCCGGTTTGTGCTTGGTTCTGCGGTGGCAGATGTTCGATGAAAAGCCGGAATTGTTGGCCCGTGCTGTTGCTCCTCAAGATTACATACGGAAGGTCGAGTTTTTGGGTGCAGTTGTCCGGAAAGGCGGCGCGGGCTGCTTCTTCGGAGACGCCCTTGCGGGCGATGAGGCGTCGGCGGAGCCGCTCGGGGTTGCTCTGGACCTGCACGCGTCGGACGATCTGGTGGCGAGTTTCCGGAGGAACCGGCGCGGGCGGCGCGCTCGTAACATGATCGCGCATGCCGGCCAGCCATTCGGTTGCCATGAAACGTTGCAGGGTTTCGGCGGTGCCGTGGAGGCGCATTCGGGTGCCGAGCGAATGGATGCGCTCTCGCACATCCGGAAAACTCACGCCAATTGCGCCTTCTCCGAAGGCGACAAGTCCGCGGTGAAGCTTGCCGAACAAAGCGTTCATGAGGGTGGTGGGTGGAAACTCCGGGTCCGGTAGGAGCCGGATATCGACGAAAGCGTCCATCATGGCCTCCGTCATTCCTTGTCGCTGTCACCAAAGACGCCGCCGCGCACGAGGATGGCCATGACGAAATGCTTGTCATCCGGGTTCTTCGGAGGCGTGTCTTTCAGGACCCAGCCGTCCAGCAGGGAGTAGAAGTCCGCTTTGGCCTTGGGTTGGCGGTAGGCCTTTCCTTGGTTGGTCACCGAGCCATAGGGCTCCACGGCGATGGGGCCGAGTTCTTCGCCCTCTTCGTTGGGATACCAGGTGTCGATGGTGCGCAGGGCGTTGCCGATCTTTTGGCTGTGCATGGCGGCGACTCTGGTTTTGTCGTCGCCGACGGAATAGAGGGTTTTGCTTTTCTGGCCCCGCTTGTCGCCCTTGTCGAGGATCAGCTCCTGGGACGGATAGACTTCCTGGCCGTCGCCGACGCGGGCATAGGCGATCACTTCCAGCAGGGTGTGGCTCTCGCCGGCAAGCCCTTGTTCAATGGCGGTCGACAGCTGGGCGATATCGGCTTCGGCTGCCGCCGGAACCTTGAAATCCCGCAGGCTGAATTGCTGCGCGTCGAAGGACCAGGTTTGGCGGGCCTCGCCTTTTTCCAGTTGATGAACTTCGACGGCGATCTGCTCCGCGCCGACGCGGTTGCGCCACAGGAAGCGGCCGTTGGCAAGGTTGATGGCGTAGCGACGGGCCAGCTCGCCGAAGCCTTGCTGCTCTTTGTAGGTTTGCACCGTGGCCTGGAGCTTTGCCTGGTAGTCGGCGTTGTTGCAGGCGGCGGGCGTGCCGGCACCGCCGAGCACCCGCAGGGTGAAGCGCAGGCGCAGGGTGTCGGCGTCGTTGGGCAGGGTGGCGACGTCTACGGTCTGGAGATTGGGCGATTGGATGGATGCATCGAGCTTGGCGGGGTCTTGATCCTTGGTTTTGAGACGGTTCGAGATCGTGCCGCGCACGGATTTTTCGTGGATGCCGATCGACGGCCAGTTGGCGCCGTTGGCTTTGTCACTCCAGCGACCGGCACCGAAAAGGCCGTCGGAGGTGTCCAGCTTGCGTTCAAAGGCGAGTACGGAGGCGGTGGTGAGTGCGGTATTGGCCATGATCAGGCTCCTTGGAGGGGGTTCGGGTCGGTTTCGATGAGTTCGGCGTAGCGGTTTACGCAGCGGTAAAGGCCGGCTTCCGGGTCGGTGGCGGTGTGCCACAGCAGTTGGTCGAGCTGGTTCAGACGGTGGGGGCCGATCCACTGGCCGAGGGAATACAGGCTTTCGACGAAGCGGAAGGGGGTTGCAGTGTCTCGAGCGCCCGTTACTTCGCCGGCCGCATGCAGGGGCGAAATGCCGGCATAGCCCGCGGGCAAGGGCACCAGCCAGCCGGCCCGCTTTTCGACGTGCCATTCCACCTTGTCGCTGGCGGATGCCCCGTCGCCTTTTGGAGGCGCGGGGGTGTGATTGAGGCGGGTGAGATCGAGCAGCGCATCGAGTGCCGTTGCGTCGCTGCCTTGCTGGTTCTGCAGATGGCTGAGGCGTTCGCCGAGCAGATCGGGCCGGTGCACCAGCGCAAAGCCGGGCAGCAGCCGGCGACGCAGGCGGGCAAAGGCTTTGCGGCGGTCGGCCTGCACGCTGGGCCAGGGAACCCAGTGCGGCCGGGGTGCCCGATTGGTGGTGGGCGGAAGAACGCTGCCGCCGGCCAGCCGCATTCCCAGCGCAGTGTGGTAGGCGACATCGGCAAAGTCCTGCTCTTGCTGCGGCTCTTCGAAAATCCCGCTGGCGGCGATGACGAGGCTGACTTCGAGGTGGGCGCGTCCTTCTTCGACGATGGCTGCTGGCGTGCCTTCGGCGACGAATTTGGCGATGTCGCGCTTGAGATAGACCGGGTTGCGGGTTTGGGTAAAGACCAGATGCTGGCGGCGGTTGGGCCGGAAGGTTTGGGGGTCGAAGGCATGGCAGACAATGCCCACGCCGCCAAACGCCACGCCGAAGCGCTCGGACAGACGTCGTTCCAGCGCATGGGCAAAACCCAGAAAGGCGGTGGGCGACGGAAAGCCCCAGGTCAGCGGGCTGGAGATCGCGTTGGCGTTTTGTATGCGCAGGCGGGGCAGGACCAGCAGGCCGTCGGGCTGGAAAAGGGTGTCATTCATCGTCCAGTTCCTCGCGCAGCAGCTTGAGTTCGTTGCCCAGGGCGCTTTGCCAAGCCAGGGCTTCCGGGCCGCCAAAGTGGGTCTTGTCCGTTTGCAGGCGCGCGTTGAGCCAGTTGCCGAAGCGCAGGCATACCTCGTCCTTCCAGTCTCCGCGGCGGCCGTGGGCGGCGAAGTCTTCGTCGTCCATGCCGCGTGCCGGGTCGAGCCAGCACTGTTCGGCCAGATTGAGCTGGCATTCGGCGCCGGCCGTCCAGCCCGGTGCGAGGTAGGTTCTGAGTTCCGCGGCCATGTGCAGGGCTTCGCCGCACAACTCGGCCACCAGATCGGCCCGGGTTTCCCGGATGCGGATGTTGGTGCCGGAATCGGCCACCCGACGCAGAAAGTCCTTCAGGGCGTCGCTGAGCCGACGCACTTCCCGGCGGCGCTCGAAATAGCGGGAAAACACCGTTTCGATCTTGAGCGGCGGCCGGATGGCAGGCGACTCCCAGACGGGCGGCACAGAGGCCAGGAGGTAATTTTCGCCACGGCGTTCGCTGTTGAGCTGGCTGATGTTCTGCGGCTTGGAACCCCCGAAGCTCTGGATGACCAGATTGGGATAGTCCCGGTAGCCTTCGGGATGTGCCTTGCCGGCCCGGCGGGCGTCGCGGGCGGCTTTGGCCGCATCGGAGAAGCGGTCTTCACTGATGCGCTTATGAACGGCATGCGCCAGCGGCGACGAGAGCAGCGGCGCCAGCAGGTGATAGGCACCGTCGCCAACCGGCCAGTACAGCTGCTTGGCCAGCTTGTGCGATGCAATGCGGCCCTTGGGCTCGGGCAGCCGGGCGAATGCTTCCATCCATTCGGTTGCCTGGGCTCGATCATCCGAAAGTGCCGCCGCGAGATCGGGGTCGGCGGCAATGGCCCGTTCAAGCAGCGAGCGACCATCGATCACCAGGCAAAGAAATTTGTAAGTCGGAAGGTATTTCGCATCTGCGCAAGCGACATCCAGGTAAAGACGTTCCCCTAAGTTATGAGTGCCGACTTCAATAGAAAGAGCCCCTAAATTTCCTTCAGTGTTAACACTGGTTGCTCCGCGTGCCTGCGGATGAGAAAACTTTACGGGATGTGTGACTTGCTGGATTTGCTCAACCTGCCGGGCGGCTTCGGCAATCCAGGTGGCGGGCTGATGGTCGGCGAGCAGCTTCTGCCGCGCCTCGTCAGCGCCATCCTTGAGCTTGTCGAGCTTGGGTTGAAGGCGGTCTTCGCGAATAAAGCGTGCGATCTCGGCCTTGATGCGTTGGCTTTCGCCGGGCGGCGAAAGCGATTGCGGTATGTCTTCCATGTGCTTGCTCCTCGAGAAAATAAGTCGGTAGTCAGGCGCGGCTGAAGCCCAGCGCCGGGTGGTAGCGCCAGCGTCTGGCGTCGCGGCCGGGGAGGTCGACGGTGGCGAATCTGCGGGCGCAGTCGACCGGGTCCAGGCCTTGGGTTTCGGCCAGGGTTTGCAGCGCGACGAGGTAATCGGGGGCGGCCCACGGTTGGATGCGGGGGCCGGAGAAAAGGCCGCTTGCGTCGATGCGGTGCAGCAGGTTGGCTTCCACCGAAATGTCCTTGCCCGACTCTTCCAGCCACACGAATTCCGTGGAGGCGCTGTCCTCGTCCGGCTTCAGGAAATAGGTCTGATGGCCTTGCGGGTCGGCCCGGAAACGGGTGCGGGCCTGCAAGGCGCCGGAGAGGTGGGCGCGGGTTCTCCACCACCAATTGACGGGGGTTTGCCGTTGTTGACCGTCTCCGGCGCCGAGCATCAGATCGGCGAGGCGGGCGTGCTCCAGATCGGCGAGGTTGCGGCTGGCATCCAGTTGTTCGCGGGGGCAGATGCGGGCGCTGGCGTCGATGATTTGCCATTGGGCCGGGGTGAGCAGCGCACGGAGGGAGTGGGTCTTGAGGGGAAATTCCTCGCTTTCGAACCCCGGCCGGCAGAAGGCAGCACCGCGTCCGGGCCGCTTGAGATTTTTGACGTTGGTGTCGAGCAGCAGGATGTTGGGCTGATCGGGAGGGCAATCGAAGCTGCGATGGCGTTTGACCCGGCCGGCCAATTGGATGATCGAGCGCATGGACGAGGGCTCGACGATGGCCCAGTCGTAGCAGTGATCCCGCCCGACTTCGGCGACGGCGGTGGCAAGGACGATGAAAAGATGATCGGCCTCGGCGCTGCCATCCAGCTTTTCGCGGATGTCGGGCAGGGAAAACACGGCGTCGGGCTGATGGCGCTTGAGCGCTCCGTCCAGTTCCCGTTCGATTTCGGCCCGTACCAGCATGGGGTGGCGGGCATGGTAGACGCACAGGTGGATGCGGCAGCCTTCCGGTGCGCCTTGGCGGTAAAGGCTGCTGGCGACGTCGAAGAGCGGGTCGATGTTGGCCATGCGGATGAGGCCGAAACTCACCCGTTTGCCGCTGTTGGCATCGACGCTGTGATGGTGGCGGTGCTGCCCGACGGCCTGGTCGCGCAGCAGGGTGGCGAGTTGCCGGCAGATGTCGGCCTGCCGGGCTGCCGGGTCGGCTCCGCTTGCGGGCGTCAGCGGTACGTCGACGATGGCTGCGCGACGTCTCACTTCCTTGGCTGCCGCCAGTTTGGCGAGGCGGCGCGCAACGAAGCCGGCATGGCTGGCGAGAAAGGCGGTGCCGTCGGGGTCGGCGCCGTGGTTGCCGTTGGCCACGCCGAATTCGTCGAACCACGCGCAGCACACGTCGAGCCCCACGCCGGGGCGGCCTCGATGGCGTTGGAATTCGGTCCGACCGGCGGAGTAGGCGAGATAGAGGCCTTGGGCGAGGGCCGGCGGCAGGGTTGCCGAAGAGAGCAGCACCCGGCTGCCGAGCAGGCCGGCCCAGTGGACGAGGCGGGTGAGCGCCGGGAGGTCGTTCATGTCGAAATCGTCGGGTTCGTCGAGAACGAGATCGGAAGACATCAGGCGCAGCATGGGCAGAATCTGATGGCCGCCCCGTGTGCTTTCGCAGGCGGGCATGAGGTGGTCGACGGTGCACACCAGCACGGGGGCGTCGAGAAGGCTGGATGCCTGGGCGTGGCGGCCTTGTTTGCCTTGCTGAAGCCAGCGCTTGAGGGGGCCGTCTTCCAGGCTGCCTTCGAAGCGGACGTGGTTGTACTCGGGGAGGAGTTCGTCGGCGGATTCGCTCCCGTCGGCGGCGAGGTTGCGGGAACGGGCCTTGTAATAATCGTGCAGCGCCCGCGTGGCGCCGCCGCCGACCAGTACGGCGAGATCTTCGGCGCCCAGTTTGAGGCGTTCGCGGTAGGCGTCGCCGGTTTGCAGGGTGAGGGTGCGCAGGCCGAGGGCAACCGTGAAGCGCGCACCCAGTTGCGGGTCGGCTAGTCCGTACAGGATGCGGGCGTTGGCGAAGGTCTTGCCACAACCGGTAGAGGCAAGATTGACCCCGAAAAAGCCTTGCTCCGCGGCCTTGTCGCGCAGGCTCTCGGCAAGGTCGAAGGCGCCGTTCTGCCACCGGAAGGCGCCGGCGCTGCGTTCCCGGAAGCCTTTGTGACGCGCGATCCGCGCCAAGCTCCGTTCCATCCGCGGGAGGGTCTGCATCAGTCGGCTGGCATTGACGCCGACGCCGATCAGGTGCTCGTCGAGCCGCTGTTTGAGCTGGGGTTCGCCTCCTTTCTCACGCGTGGAGTTGGCGTAGAGAGGCTTGCTGCCCCGGCGGACCGGATCGCCATAGCGGGCATGGCTGGGTTGGGACGAGTAGTAGTGGTCGGCCAGCATCAGGGTGAGCCGCGCGAGATGGAGCACGTAGGGGCTGGCGAGGGCCGTTTCGGCCTCGGCCGCGATCAGGCGGGGACGCTTGAGGATGGCATCGGCCGTCTTCCCGACGTGCTGCCGCCAGTGACGACTGTCGAAAGGCAGGCTCTTGAAGCGCCAGCAGGCGGCTTGCAGCTTGGCGTCGGTGCCGTCGAGCCGGCTTCCGCACCAGGCATGGACAATGCCGCCCGGCAGCAGACCGAGCGCCGGCGCTTTGAGCGCCCGGCCGAAGGCTTCGTCGGTGTCCGGCGTTGGAAGGCGGTGATGACTGACGATCAGCCAGCCGATCACGCGGGCCAGTGGCAGCTTGAGGGTGTTGAACGGCCCAAGAGGGCTTCCTTGCCCGTCCTTGAGGAGTGTATCGACGATTTTTCCGGATTCGCTGCCGTCGAGGTTGACGAGGCGCTCCAGCCAGTCCCGATCGCTCGTGCAGCCGTTGCCGACGAAGGCTTCGAACAGACGGAGAGATACCCACTCGTGGCGGAAGGGGTCGGCCACCGCCTGCGCCTTGATGAGCTTGTTCTGGAACGCGTCGTTGGCCTTGCCGAGGTCGTGGAACAGGCCGGCCAGACGGGCAAGCAGTCGGATGTCCTCGCCCGAGTGCCAGTCGTTTTCATCGTGGGTCCGGAGGATGTTGCGGCGAGTCGTATCGGTGGGCGTGGCGCCGCGGGCGTTGAACTGGCGGGCGTCGCCCACGACCCACAGCAGTTCGCTGTGGTCCTTGCCGCGAATCCAGTGGCAGGCGACCGCGGTGTTCTTGCGGGCCGTTTTGCGCAGCAGCCGGTAGAGCGTGTCGAGACCGGCCTGGGTGATGGCGGTCTGCCAGCTTCGGTCGCCGCGCCGTTCGGCAAACTGGTCGATGATCCGCCGGGTTTCGGTCAGGGCGTTCTTGGTGCATTGGGAGATCAGCAGGATGTTCATTGGGCTTGCCTGCCAAGGTCGAGGGCAATGGATTTAACGGTGTCGATCATGAAGTCGAGGGCTTCGGCCTGCACGAGGCTGGCGACGCAGGCTTCCCGAAAGCTCTGTTCGTCATCGCCACGCATGGCGGAGATGAAGGCTTGCGGAAGAATCAGGGCGTCCTTCACCAGATCGGCGACGTCGAACACCAGCCCCCCGCGGCGCGTCTTTCCGTGCAGCACCGCCAAGCCGTGGGGAAGGCCCAAAACCCAGGCGGCGGTGGCGCCGAGCCCGTAGGCGAGATAGTTGCCGTGATCCAGAAAGCGGTTGGCCGGGTCGACTCCGCTGCCGTTCTTGGCCCGGACGAAATCGCCGTAGTCGGTGGCGTCGCAGGCGAGCTTGAAGAGCTTTTTGGTGAGGCGGGCTTCTTCGGTGAGCAGGGCGGTGTTGTCGGGCGCCAGGTCGATCTGGGCGAGGGAGGCGTCGAGGGCGGACTTGAGCCGTTCTCCGGCGACCTCGAAACCAGCATCGGCAAGCGCGCGATTGTGCGTCCAGTGTTCGGCGACACGGGCCAGCCGTGCCCGTTGGATGGCTTTGGCCGCCTCCAGGCGCAGGGCGTCGTCGAACCAGAAGCGGACCCAGTGCTGCAGGTATTCGGTGGGGCGGTATTCGCTCTGCGGTGAAAACCACGCCACTTCGATGTCCATTTCGTTGGCGCTATAGAGCGGTGTGCCGCCGCCGCCCGAGAATCCGACCATCACGCCGGCCTTGGCCAGCTCGCGCATCGCCGCCTGGGTGACGGAGGTGCCCGTTCCGAGGAGCAGCGCGGTGGTGTTGGCGATGGGAATGTTCCAGTAGAGGGATTGATCGCCCTCTTCGGTGACGTACTCGACTCGGCCGCCATTGACCAGGACGCGGCAGTGGCGAAGGTAGTAGAGGTTGGCACGCTTGGAATGGAGAATGGTCTTGAGGTCGGAGGGAGTGATCTGGTCCATTGTCGGGTCCTTGTCTGTTTGCGCCCATTCTGCATACCCCCATGCTCAAAACCTGATCATCGGGAATTTATCTGGGCGGCTGCTGCGTGTTCGGCGCGGACGGCTTCGCGTAGGGGGGCGGGGGAGATGACTTGCACGTGGCGGCCGTGGCGGAGGATGTCCATCAGC
>SSEV01000171.1 GCA_008015095.1 Lysobacteraceae bacterium | reverse complement strand
GATGCGCGGGCCGACGATCATCAGTTCGTAGACCGCCTGACGCCGGAACACGCCGAGTCCTTCGCAGTGGTTGCAGCCGCGATCGAAGAAGGGATGGTGCCGATCACCCAGGCCGCGGTCGCGCTGGCGCGCGAGGGCAGAATCTCGTTGGCGGAAGCGTGGCGGGTGCGGGCGGAATAGATCCGCGACGTTCGCTCGGGGACCGTCTCGCCATCGCTTCCGCGCGACTCAGCGCGGAGCCACCTGCCGGACCGGCTCGTCCTGCGGCTGCGTCCGTACACGGACCGGATCGTCCTGCGGCGCGCGCACGGCCTCGACCGCCTGCAATCGCGACAACGATTGTTCCAGCGGCGCATTGCGGGCGGCCTCCAGCGGCAACGGCGAAGACATGCGGGCCGCCGGATCGCCGACAGCCTCGCCCTGCACGGCGATCAGCGCCGTCCTGCTTTGGTTGAGCACGATGTGATCGGCGCGCAATCCCTGCCCCGCCGCATGGGCGGCGACAGCGGCGGCGATGCGTTCGCGATCCGCCCCGAACGCATCGGTCGGGATGTTGGGAGAGCGCTCCAGCGTCTGCATCGCCTGGGTCAGCGCGGGAGACCCGGGCGCCTCAATCCGGGATCCAGCCGGCGAGTGCCCGTGCCGCTGGCTTTGCGCACGGGCCATATCGTCGAAATAGGACTGGACCGGCGGCTCGGCGGACAGATCGACGTAGCGCTGCCTGCCGCGCTGGTCGCCAAGATCAAGCCCGTTGGCCTCGAGGATGCGCTCACTCAGGCCGAGCGCCCGCATATCCAGCGCCATCTGCGGGTAGGCCGCGATATAAGGGGTATCCAACGGCCGCATATTCGCGCGCTCGGCCTGGACAACCTGACCCACCAGGGCGGCGGCGTACATGTTCTGATAATTGGAATTTCCGTGCGTCCCCAACCGGGCCTGCGACGGCGGATGGTCGTAGTAGTAACGCCCCATCGCGGCGACATTGGACGGCGACGCGCTCATCGACATGTCCGAATTCAGGCTCAGGCCCGACCGCAACGAATAGCGCGACGGGGTTTCCGGCGAACGTTCGATGAAATCCTGCATCCGGTCCGGATGCGCGCGATAGATATCCTCCAGGCTCGGATGCGGATTGCTCTGGCGCAGCATGCTGACCACCGCGTTGTAACCGGCAATATGCGCGCCGGCCTCGTCGTTGCGATGCGCATCGAGCACCCGCCGCATCGACCCGGTGTAATCGTGCACCGGGTTCGAACTGCGGGAGATAACCGCGATGTCGTTGTCGAACACCCGGCGCGCACCTTCCAGGTTGTTGTGGTTGGTGGCGTGCCGGGTTTCATGGCCGAGCACGAAAACCAACTCGTCCGGATCGTAGCGGCCGTTGCGAGGCGTATTGAGTATGGAAGCCGGCAGCTCGATCAATCTGTTCTCGGGGTTGAATCCGCCGCCGGCGTTCGCGCCCGCCGGTTGCCGCGCGAAGCCGCGCAGGTCGCCGAACAGCGCGGCATCGTTGAGCTGTTCGATCAGCGCCGGCGAGCGGTTGAGCGAGGCATTGAAATTCGCGCGCTGCTCGGCGTTCAGCTCCGCGCCGAACCGGTCGACCATCGCCTGGGCTCGTTGATTCAGGGGCAAGATCGGGCTCCTTCATTGGCGGCCGGCAACCGCCGCCGCAATGCGGTCAGAGGATACACACACGCTGCACGCAGGCGTGCGAGATTTTTTCCGGCGGCGCATCGGCCTCGCCGCGGGTATAGACCTCGACGGTCATGCCCGGACGCTCGAAGTCCTCGCGGATCGGACGGCCGTGTTCCGCGCGACGGATCTCGCGCGCGAACCCCATCGCGGCCAGTTCGGCGGCGAAGGCCTCGGCGTCGATCGCGCAGATGTCGCCGGCATCGGGATGAGATCCGGGCAAGTCTGGCCGGAACGAGAATTCGAAACGCGGGCCGTAGGGATGCGCGGGGTCCCATTCGAACGCGGTCCACCACTCGCGGCTCACCCGTTCGCCGAAGCCAAGACGCCCCGCATGCTCGTGGAATTCCACGCCGAACACTTCGCGCAGGCGCGCGGCATCGATATCCTCGACGCCACGGCAGCCGCGGATCAGATCGAGCACGCGACCGAGCGCATCGCGCGCGTCGAGTCTGGGGCCGGTTTGTGCGGGATGCGCTTCGACAGTCGCTGTCGTCGCCTGGTTTGACGGGTTCACCGGGCGGGTTCTTCCGGATGGATTCCGGTGATGAACGCCATTCGCGGCGAAAACCGGCCGCGCGCGACACGATATCCCGGGCAAGGCGCGGGCTCGAAGAGCAGACTCGAAGAGCGGGCTCGAAAAGACCGGGCTCAGAGAATGTAGCGACTCAAATCCGGGTCCCGCACCAACTCGCCCAGGTGCGCATCGACATAAGCGCGGTCGATGCTCACCTCGCCGCCGCCCCGATCCGGGGCTTCGAAACTCAGGGTATCGAGCAGACGTTCGAGAATGGTATGCAGACGGCGGGCGCCGATGTTCTCCTGGCGTTCGTTGACTGTGGCTGCGATCTCGGCGATCCGCTCGACCGCATCCGCTTCGAAACGCAGACCCACGCCCTCGGTCTTGAGCAGTTCGACGTACTGCAGCGTCAACGCGGCCTTGGGCTCGGTGAGGATGCGCACGAAGTCGTGCTTGCCCAGCGCGGCCAGTTCGACCCGGATCGGGAAGCGGCCCTGCAATTCCGGAATCAGGTCGCTGGGCTTGGCCAGATGGAACGCGCCCGAGGCGATGAACAGGATGTGGTCGGTCTTCACCGCGCCGTACTTGGTGGCGACGGTCGAGCCCTCGACCAGCGGCAACAGATCGCGCTGCACGCCTTCGCGGCTGACGTCGGCGCCGTGGCTCTCGGACCGTTTGGCGACCTTGTCGATCTCGTCGATGAACACGATGCCGTGCTGTTCGCAGGCCTCGATCGCGCGCTCGCGCACTTCGTCCTCGTTGACCAGCTTGGCCGCCTCCTCCTCGATCAACTGCACGCGCGCGGCGCGGATGCTCAGTTTGCGCGAATGGGTCTTGCCGCCGGAGAGGTTGGAGAACATCTGCCGCAACTGCTGGCCCATATCCTCCATGCCCGGCGGGGCCATGATGTCGACACCGACATTGACCGCGGTTTCGATCTCGATCTCGCGCTCGTCCAACGCGCCCGCGCGCAACTGCCTGCGCAGCTTCTGCCGGGTTTCGCTTTCTTCCGCATGCGCCGGATCGGCCGCCGGATCGGATTCGGGCTCGACCGCGAAACCGAAGGCGGGCACCGGCGCGCGGCGCGGCAGCAGCGCATCGAGGATGCGGTCTTCGGCGCGCGCTTCGGCCTGCGCGCGCACCCGGGACTTGGCCTGCTCGCGGAACATCTTCACCGCGGTGTCGGCCAGGTCGCGCACGATCTGTTCCACGTCCTTGCCGACGTAGCCGACCTCGGTGAAGCGGGTCGCCTCGACCTTGACGAACGGGGCGTTGGCCAGGGTCGCCAGGCGCCGGGCGATCTCGGTCTTGCCCACGCCGGTGGGGCCGATCATCAGGATGTTCTTGGGCATGACCTCGTTGCGCAGCGCGGCGTCGAGCTGCATCCGCCGCCAGCGGTTGCGCAGCGCGATCGCGACCGCGCGTTTGGCCGCCGACTGGCCGACGATATGGCGGTCGAGTTCTTGCACGATCTCGCGCGGGGTCATCGATGCGTTGGTATCCATTCTTTCACCGGTATGCATTCGGGCGCAGGACGGGCTCGGGCCCGGCCTACAGTTCCTCGACGACGATGTTGCGGTTGGTATAGATGCAAACGTCGCCGGCGATGTTGAGTGATTCGACCGCGATCTGGCGGGCGTCGAGTTGGGTATGCGCCAGCAGCGCGCGCGCCGCGGACAGCGCGTACATGCCGCCGGAACCGATCGCGACCAGGCCGTCCTCGGGTTCGATCACATCGCCGGTGCCGCTGACGATCAGCGAAGTCTCGCGATCGGCGACCGCGAGCAGCGCCTCGAGCTTGCCGAAGCGGCGTTCGGTGCGCCAATCCTTGGCCAGTTCGACCGCGGCGCGGGTGAGCTGGCCGTGCTTC
This sequence comes from Lysobacteraceae bacterium, assembly GCA_008015095.1. Taxonomy (GTDB): domain Bacteria; phylum Pseudomonadota; class Gammaproteobacteria; order Xanthomonadales; family Xanthomonadaceae; genus Lysobacter_I. The sequence continues at coordinate 1,544 of SSEV01000171.1, read as the reverse complement.
TCGAGTTTGGATTCGAACAACTCGAACAACGTGAACGCATCGGCCGCGGCGCCGGCGAATCCGGCCAGCACCTGACCGTCGCGGCCCAGGCGCCTGACCTTGCGCGCATTGGCCTTCATCACGGTATGGCCGAGCGTGACCTGACCGTCGCCGGCCACCACCACCCGGCCGTTGCGGCGGACCGAGACGATGGTGGTGGCGTGAAAGACATTGGGATTTCGGCTAGGGTCCATGCGGTCTCCGGGCTGTCCCCCGGTTGTGGGGGCGGACGGGCCGAGGGGCAAGAGGCTCACGGGCGGATATCGCGAGCCATGCCCTCAAGCCGCTTCGCACGCGAATGGACCTTCACCCGCCCTTGCGCTTGGCGCGCGGATGCGCGCCGTCGTAAACCTTGGCCAGATGCTGAAAGTCCAGATGGGTGTAGATCTGGGTGGTGGCGATATCGGCATGGCCCAGCAGTTCCTGCACGCCGCGCAGATCGCCGGAGGATTCGAGCACGTGGCTGGCGAAGGAATGCCGCAGCAGATGCGGATGCACGCGCTTGAACAGACCCTGCTTCTGCGCGAGCTGGCGCAGGCGGATCTGCACCGCGCGCGCGCCGATCGGCGCGCCGTGACGGCCGGGGAATACCGGCTTGTCGGTCTCTCCCGCGGATTCCGCGCGCCAGTCCTGCAACGCTTTGCACGCATGCGAGCCTACCGGCACGCTGCGCTGTTTGCTGCCTTTGCCGAGCACCGTCACCAGCCCATCCGCCAAATCGAGATCCCGCCAACGCAGGGCGCACAATTCCGACAGGCGCAGACCGGAGCTGTAGAACAACTCCAGCATCGCCCGGTCGCGCACGCCCAGCGGAGCATCGGTCGGAAGTTCGACAAGTTGCACGGCCTCGTCGACGTCGAGCACCTGCGGCAACTTGCGCGGCGCCTTTGGCGCGCGGATACCCGCGGCCGGATTGGCCGCGATGCGCCCGTGTTTGAGCAGCCACTGATAGAAACTGCGACAGGCCGAAAGCCGGCGTTGCAGGCTTTTGGGCGAAAGCCCGCGTCGATGCTCGGAGGCGACGAAGGCGCGCAACTGTTCGCCGCGCACCTCGGCAGGCGCGCCGACACCCTCTTTTCGCGACCACTCGCTCAGCGCCTCCAGGTCGCGTCTGTAGGCATCCAGCGTATGCATCGACATCCTACGCTCGACCTGCAAATGCGCCAGAAAGTCATCGATGTCGCTGCGCGTATTCACAACTGCGCCCATCCCCGCGTCACGCCGACCAGATGAATGATGCCGAAAACCAAGCAGATCAGCGAACTCCACCACCAAAACCGCGGGTTGGGCGCGCGCCCGGCAAACGCGACCGCGAATCCGCCCAAAGCGCGCACAACATAAATCGCAGCGATCGCGCACAGCACCGCGCGACGCAGCGGCAGCGGCCCCGCCATCCCTGCACCAGAAAACGCGTAAAGCGCCCATGCCGCGATCGTCTTAGCGCTTGCGACATGGGCGCTTTACGCGTTTTCTGGTGCAGGGATGGCGGGGCCGCTGCCGCTGCG
>SSEV01000253.1 GCA_008015095.1 Lysobacteraceae bacterium | reverse complement strand
GTATTCGACCGGTTGCGGTTCTTTCACCTTGATGATCATTTCGGCGCGGCGGAAGATGTCCTCCGCAGTGTCGACGATCTCGGCGCCGGCCTTCTGGTACATCTCGTTGGTCAGGCCGATCGCCTTACCGCCATCGCGTTGGATCATCACCCGATGACCATGGCTGACCAGTTCGCGCGCGCCGGCCGGAGTCAGGCCAATGCGGTACTCGTGGTTTTTGATTTCCTTGGGGACGCCGATCAGCATGGCTGGGTACCGTCTAGTGAGAGGAAAGTGCGCGCATTATGGCCCCGGCTTCGCGCGCTTTGCACGAGCCGGGAATCATCGCGGGGGCGGCGGATCACCATATGGCCGCCAGGGCGGTGCATCTGACATGATCAGGCGGTCCGCTTCAGCACATCCGCGAGTGTATGGAAGATACGGTCGATGTGATCGCGTTCGATGATCAAGGGCGGCGACAGCGCAATCACGTCGCCGGTCACGCGGATCAACAGATTCTCTTCGTGAAAACAGCGCGTGAATACGTCGTAGGCGCGCGCGCCCGGAGCGCCAGGGCGCGGCGCGAGTTCGATCGCGCCGATCAGTCCGATATTGCGGATGTCGACGACGTTCGGGCAATCGCGCAGGCCGTGGATAGTCTCGGCCCAGTAGGATTCCAGTTCGATCGCCTTTTCGAACAATTTCTCTTCCTGGTAGGTATCCAGCGTAGCGAGCGCTGCGGCGCAGGCCAGCGGATGTCCGGAATACGTATAGCCATGGAAGAGTTCGATGATGTTTTCCGGCCCATGCATGAAAGCGTCGTGGATCTGCTCGGACACGAACACCGCGCCCATCGGCACGCAGCCGTTGGTCAGGCCTTTAGCCGTGGTGATCATGTCCGCGCGCACGTCGAAACGTTGCGCGGCGAAGGCCTTGCCGACCCGGCCGAACCCGGTGATCACCTCATCGAAGATCAGCAGAATGCCGTGTTTGTCGCAGATCTCGCGGACGCGCTGGAGATAGCCCTCGGGAGGCAGGACCACGCCAGCGGAGCCGGCCACCGGTTCGATGATCACGGCGGCGATCGTCGATGCATCGTGCAACAGAACCAATCGCTCCAGATCTTCCGCCAGTTCGCGGCCATGCGCGGGCAGGCCGCGACTGAAGGCGTTGCGTTGGATATCCAGCGTATGGCGCAGATGATCCACGCCAGGCAGCAGGCTTCCGAAGAACTTCCGGTTGTTGGGCAGACCGCCGACCGAGATCCCACCGAAGCCAACGCCGTGATAGGCCTTCTCGCGACCGATCAGCCGGGTGCGTTGACCTTCCCCACGGGCGCGATGGTAGGCGAGGGCGATCTTGAGCGCGGTGTCGACCGATTCGGAACCTGAATTGGTGAAGAACACATGCTTGAGCGGGTCAGGAGCGATCGCGCTCAGGCGCTCGGCCAGTGCGAACGGCAACGGATGGCCCATCTGGAAGGTCGGCGCATAGTCCAAGGTCGCGATCTGGCGCTGCACCGCTTCGATGATTCTGGGGCGTGCATGGCCGGCATTGCAGCACCAGAGCCCACCCGTGCCGTCGAGAATCTGCCTGTCGTCGACCGACCGGTAGTACATGCCCTCAGCTGACACCAGCAGCCGCGGCGAAGCCTTGAATTGCCGATTAGCCGAGAACGGCATCCAGAACGCGTCCATATTGTCCGGAAGTCGCGTGGCCTGATGCGCATAGTGATCGCCATACGAGGCGGAAGAGGGGGCATGTTCGTCGTGCATGACCAGGCTCCGGCCGGATCTGGAAGGATCGGCCAAGCTTATCGCGTTGAAAAAACTTTACAACTGTTGTCTTTTTTGGGGCAAAATCCGAGACACGACCGCCGGTGTAAAGTATCCGGCAACACCAGAATCATTTGTATGCATGGATATCGGCGCCCGTCTTCAGCTCGTCCGTAAAAACAAAGGCCTCAGCCAGCGAGAGCTGGCCAAGCGCGTTGGCGTCACCAACAGCACGATCTCGCTGATCGAGCAGAACAAGGTCAGTCCATCGGTCAGCTCCCTGAAGAAGGTGCTCGACGGTATTCCGATCTCAATGGCCGATTTCTTCACCTTGGATCTCGACACAGGGCCAGCCGATTCGCCGTTCTATGCGCCGGAAGAACAACCGGACGTCGGTAATAACGACATCCATTACTACATGGTCGGCCAGCGCCGGCCGCAGCGTCAGATGTGCATCCTGCGCGAGGTGATGTTGCCCGGCAGCGATACCGGCGAAGTGATGATCACCCACGAAGGCGAAGAGGGCGGCGTGATTCTTGAGGGCCGCGTCGAAATCACCGTCGGCGATCAGGTCAGGGTGCTCGGTCCCGGCGAGGCTTATTACTTCGAGTGCCGTATCCCGCACCGTTTCCGCAATGTCGGTGACTGCGAGGTGGTCATCGTCAGCGCCAGCACGCCGCCTACATTCTGAGCCCCGCCCGCTTATCGCATTTCTGTTCATCGATTCCGGAGTCAGACCTTGAACGCAGCCCGCACCTTCGATTCCTGGCAAACCCTGGCCAATGGCCTGCAGATCCGGACCCAGGCCTTCATCGATGGGGCGTTCACCGACAGCCTTGCGGGTCGGACCTTCGACTGTCTCAGTCCGATCGATGGCCGCGTATTGGGCCGGGTGGCGCGTTGCGAAGAGCGGGACATCGAACGCGCCGTGGCCGCGGCGCGACGTAGCTTCGAAGCGGGTGTCTGGGCCGACACTAAGCCTGCGTACCGGAAGAAAATTCTCATAAAGTTTTCGCATCTAATTGAAAAATATGCGGACGAGCTCGCTATTCTCGAATCTCTGGACATGGGCAAGCCGGTCGCCGACGCCCGTGCCGTCGATGTCGCCGCGTCGATCCGTTGCATGTCCTGGACCGGTGAAGCCTTGGATAAGGTCTATGGCGAAGTCGCCGCCACCGGCCCGGACGAACTCGGTCTGATCACCCGTGAACCTCTCGGCGTGATCGGCGCGATCGTGCCCTGGAACTTTCCGATGCTGATGGCCGTTTGGAAGATTGCGCCAGCGTTGGCCACCGGTAATTCAGTGGTTCTGAAACCCTCCGAGAAGTCTCCACTGACAGCCCTGCGCTTAGCCGAAATCGCGATGGAAGCGGGGCTGCCGCCGGGCGTGTTCAACGTGGTGCCCGGGTATGGCAAGGAAGCGGGCGAGCCCCTGGCCTTGCATATGGACGTCGATGGTCTGGTCTTCACCGGCTCGACCGCAGTAGGCAAGTCCCTGCTCGAGTGCGCCGGACGTTCCAACATGAAACGCGCCTACATGGAATGCGGTGGCAAAAGTCCGAATATCGTCTTCGCCGACGCGCCGGATCTTGCTCAGGCGGCCCAGGCAGCGGCCAGCGGCATCTTCTACAACCAGGGCGAAGTTTGCACCGCAGCTTCGCGCCTGCTGGTCGAGCGCCCGATCAAGGACGCATTCGTCGCCGCTGTGGTCGAAGCAGGCAAGGCGATGCAACCGAAGCATCCTTTCGAACCGGGCGCACCGATGGGCGCGATGGTCGATGAGAGCCAGACCGCGCGAGTGCTGGACTACATCGCCAAAGGGCAGGCAGAAGGCGCGAGACTGCTGCTGGGCGGCCAGCGCGCCGAAGTCGTTCCGGGCGGCTGCTACATCGAGCCGACCGTCTTCGACGCCGTGGAACAAGGACAGACCATCGCCCGCGAAGAGATTTTCGGCCCGGTATTGTCGATTCTCACCTTCGACAGCGAAGCAGAAGCGTTGCGCATCGCCAATGACACAGAATACGGCTTGGCCGCCGGCATCTGGACGCGCGATATTGGTCGAGCGCATCGCATGGCGCGCAAGCTGCGCGCCGGAAGCGTTTGGGTCAACTACTGGGACGGTGGCGACATGACCGCGCCGTTCGGCGGCTACAAACAGTCAGGCAACGGTCGCGACAAGTCTCTGCACGCGTTCGAAAAATACACGGAAGTCAAGGCGACATGGATCAATCTTTCGATCTGATGCGTCGTATCTGCATCGGGCCGAACCGTCTACGATGGCTGTTGCATCGATCGACGGCGCCGTCGATCGATACAGACCCACGATCTTGATAGTGGCCGGCTCTTGAGCATACGTCCGGGCGCGGCGCGACGGTTTTACACGTTTCTCGGGCGAACTCTATAATCCTCGGGAGATTTCCGAGGGGCCGGCACGCGCCGTATCCGTCCCGTGTCCGCCCCGGACAGACCCATCTGCGGAAGCGGGAAGTCACAATGCCGGTGTTGATCGTTGACGACGACGAAAACATCCTGATCGCCCTGAAGCTGTTGCTGAAGAGCGAAGGGATCGGTTGCGTCGCGTGTCGTTCGCCCAAGGAAGCCCTGGCGGCGCAACGCCGAGAAAATTGCGAGCTTGCGCTTGTCGATCTCAATTACGTCGGCGATACCACCTCGGGAGCGGAAGGCCTGGAATTGATCAGCGCGCTGCGCAAGCTGGATGCCGATCTGCCCATCATCGCGATGACCGCATGGGGGACGATCGGCGTCGCCGTCGAGGCGATGCGTCGGGGCGCTTCCGATTTCATCGAGAAGCCATGGGACGACAATAACCGGCTGATCACCACGTTGCGCACGCAGATGCGCTTAAGGTCGGTGCAAGCCCGCGTCAAGATCCTGAGCGCGGAAAACGCTCTGCTGCGCGAACAGAACGCAAGCGGCATGCTGGTCTGCGAATCTCAGTCGATGAAACAGCTCTTGTCCATGTCGCGCAAAGTCGCTGCCAGTTCTATGCCGGTGTTGATCACCGGCGAGAACGGCACCGGGAAGACGATGCTCGCGAACTATATCCATAGGCATTCGCAGCGGGCGGAAGCCCCGTTCATCAGCGTTGACATGGGGGCGATCCCGGAGACTACTTTCGAGAGCGAGATGTACGGCCACACCCGTGGCGCTTTTACCGACGCCAAGCAAGAACGCATGGGGCGTGTCGAAATGGCGGATCAGGGCACTTTATTCATGGATGAGATAGCAAACATGCCGCTGTCCCAGCAGGCGAAAATCCTGCGCCTGGTCGAGGACCATAAGTTCGAAAAACTGGGAAGCTCGCAGACCCGGCATATCGACGTGAGATTCATCTCCGCGACCAATAACGACTTGGAGAACCTCATCGTCGAACGCGGCTTTAGGCGCGATCTGCTCTATCGGCTCAACGGCGTGACCCTGCATATCCCCGCTTTGCGCGAACGCAGGGCTGATATCCTACCGTTGGCGGACAATGCCCTGACTCGCGCCAAAGAGCGCTATGACTCGCCGGTGCGCGGATTCACGCCTGCGGCATGCGCAGCCATGGAGCATCACGCCTGGCCTGGGAATGTCAGGGAGCTTCAGCATGCGATTGAGCGCGCGGTTCTGCTGGCCCAGCAAGAATTGCTGGATGAACATGATTTACAACTTTCTTCGCAGCAATCCGAAGAACGCGACAGCGAGGCCCTGCACGAAATGACTTTGGATGAGGCCGAGATCCGGCTCATCCAGCACTCTCTGCGTCAACACCATGGCAACGCGCAAGAAGCCGCAAAAGCGCTCGGCATCAGTCGCTCCGCGCTTTACCGCCGACTGGCCAAACGAGCGCCAGGTTGAGCGTCCAGGGAAACAGAGCCCGAGCGTCAAGATGGAAATTGGCCTCGGATACTAGGTTATTCCTGCTCGTGCTGGGAGGAGCGGCGATTCCGGCGGCATTGTTCATCGTAGGCGTGTCCGGAAAATCTCTCGCTTCTGACCTCGTGCTCGCAACGCTCGCGATCTCCGCGGCGTGGAGCGTGATCCTCGCATTCGCCTTACGCCGCGTTGTTCTGCGCCACATCCGGGCTTTGAGCAGCTTGATCGAGACCGCCAGGATGCAAGAGTACGGCATCAAGAGCAGAGGGATGGCGGAGCCCGGAGAACTGTCGCAGCTCTATCAGCAGGTTAACGCGTTGACCGATAGCCTGGCGGCTGAGCGGCAAAGCGAGCAGGAATTGCTCGGGGTTCTGGAGAAGGTCGTCAGCCAGATCAATGTCGCGATCGTCGTCTGCGACTCGCGCGACCGGGTGCGACTGGTCAACCAGCGCGCATGCCGATTGCTAGGCGCCTCTGCGGAATCACTGATCGGATTGGAATTCGCGCAAACCGCATTGGCGACGGTTCCCTTGCTTGCCGAACCGCGTTTGTTGAATCACAGTTTCCCGGGCGGCGAAGGGCCTTGGCAGGTCAGCCAGCAGCAGTATCGTCATCTTGGCAAGCCGAGCCGCATCGTCTTCGTCACCGATCTCAAACAAGTGCTGTCCGATGAGGAGATTTCCGCATGGCAGCGACTGATTCGCGTCATCAGCCATGAAGTCAATAACTCTCTGACGCCGATCATCTCCCTGTGCCAGACGCTTTCCGCGATCCAGTCGCGTTCGGGCAGCGCCGATTCCGCGGCGGACGTGCGCGATGGGCTCGGCGTGATTTCAGAGCGCGCCAGGGGCTTGAAAGAGTTCATCACCGCATACGCGCGTATCGCGCGGCTGCCTGAACCGAACAAGATCCTGTTCCCGGTAGATAGGCTCGTCTCCAGGATCAGGGGCATGTTCCCCGATGATGCGCTCCATATCGCGGGCCCTGTCCCCGAGCTGATGTTGTTCGGCGATCCTGTCCATATCGAACAGGCGTTGATCAATTTGGTCCGCAACGGGCTAGAAGCGGGAGACCAGGACAACCCGGCGCCGAGCGTGCATTTCAGCTGTCGGGTACGGGATGGGAGCTGCGTATTCGAGATACTCGACGATGGCGTTGGCATCAGCAACCCCGGCAATCTCTTCGTTCCCTTTTACACGACGAAAAGCGAAGGCGCGGGAATTGGCCTTGTCCTCTGCCGGCAGATCGCGACGCAGCATCACGGTCAGGTCGAACTGGATAACCGTCCGGATGCGCGTGGCGCGATCGCGAAATTGATCCTGCCCATGCCCGCACGGCGCCATGATGGCTCTTGACCCAATTGACTGCTATCTGTCAGACAGTTGAAAACACGCTTCCTCTGCTTTTTTGACTTATCTCATCTTTGCGGTTCGCCCCTCGCGGCTAGCATCGCTGCTCGTGCCGGATTCTGCCGACACAGCCTAACGGACTGTTGAAAAACGCTTACTGTGCATTGCTCAATTCGCGAGTCCACTACATGCGCTGACTCGCTTACAGCCAATCCCCGCTACGCGCATGCTTCGTTAGCACAGTGATCCGTGGCAGCTCTGGCGGACTATTTTCCAACAGCCCGTAATGCGATTTCAGGGCGTCCCATTTTCGGGGCGTCCCATTTTCGAGACACGCGTGTCGCAAAAACGGGACTACGTTGGGCGTCTGCGCACCGCGATAAAGAAAAAAACTCGGAAAATCAATGCAGTGACGGTTGGCGCGAAGTTTGCGTGAGATACCATCAGCTCGCTTCTAACGACCACATTATCGAATGGACCGGGTAAGAGCCAAATCGAAGACGGCCTTCAACAAGCGCACTGCGATCATCGCCAGTGCCGTGCTCGCGGTTGTTGTGATTATCGCCACATTGTTCAGTGTCGATTTCCGGAGCAGGCGGATCGATCGCGACAGAGTCAGTATCGAAACCGTGCGCCAGGGCATGATGGAAATCAAAGTCAGCGCCAATGGCGAATTACAGTCGGACAATATCGAAGAGCTTGCATCGCAAGTCTCCGGTCGCGTCGCGAAATTGCATGTCAAACCCGGCGCGCAAGTCGAAATCGGTCGATTGCTGGTCGAACTGACCAATCCACAGCTCATCGCCAGCGCGGAAGAAGCCGAATCCGCATGGGAAGGCTCTGTCAAGGAACTCCAGGCGGCGCGTGCCCAGTTGCAGACGGGAATGCTGAATCAGGAAGGTATCCAGGTTCAGGCCAAGTTCGCTCTCGAGAAGGCCCGTTTGCAACTGGAAGCGGAGTCGAGGTTGATCGGCCAGAAGATCATTTCGGATATCGACTACAAGCGTACTCAACTCAATGTCAGTCAGGCGGAGAAGCTGTATCAGATCGAAAGCAACCGACTGCGCGAAATCCGCGACAACATCAACGTGCAGCTTGCGGTTTCCGAGGCCAGGGTCTCGCAACTCGCGGGGGCGCTCGAGCGTGCTCGAGACCAAGTGGCGAACCTGAGGATTGTGGCGGGAATATCCGGCATCGTGCAGGCGATGGACATCGAAGTTGGACAGCAGCTGCAACCAGGCAGCCCCGTCGGTCGCGTGGCGCAACAGGACGACCTTTACGCCGAGCTGAAGGTGCCGGCGCGTGAGGCTACCAATGTGCGACTCGGTCAGAACGTCCTGGTCGACACCCGCAGCGGCACTGTTGATGGCGTGGTATCGCGTATCGACCCCGGCGTCACCAATGGCGTCGTACTGGTTGATGTCGAACTGCGCGGAAAGCTCCCTGCCGGATCACGGCCGCAATTACAGGTCGAAGGCACGATCTATATCGACAAGCTTCCCAATACCTTGTATGTCGGCAAACCCGCATTCGTCAAATCGGATGCCGTCATCACGGTCTACAAGTTGGACTCTGCCGGCAAGTACGCCGAACGCGCCAGCATCCGGGTCGGCAAAGTTTCGGTCAATCAGGTGCAGGTGCTTGAAGGGCTGAAAGCCGGCGACCGCATCATCACTTCCGAAATCAGCGAATGGCAGGATCAGGAGCGGATCCTTCTTAATTGAACCGTCGCGCTGCCATCGTGCCCTTATGAATGGATGAGTACCATGAACTACATGTTCGATATCAAATACGCATGGCGGCTGTTGTTGAGATCTTGGGGCCATTCTTTATTGTGCATCGGCGTAGTCGCGCTCAGCGTCGGTCTCGCGCTCTGGTCGTACTCGGTCGTATACAGTCAGGCCTTGAAACCGCTGGGTTTTCCGGGGTCCGAGAATTGGTACAGCATACAAATCGCTGCCGATGCGAAAACGGTTGCGCGCCCGACAGTCGACGCCTACACCTATCAGGAAATCCGTCGGCGTAATCCTGATATTAGATATATCGGCGTGTGCTCGAGTATTCCTGTCTTGCTGAGTGAAGGGCAGGCGAGTGTGAGTTTGCGCGGCTCGGAAATCACCCCACAACTGATGGAGGCGACCAAGGTTAAACCCTTGTACGGGCGTATCTTCAATGAAGAGGATGCGGTGTCTGGGGCGGTGCCGGTGGCGATACTTAGTTACGACGCATGGAAAAATTATTTCGCTTCTGATGCCAAAGTCATTGGCCGGGCCACAAGAATAGACTCCAAGCCTGTGCAAATTGTTGGAATAATGCCGAAAGATTTTTTTTTCTACAGGGACTACGAAGTCTGGCTTCCCCTAAGGACGATGCCCCAAGAAAGTCCTGACTCCAAAGGCGTGCCTTTATCGCCAATTGTATTGCTTGAAAAAAAAGATTCGGTTGAGACTGCATCTGCTGCGATGCAGTCCGCGGTCGAGGATGTGAACCGCAGATATACCGATCTGTTCAATTCCGAACGCCATGTGCAGCTTATTCCCGCTAGTCGAATGCTTACGCATTCGCAGGTCACTCCGACATTGATCATTGCGTTCCTGTCGCTTGCAATCCTCTTGCTGGGCTGCGTAAACATCGGAATGGTGTTCCTGGCCCGGTTCATAGAACGCAGTCGCGAGCTCGCCTTGCGCAGCGCTCTGGGCGCTTCGCGCGGCCGTCTGATTACGCAATGCCTGATAGAAACGTCGCTGATTGTTGTCTTGGGCTTGATAGTGGGATTCTTCTTGGCGATGTTCGGGGTGTTGTGGACTCAGTCGCTCGGGGACTTCTTAGCGCGAGTAGGCGGAACCGGGAAGATCGTCAATCTCCCGACTCTGGGAGTCATGGAATTGGTCGTGGCTGTGTTGGCGGCAGTGCTTATATGGCTGCTCAGCACATTACTGCCAGCCTCTCGAATTGCAAAACAGGATACTGCAGTAGCTCTTGGCGGAACGGGCAAGGGCGCCGCGGTGCGCGGAAGCTCGAAGATGACCAGCTTTCTGGTTGGAATACAGATTCTGATTTCGTCTCTTGTGCTTGTGATCTGCGGCAATCTCGTCGTTGCGATCAACGAAGAGGCCAACAAGCCTAACGGATTAAATACTTACAACGTAATGATTTCTACGAGTCCGACCAACATTATTGGCCGCTACGCAACTGCAGACGAGCGTTTGAAGTACTGGGAAGATCTGGAGATGGCGATCAAAAACCGAATTCCGAACACGATGACGGCTTTTATTACTTCGACGCCGACGAGGCCGGCGAATGCCGCTGTAGCGATTGAAACTCGCGAAGGAGGGGCTGGCGAAGGCGAATTGATGTTGCCAGTCATGACGGTCTCCAAGGATTATTTCGAAGTGCTTGGAATCAGGTTGCGGTCCGGGCGTTTTTTCGATGACAGCGACGATGCCGGTTCGTTAGGCGTAGCGGTGGTGGACGAGAAGACTTCTGCACGTTTTTGGCCGGGACAAGACCCGATTGGTAAGCGCATCCAATTGGAACCATCGGAAAATGGCCCCTGGTTGACTGTTGTCGGGGTGGCTTCTGCGGTGGCGAGTCAGCCTTATACGCCGGAAAACGGCGTGATATACAGGCCTCTGCGTCAATTTCCTCCCGAGTCTTTCCAATTGCTAGCGCGCATGCCGAATTCTAGCAGCGACAACCGTGTTACGTTATTGGCTGCGGCGAATGATGCAGACCGTGATCTGGCTTTGCACAATCTGCAAGTGTTCGATGATTATCTGACGGCGATTAGTCTGCAATTCAAATCTATCATCCCTGTCTTCATTACCATCACGATTATTGCGGCGGTGATGGCTGCTTCTGGGCTATATGGGTTGATCAGCCGTTCTGTGGCGCAGCGTACACAGGAGGTCGGCATTCGCAGAGCGCTCGGCGCCAACTCCCGTCAAGCGACCGCCATGTTCATCCGGCAAGGATGGATTTATTTGGGTATTGCCACTGTCGGAGCTGGGCTGGGCGTTGTTGTGGCAAGCCTCATCAGTAAGGTCTTCACTAATATCCTCGATCACATCTTGCCGGTGACGGTTGGCGTATTTGTACTGATGACCTTGGTTATCCTGATTGCATCGTATCTACCTACTCGCCGGGCACTTGCAATGGAGCCTGGCGATGCCCTCCGCCATGAATAAGCGAGCTGTTCGCTCCTTCTATAACTGGAACTGACGACATGAGCACTCAGCCCCTGATCAATCTGCAAGGCATCAAAAAGATCTTCTATACGGACGAAATTGAGACGTGGGCCTTGGATGATATCCATCTGGCCATCGCGCGAGGCGAGTACGTATCGATCAGTGGTCCATCCGGTTGCGGGAAGTCCACGCTTTTGTCGGTGATGGGACTTCTAAACTCGTCTACGGAGGGAAAATATTTCCTCAATGGCACCGAGGTCTCCGGTCTGCCTCATGCGGAACAAGCGCGCGTACGCAATCAGGAGATCGGCTTCATCTTCCAGGCCTTCAATCTTATCGGCGAAATGAGCGTCTTCGAGAACGTAGAACTGCCGTTGACGTATCGCAAGGACATTCCGGCGAAGCAGCGCAAGGAGATGGTGATGAAAGCGCTTGAAGAGGTGAACATGCAGCAGCGCCAGAAGCATTCGCCGTCACAACTGTCCGGCGGCCAGCAACAGCGTGTCGCGATCGCCAGGGCTCTTGTCGGCAGTCCGAAAGTGTTGCTGGCGGACGAGCCGACCGGAAACCTGGATTCCAAGAATGCCCAGATGGTGATGGATCTGCTGGCGTCATTGCACAAGCGCGGAAGCACCATCGTCATGGTGACCCACGATCCGCGTTCGGCCGAGTATGCGGAGCGTCAAGTCTCGCTGTTCGACGGCAAGATCGTTGATGATCGGCGCGTGCGCGATGCAGCCTGAAGTGATGCACTGACGAATTATCAAGATCTGAGGGTTTTCGGATGACCAAGACAGACATTCTCGACATCATTGCGCGCCATACCCGTGAAATACTGCCGGAACTCGAAACGCACGTTTTCGTCGCTTCCGATAGGTTGGTGGATCTTGGCGCCAACTCGGTCGACCGCGCTGACATCGTAATGATGGCCCAAGAAACATTGGGCATATCAGTGCCGCGCGTGGAACTGTTCGGGCCCAAGAACATCGGCGAGTTGGCCGATTTGCTCTTGTCGAAGCTCGATGCGGCTTGAACTAGCGGCCACTGGAATCGGGGTCATCGCGGCGATAGGGCAGGGCAAGGCCCGTTTCGCCGAGGCCATGCTGCGTGGCGATGCCGTTTTCGGCGTGATGCGCCGCGACGGCAGGCAGAGCCGCTCGGCTTTTCTCGGCGCCGAGATCAACGACATAGCCATTCCGGCCGATATTACGCCACAGATGCGGCGTGCTGCCTCGTTGTCTGCTCTCGCCGCGTTGACGGTTCTGCACGAGGCGTGGACCGAAGCACGTCTTTCGGACTACGACCCGAGCCGCGTCGGACTGATCGTCGGCGGGTCGAATCTGCAACAACGTGAAACGGCGCTATTGCACGAGGCTTATCGGGAGCGGGAGGCTTTTTTGCGACCGACCTATGCGCTTTCGTTCATGGACACCGACCTCTGCGGGTTCTGTACGTCCGCATTCGGTATCCGCGGCCCGGCCTGGACGATCGGGGGGGCGTCTGCAAGCGGCCAGCTCGCTATTGTGAAAGCCGCTGAAGCGATCGAGTCAGGCCGTGTCGATGCGTGCATCGCGTTAGGCGCATTGATGGACCTGTCGCACTGGGAATGTCGCGCATTCAGAAGCCTCGGCGCGATGGGGTCCGACCGGTTCGCGGACGCGCCGATGCTGGCCTGTCGTCCGTTTGACCAGGAGCACGATGGTTTCATCTACGGCGAATCCAGCGCCGCTGTGGTGATCGAGCGCGCGGATCGGGCACGCGAACGCGGCGCGAGACCCTATGGTTTTCTCGACGGCTGGGGCGTGGTGATGGATGCGAATCGCAATCCGGACCCTTCTTTCGAAGGGGAGTCGAATGCGATCGTGCAAGCCATCAGCCGGGCTGGATGGGTCGCCGATCAGATCGATTACGTCAATCCGCACGGAACCGGTTCGATCATCGGCGACCTCACGGAACTGCAGGCCTTGCGCATGTGCGGGCTGGAGTCGGCCTGGATCAACGCGACCAAATCGCTTATCGGGCACGGGCTCAGCGCCGCCGGTACGGTGGAGGTAGCGTCCACTCTGCTGCAGATGGCTGCGGGCAGGCTGCATCCGACGCGTAATCTCGATGCGCCGATTGATGGCGATATGCGCTGGGTGACAGAAAACGGGGTCGAGCACCACATCGGCCGCGCATTGACGTTGAGCATGGGGTTCGGTGGTATGAACACCGCATTATGCTGGCGATCAGCGTGCTGAGACGGCTGCCCCGATGCGGTGAAGGAAGATAGTGCGATGACATATCAATCGATCGAAGTTCAATTTCAAGACACCGTATGCGGTATCCGTATCGCACGCCCGCAAGCGGGAAACGCCATCGACGATCGACTGATCGAAGAATTCCATCGTGCATTGGCCACATGCGAGACAACGGCCAATGTGGTCATCATCAGTGGCTCGCCAGAGGTGTTTTGTGTCGGCGCCGATTTTCAAGCGGTCGCCGGGTCCGTCGGAGGCAAGGGCGGCGTCGATCCGGGCCCCCTATACGACGTCTGGTTGCGGATGGCGACCGGCCCCTACGTCACTATTTCTCATGTCCGCGGCAAGGCGAACGCCGGGGGAATCGGGTTCGTCGCTGCGAGCGATATCGTGATCGCGGATGAGGACGCGCAGTTCAGTCTCTCGGAATTGCTATTCGGTCTTTTTCCAGCTTGTGTGATGCCTTTTCTGGTCCGAAGGGTCGGACACCAGGCAGCGCATTACCTGACCCTGACCACACAACCGATCAATGCTAGGCGTGCGTTCGAGATCGGATTGGTGGATGCAGTGGAGCCGCAAAGCGATGCCTTGCTAAAACGTCATGTTCAGCGATTGAGGCGCTTGTCGAAGACGGCCATCCAGCGTTACAAGTCCTACATGGGTGAATTAGGAGGGCAACTGGGCGGTTTGAAGCGGCCTGCAGTGGCTGCAAATCTCGAGATGTTCTCCGATCCCGTTAATTTGAAAGGGATTGTGGACTACGTCGAGCGCGGAATTTTCCCGTGGGAAAAAAACTGAGGGTGGGCGGTCTCAAGTCCGACAGCTAGCGTTATCGGATTGGCCTGAACGAATCGCGCCTGCTCATGTGAGCGCGATGAGTCCCCAGCGCATTACTAGGCGGCAGAGCGCATGCGAATAGTCCTGGATGACGCGCTACGTCTGCAATCGGAATGGGCCGCATTCCGTGGTCGCACCGGTCGGAGGGTGTTTCAGTACTTATCCGTATGGACGGCCATGTCACTGCCAGCACTGAGGCCGAAGCAAACGACTTGGCCTTCAAAGCCGCGTGTTCGGACGGGGCCTTTGGATAATTATCCCTTGCGATACCCGGATTATTGCAAGCTCTAGGCCGATACAGATCCGCGACTGGCGGACTCCGCCGATCGTTGGCGTGTCTGGCGATGTCGGCCAGACACAGGTTCCCTGCTCGCGGTATGCTCTGAGCGCCTGGCCGACGCATGCCCGTGCCGGCGCTCCGCGAAATGACGACGATGATGTGGCAGAGAATACTTGCCGTAGTGTTCGCGCGGAGATCAGAATAGGCGTTCAAAGGGCGGCAAACACGAGGGCAGTAACGATGATCGCTTTTGTATTTCCAGGGCAGGGCTCGCAGAAACGTGGGATGGGTCAGGGGCTGTTCGATGAGGTCCGTGAATACGCATCGGTGGAAAAAGAAGTTGATGCCATCTTAGGGTATTCGATGCGCAGACTCTGTCTGGAAGACGTCGACAACAAGTTGAAGGAAACCCAGTACACCCAGCCCAGCCTTTATGTGGCTAATGCCTTGCATTATTACAAGGCGCTTTCCGATGGTGCGCGTCCGTCCTATCTCGCCGGACACAGCCTCGGTGAATACAACGCCTTGCTCGCGGCCGGAGTGTTCGACTTTCTGACCGGTTTGCGACTAGTGCAGAAGCGGGGCGAGCTGATGTCGCGGGTACGCAACGGCGGCATGGCGGCAGTGATCGGCCTTGGAAGCGTCACGATCGCGGATACATTGAGGAATGCGGGCCTGGCGGGAATCGATATCGCGAATTTCAACTCGCCTTCGCAAATCGTCATCTCCGGTCCCGTCGACGAAATCAAGCGTGCAGTGCCTCTGCTCGAGACCGCAGGGGCCCGAATGGTCATGCCTCTGCCGGTCAGCGCTGCCTTCCACTCTCGTTATATGGCCGACGCTGCAGCGGAATTCGCAGAATTCCTCGCCCCGATGGCCTTCTCCGCGCCGATGATTCCGGTGATCGCCAATGTCACGGCCGAAGCTTACCCCATTGATGAAACTGCTGAATTGATCAAGTCGACTTTGGTCCGCCAGATCACCCATTCCGTGCAATGGACACAGAGTGTGCGTTATCTTCTGAAGAGGGGAGTGACGCAATTCAGCGAGATGGGGCCGGGCAATGTCTTGACCCGTCTGATTCAACAGATCCAGCAAGATCCTGGTAATTGAACCGGATAACGCGCTAACAGATTGTTGAAAAGCATACGTTTTTCGAATCCACGCGTATGGTGCGCGCCCGAGCTCGCTCCAATCGCATACGCGCATGCTTCGCCAGCGCAGCCCGCCGTGGCTGCGCTGGCGGGTCTTGTCGCGAAGGGCGTTCGCCATGGCGCGAGCATCATCAGGCTGGTGGCCGTTCCCTGGTCTGGAATGGCAATACTCGAATGCCTGATCGTACGATCAGGGCGGTGCTCCTTTTCGTTCTCCGCATATCGACGATTAACGCGCAGCGGACGACTGTCCCGTCAAAGAGTCTATCGGCGCGATGCATTCGTTCACTCCGATGAAGCGATCCTGATGCGTCGCCTGGCAAGACCCAGTCTAAAAATTGGGCGATCGCCGTATACGAGGTTTCCGTAGATTGAACTGTCGCACAGCGTGAGACAGCCGATCATTCGCCCCCGTATGGTCGTCTGCTTGCTTCGCTATCCAGCAGTAGATGCTGTTTTGTCCGTAACGAGTCCATGGTTTGCCAGAATGACGATACGCCAGACCGGGCCTTGACAGCCGAAAGCGGCAGCCGCTACCGTTAGGACGAGTGGCGGAGATGACTGAGATCGAGCCATCTAAGGAACGTCGAACCCAGGAAGTCGGACCCACTTTCACGCACCAAAAGCCTAAATGGCAATCACGTGAAACACCTTCGAGCCCGAAGCAATTCGGAGCTTGCGCGGGTGCAGGAGCAGGGGTTCAAGATGTTCGATCGCGATGCGCTGCTGCGGTTCACGGAAGATTATCTGAAGAATCTGGTATCCGATGCATCGGATACGATTGAAAAGGATTTTGATTCCAATACGCCCTTCGGCGAGTTGGGCGTCAACTCATTCTATGTATTGAAGATTCTCAAACGGCTTGAGCAGGATTTCGGCACGCTGCCGAAGAGCCTGTTGTTCGAGAATTTCAACGTCGCTGATTTGGCGGGCTACTTCGTCGACAAGCACCGCAATACTGTCGTCGAGAAGTTGGGCGGCGGTCGAAGCTTCGGTTCAAGCGCGACAACACAGACGACGGAACGGAGTGCGGATGTCGCCCAGCACGAGATCCGAACGAACGCGACGCGCGCCCCAATCCGCATTCCTGAGCAGAGGCTGAGCCAAAATTCGGAATTGCAGGCGCTGGTCGATGCGCTCTCGAAGCAATACAACGCAGAAGGAACCGTATCGCGTGGCACTCGGATCATCGCGCCGAATCTGTTCATCGGGAGCGAGCGCCTCGGGTACTTCAACTATGCGCGCCACCGCGATATCGTGCTGGTATACGGTTATGGCGGGCCGGCATCCTATCTGCACGCGCTCGCCGAGGAAATCCACCGGGATTGTGATCGCCGTGGATTGCAATCCTACTTTCTCTACGATCAAGCCATGCCTGCGCTTGCAGGAGTGCCTTATACGGCCACTCCGTTTGGAGCGATCCAGCGCATAACGAACCTTGGATCGTTCACGCTGGAAGGCGGCTCGATGCGCCGTCTGCGCTATCTCGTATCGAAGTTCGGAAAGCACGCGAACGCGAGAACTGCGGAGTACAGATGCGGTTCTGAACAAAGCATCGATCTCGCGATCATAGAGATCATAGACCGCTGGTGCGCGGCTAGAACGATGGTCAACCCTTTGGTCCATATGGTGCGCGAGGAGATCGGCGCAGGCAGATTGAAAGCGGGGCATCGCTTATTCCTGACTTGGCTGGATGACGAGCTGCAGAACGTCATTCTCATCACGGAAATGTCAGGCGAGCATAGCGGCTATCTGATGGATCTCGAATTTTATCCGCCCGAAATGCCTTTAGGCGGTTTGGAATTCGCGATTGTCCATATGATCGACGTACTGGCCGCCGAAGGATGTGAAATCTTGAGTCTTGGCGGCACTTATGGGTGCAAGATCGCCTCTCACGCGGACGCCGATCCCGCATTGGACAAGATGCTCGACGAACTACGTGAGCAAGGCATCTTCAACGACGAAGGGAATCTGCAATTCAAAAACAAGTTCCGCCCGGAAAGCCGCAGCATTTTTCTTTGTAGGCGCGCCGATTGTCAGCGTACAGATGACCTGCTCGACATCATCATGATGATCGCAGACCCAACGAAGAACGTCGCCGACGACAGCAGCGAGGATGCATCGTGGGTGCGCTCGGACGGATCTCTGCACGCGACGCCGACATCGCCTCGGTTGACAGACGCAACAGCTAAGCTTTCGCAAAATTCGACGCCTGATGCTGGCGAGTCAGGACGAAGCCATGCATTGGCATCTGCTGGCTACAATCCGTTGGCAATTCCCTGCCGAGATGTCGACTACGATCTTAAAACCGACTCGTGGGCACAGCTGGAAATGCCCGCGATCGATGTCCAGATCAAAGCGTTGCACGCCCAATTGCAACAGCCGGTCGATGTCGACGAAGCGGTTCGCGGCGTATTCCCGTTCGCGCATGTGCTTCTGACCGAGTCCGGACAGGCTGCGGAAAAAATATTTTTTGGCGCATTCGGCCGCAAAGGAATCGTGCTTCAGAACCTGCTGTTTCCCAGCACTCTGTTCTATCAGATCGAGAGTGGGTTCGAACCACGGGAGTTTGCACAGCCTGGAACCTACGACCCGTCTTGTGATGCGCCGTACAAAGGCGATCCTGATTGGCAAGCAATCAAGGACACAGTCGCCCGGGCCCCGGACTCGGTTGCCATGGTGTGCATTGAAGTCTGCGACAACGCCGCCGGAGGCTGCGCGGTCTCGCCATCGCGTCTGCATGATCTGAAAAGGTTCCTCTCGAATTACGGCGTGCCGCTGGTGATCGACGCCACTAGAATCGTCGAAAACGCGCGCCGCGCCATCGAACTTGAAGCATCTCTCAGGGATAAAAGCGTATGGACTGTCGTGCGCGAGACGCTGTCTTGCGCTGACGTAGTCATTGCGAGTCTCACCAAAGACTTTTGTGTCCGTCGCGGAGGCATCATCGCCACCAACGACGCTGACTCATACCGTGCCATGCGCGCCTTGCTCGATACGGTAGGCGGCGTGCTTGATCCTATCGATCGCCGCTTGCTTGCGCTATCGCTACGGCAGCGAGCGCAGATCGAAAGCAGAATTTCGCGGAGAATGGATGCGGCCGAGAGTCTATGGCGTTCGTTGCGCGAGCATGGTGTTCCGGTCGCAGAGCCTGCGGGCGCGCATTGCGTCCTCATCGATGTCGGAAGAATTCCAGAATTTCAATCGCTTAATGAACCAATCGTATCCTTCCTGGCCTGGCTTTATTTAAGCACGGGCATTCGCGCGGCAGCTCACAACGCGGGAATGCGATCTGGAACCCGTCTGAGCATGATGGTGCGGCTTGCCATTCCAGTCGGTCTTGCGCGGCAGGATGTCGAAGATCTGGCCGCGCGACTGATCGCTGCATTCTCCGATGTGCGCGACATACCGGATCTTGTCCTTGAGTCCACGGTGATCGGCGTCGACCCGGCTGCAAGGCGTTATCGCTTGAATCTTTGGCATAAGCAATCCAATCGGGGCGCTTCTGTGGCGCGCGCGATGGGTGAGCCCGCGTCGAACGACGCGGAAACGGCGTCGACGATAAAGATTGTGCATAAGCCAGATCAAGCGGGAATGATCGAGAAGGGATTTTCCGATCTCGCCACGCAATATCCTTCCAAGCCGCGTCGTCCAAAAGAAGTCGCAGTTATCGGTATGGCAGGGAGATATCCAAAAGCGAGGACGGTCGCAGAACTCTGGGACAACCTTGTTCAAGGCAGGGACTGCATCGAAGAATTGCCCGATGAGCGCTGGAGCAAGCGCTTGGAATACGCGCCGGTCGAACGCTACCGCGGCGGTTTCATCGATGGGGTCGATAGTTTCGACTCGCTTTTTTTCAATATTTCCCCGCGCGAAGCGGAAATGATGGATCCGCAAGAAAGAATCTTCCTCGAAGTCGCCTGGGAATCTCTCGAGGATGCCGGCTACCATCCTGATGCGCTCGCGCGCGAAGAGGCCGGGCGCAATATCGGTGTGTACGTCGGTGCAGTATGGGCAATGTATCAGATGCTCGGGGTCGAAGAGCGTGTGGCCGGCCAGGATCTTACTCCGAATTCCTTCTTATGGAGCATCGCCAATCGCGTTTCGTACGCGATGAACTTGTCCGGGCCAAGTCTCAGTGTCGACACCGCGTGTTCTTCGAGCCTCACTGCAATGTATTTAGCCTGCGAGGCAATCAATGCGGGCGAATGCTCGGCCGCGATCGTAGGCGGCGTCAATCTCGATTTGCATCAATCAAAATACGACATCAATCATTTCGGAGGCGCTTTGTCTCCGGATGGAGTCTGCCGCAGTTTCGGTAAAAACGCGAATGGGTACGTCGCGGGTGAGGGCGCCGGTGCGCTGTTGTTGAAGCCACTGGACGCATCGATCCAGGATGGGGATCACATCTACGGCGTAATCAAAAGCGCAGTCGTCAATCACGGCGGTCGAACCAGCGGCTACACGGTCCCGAATCCGAAAGCGCAAGGGCAGTTGATTACGGCCGCTTTGGAGAAAGCCGGCGTTTCTGCCGCTACGCTCGGCTATATCGAGGCTCACGGCACCGGCACGGAGCTGGGCGATCCGATTGAAATCTCGGGCTTGCAAGCAGCGTTCGATGCGTACAATGTCGCGAACGGCGCATGCGCGATCGGATCGATAAAGAGCAATATCGGCCACCTCGAAGCGGCGGCGGGAGTCGTTGGCGTCAGCAAAGTACTACTGCAGATGAAGCATCGCCAACTGGTGCCCTCATTGCATTCTGCCGAGACGAACGAATTCATCGATTTCGCGCAAACTCCCTTTGCCGTTCAACAGACACTCTCCGATTGGCGGCCGGCCCAGGATGAGGGGATGGATTGCCCCTTGCGTGCAGGTGTCAGCTCGTTCGGCGCGGGTGGCGCCAATGCCCACATTATTATCGAGGAATATCGGGCCCAGACGAGGCCACCTTTCGAAATTTGCGAGCGGATCTTTCCCTTGTCGGCGCGCAACGACGAACAACTGCGCGAGCAGGCGCTCAGATTGGCCGCATTTCTCGAACGCGAGCAAGTGGAATTGGCCGATATTGCGCATACGCTGCAAGTTGGACGCAAATCTTTCGAGCACCGCCTTGCAATCGTCGCCAAAAATCGGCATGAATTAATTGATCGTCTGCGCGCTTTTGCCTCTGGAGAAAAGCAAGGACAATTCGTGGCCGGCAACGCCAAAGGCGGCGACGGCATGACCCGTTTGCTGAATCGGCGCGAAAAAGAAGAATTCATCGGCATGCTGGCTAAGAGCCGTGAAGCGGTACGGTTGGCGGAAATTTGGGTCGAGGGCATGTTTTCCGATTGGCAGGGACTGCGCCAAGAATCGATGGCACGGAAGACTCCGCTGCCGACGTATCCGTTCGCGAACCGGCGGCACTGGGTCGGCGGCAAGCAACCGATGAGAAAACCGTCGGTCGCTGTCGTTGGCCTGCATCCGATGATCGACAGCAACGAATCGACTTTCCAACGCCAAGTATTCAGGAAGCGGTTTACCGGACGAGACTTTTTCATCTACGACCATCACGTCGCCGATATTCCGACTTTGCCCGGTGTGGCGTACCTGGAATTCGCGCGAAAAGCCGGGGAGCTTGCCGCAGGCCGCAAGGTGCGCAGGATCCGCAATATTCTCTGGGTATCGCCGATTGCGGTCCAGGAGGGCGCTCCCAAAGATGTGCTTATCGAGCTGAAGCCGAGTGGAGACACGATTCAGTTCGAGGTCTACAGCGAGCACGAGGGCAGCAAGATTTTGCATTCGCAGGGCAAACTTGTTTACGAGACAAGAAAGGAAGCAGCCGCCGAAGAAGAATATATCGATATTGCCGCAATCCGTGACCGCTGCGCAAAGGTGTTGGATGGCCCGCAAGCCTATCCACTGTTCAAATCATTAGGCCTGAATCTTGGACAGAGTTTCCAGGTGTTGCAGGAAGTATGGAAGAGCGATGAAGAGACCTTAGGCGCGTTGCACCTTCCTGATGCGAGAAGCGACGATCTGGAAAGCATGCCTTTACATCCATCGCTTGTCGACGGATCGCTTCAAGCAGGCGTCAGTGCGCAGCTGACCAGTCAAGGTGGCGAGATGTTCGTGCCTTTCTCGATTGCAGAGGTCGAGATTGTGCATGCGCTCGTTCCCGATTGTTACAGTTACGTCGTAGAAGCTAAAGACGACCGTAAAGAAGGGTCGCAGGTTCTCAAAAGCAACGTCTTCATCGTCGACAGCAACGGAAAAGTGCTGGTCAAGATCAAAGAATCCACCGGCGTTCCATTGCGCGATGTGCACAAGAAGGCCGTCGCCGATGATGATGGATTTTCTCGTTTGTACTATACCTACGACTGGCAGATCGCCGTACCACCGC
>SSEV01000180.1 GCA_008015095.1 Lysobacteraceae bacterium | reverse complement strand
GCGGCTTGCGGGTGACGTTCTTGCCGGTGGGGTCGCCGATCATCCCGGTGAAGTCGCCGATCAGGAAAATCACCTGATGCCCGAGATCCTGGAATTGCCGCATCTTGTTCAGCAGGACGGTATGGCCCAGATGCAGATCCGGCGCGGTCGGGTCGAAGCCGGCCTTGATCCGCAACGGACGTCCAAGCTTGAGGCGGGCTTGCAACTCCTCGTGTTTGAGGATTTCGTCGGCGCCGCGGGCGATAAGGTCAAAGGCTTCCATGGACATGTCGGATGAACGGTCGGTGGCTGAACTGTGATTGGGTGGGAAGGAAACGGCCGGCATCGTGACCTGGGTCGGGGAACCAGGTCGAAAGCGGGGACTCGGCGTTAAAAGGTAGTTAAACCGAAACCATGAAAAAAACCAAGTATGTCAAGGATTTGACGCGGACTTTTCGACTAAATTAAGGTTACCTGCTGTCATTCCCTACAGGGGGAATTACTCTGATGACCGATTCATCGAGCCCGACCCTGCGTAACCGTCTCGTGCGGATGCGCAATCTGCGCATCGCCTCGGAGCAGGAAGCTCAACAAACCGCCGAAACCCCGAACCCGGCATTCAACGGGCGCTGGACGCGTCGGCAATGGGCGCAGGTCAGCCTGTCCGCCACTCTGGTCGCTTTGCTGGGCGCGATCGTGCCCGGTTTCGCCACCGTCCTGCAGCCGGCGACCAGCCGACCGCAGATCCAGACCATGGCTCTGAGCCTGCCGCCGCTGTCGCCTGCGCGCCAGCAAGGCAGCTTCGGCGACAGTTGGCAGACCTTGCGGGTCAAGCGCGGCGCATCGCTCAAGCACATGTTCGCCACCATGGGCATTCCGGCGGCGGACCTGAAACGGGTGCTGGCTCATCCGGGCGTGAAGGCCGAAATCGGCCAGGTCACGCCGCACACCGAGTTGTCGGTCGATCTGCCGGTCAACGGCAAACTGCGCGCGGTTCGCTATATACGCAGCGACGGCGAGAAGATCCAGCTCGATCTGACCGGCGAGAAGATCCGTGAGTCGCGGATCGCGCGCGATGTGGACGTCCGCACCGTCGTGCTCAGCGGCAAGGTCGGCACCTCGCTGTTCCGCTCGGCGCGTAAGCTCGGGCTCAGCGGCGCGCACCTCGATCAGCTCACCGACGAAATCTTCAAATACGACGTCGATTTCGATTCCGATCTCGACGCCAACGACCGCTTCAGCGTGGTGGTCGACCAGAAATGGGTGGACGGGCAGCTCAAGGAAACCGGCCCGGTGCTGGCCGCCGCCATCACTGTCGACGAGAAGCTGCATACCGGTTTCCGTCATCTGCGCAACGGCAAGCCCGAATACTTCACCGCGGACGGACGGCCGCTGAAGAAAAGCTTCATCCGCATGCCGATTCCCTATGCGCGACTGAGCTCGAGTTTCGGCGCACGCCGTCACCCCGTGCTGGGCCGGATGCGGATGCACAAGGGCGTGGACTACGCCGCCGGCACCGGCACGCCGATCCAGGCCGCGGGCGATGCGCGCGTGCAATTCGTCGGCTGGCAGGGCGGTTACGGCCGCACGGTGGTGCTCGACCACGGCCGCGGCTACACCACGCTGTACGGACACATGTCGCGCTTCGGCAATATCCGTCCCGGCCAATACATCGCCCAAGGCACGCTCATCGGCTACGTCGGCAGCACCGGCCTGTCGACCGGCCCGCATCTGCATTACGAATTCCGGATCAACGGCGTGCATCGCAACCCGCTGTCGGTGACGATGCCGCCTCCCGAGCCCCTGCATGGCGCGGAGTTGGCGAGCTTCCGTCGCGAGACCCATCGCGCCATGACCCGGATCCGCACGGTCGAGAACATCATCTACGCCGATGTGATCGAAACCCCGCAAGAACGCCTGAGCGCAGCCCTGGCGGCCGTTTCGCAGAAAGGGCGCAAGAAGTAAGGGCAGACCTCTCTCCAAGCTGAGACGGCGGTCGGCCGCCAATGTGCCTGCCGCCGGGATCTCCTGAGTCTGCCCCCGCGGGATCAAGCCCTTGCGCGCTTAATCCGCGAGCCCTTGCAGGCCCTAACCGGCTCTGGCGGCCGGTCGGACTCGGCCCACATCCGCAGCTTCCGCCTGCGAGCAGCCTCTCGAAGCCATGACCGCGCTGGACGCAACGGTCACGCGCGTCTGGTAACCGCGCACGCCTTCACCGATCATGGCCCGATGCCCGCGCACGCTCATGCATCCGACTTGTTCCTTGGCCTGATCTCCGGCACCAGCGTCGATGGGATCGATGCGGCGATCGCATGTTTCCATGCCCCCGAGGACGGGACGTCCCGCGTGCGCGCGGAACTGGTGTTCGGCCGGACCTATCCCTGGGAACCCGGGCTACGCACGCAGTTGGTGCAACTGGGCCAGCATGATCAACACCTCACCCTGGACGAACTGGGCGAACTGGACACACGCATCGGCGCCGCCTTTGCCGAAGCCGCACAGCAGGCCATCGCCGACAGTGGCGTGAGGCGTCGTGCGATCGCCGCGATCGGCTCGCATGGCCAGACCCTGCGTCATCGCCCCCTGGGAAGGCTGCATGACGGGATCTGGCCGTTCACCCTGCAACTCGGCGATGCGAATCTCATCGCCGAGCGTTGCGGCATCCGCACCGTCGCCGATTTTCGCCGTCGCGATCTCGCCGCGGGCGGCCACGGCGCACCGCTGCTGCCGGCGCTGCATGCGTCTTTGCTGTCCTCGCCGCTCGAAGACCGCGCCGTGCTCAATTTAGGCGGCATCGCCAATCTGACCCTGCTGCCCGTCCAAGGCGTGGTGCGCGGTTTCGATACCGGACCGGCGAACGGGTTAATGGATGCCTGGTGCCTGCGTCATACCGGCGAACGCTTCGACCGCGACGGCCGCTTGGCGGCCTCCGGCCGCATCGACGCGGCTATGCTGGCGCGTCTGCTCGGCGAACCATGGTTCGCGCTGCCGCCGCCCAAATCCACCGGTCGCGATCAGTTCCATCTGGGTTGGATCGAATCGGTACTGCATGGCGATGAATCGCCGGCCGATGTACAGGCCACGCTGTTGGCCTTGACCGCGCACAGCGTCGCCGATGCCTTGCGCGCGACGCAGCCGCGCACCGCGCGCGTGCTGGTCTGCGGCGGCGGCGTCCACAACGCCGAGCTGATGCGCGCACTGACTCTCGCTATCCCTGGCGCGCATGTGGAATCCACTGCCCGGCATGGCATCGACCCGGACCATGTCGAAGCCGTGGGCTTCGCCTGGTTGGCCCGACAGACCTTGCTCGGGCTACCCGGCAACCTGCCCACGGTTACCGGCGCCGCGGGCCCACGCGTGCTGGGCGCGGTCTATTCGCCCTGAGCGAACGATCGCTGGCGCACGGATTCGAAGCGGCCCCTGCGACAGGCTTCACTCCAAAGTCCCAAGTTTGGCGCCCACCGGAATATCTTCGAGCGCGCGCTCGAAATCGCTCTGATCGAAGCCCGAGGCGCCCTCTTCGATCGTGGCCGTCATCTCGATCCGACCGATCAGCGAGAATCCGGGATCGTTCGGCACGCCTTCCAGCGCGGCGATCGCGGCCTGCATCACATCCGATTCGGCGCTGTCGAAACGCAGAGCGCCGCCTTCGCTGGCGAACAGGCCCCGCTCGATCAGATGCAAGATGGTCTGATGGATCGTCCAGCCGTTGGTCTCCGCCACCCGACGAATACGTGCGGCGAGTATCGGTTCGATATCGCGCAATACGAGGTCGGTCATGGCCTCACCCCGCCACCGCCGCATGACGCTCGACCGCGCGCGCATGACGTACCAGCCACAGGCACAGCAACAAGGCCGGGATGCCGACCAGCGCGGTGCCGACGAAGAACAGGGCGTAGGCGTCGATCAGACTATGCGTTTTGGCCAGGCCGTCCACGGCGACACCGGACAAGCCCTTGAGGAATTTTCCGGGCATCGCATAGAACGAACTGAGCAGTGCGTACTGGGTCGCCGTATAGCCCAGCGAGGTGAGGCTGGACATGTAACCGACCAGCGCCACGCCGGCGAAACCGGTGCAGAAATTGTCGATCGCCATCGCCACCGAAAACACGTCGATGTCCGCACCGTGCCAGGCCAGATAGGCGAAGGCGAGATTCGACGCGGGGCCGAGGATCGCGCCGATCAACAACGTCGGTACGAAACCGATGCGCAGCGCGCTCATGCCGGCGATGATGATGCCGACGGTCGTCGAGACCCAGCCGATCGATCCGCGCACCGCGCCAACGGTTTCCTTGGCGATGCCGAGATCGTTGTAGAACGGGTTGGCCATCGGCCCGAGCACGAAATCGGGGAGCCGGTACAGGCTGATCGCGAGCAGAATCAACAGCGCGGCCTTGCCATGGTCGCGGAAGAACATCAGCAGCGGGCCGATGGTCGCATCGAAGAAACGCAACAACGGCCGCACCAGAGGACGCGACCATGTCGCCTCGCGAACCTGCACGCCAACGCGCGGCCGTCGCACCAGCAGCCAAATCGCGACCGGCGCGCTGGCGGCGAACAACGCGTCGCCCCAGTCCCATCCCTTGCCCCAGAAATTGTGCGCGGCGACCAGATAGAACAGGGCCGTCACGCCGATCAGCAACGCCGCGATCCAGCGCAGCACCATCGCATCGGATACGCCGAGCGGCTTATCGCCGAGCGGGATCTCCGCGATCAGCGCCCGCGTGGGGAGTTTGCGCGACTCGCGCGCGAACAGCACTGCGATCATGCCCAGACTCATCAGCACCGCGACCAGTTCGTACGAGGCGGTCCAACCGATCTTCGCCGCGATGACCAGGATCCAGGCGTCGGTGAGCAGCAACGCGAAACGATAACCGAGCTGATACGCGGCGCTCAGCAGCGCCAGTTCCTCGCCGGTGTCGGCGCTTTCGATGCGCCACGCGTCGATCACGATGTCCTGGGTGGCGGAAGCGAATGCCGCCAACAGGGCGAGCAGGGCGAATGGGACCAGGCCGCCCTGCGGCGTGGTCAGAGCCATGCCCAACAGACCGATGGCGACCACTATCTGCGCCAACAACATCCAGCCCCGACGATGACCCAGCAGGCGCCCGAGCAGCGGCACATCGGCCCTGTCGATGAGCGGCGCCCACAGGAACTTCATCGAATACATGATGCCGACCCACGACAGGAAGCCGATCGCGGTCAGTTCGATGCCGCCTTCGCGCAGCCACAGGCCCATGGTGTTGCCGACCAGCATGAACGGCAGGCCTGCGGACAGGCCGAGCATCAGCATCGCCGCGACCTTGCGCTGGCGCAGGCCGCGCAGCACATCGCGCCAACTCGGGGCCTTACGCGCGACGGCGGGGGTCGCCGCGCTCATCGTTTGCCCGCCTTGCCGCCCGCGTCCGCGCGCAGATCGTAATCGACCACGTACGGCGCGTGATCCGAGAAGCGCGGATTCTTGTGCACCGCGCAGGCTTTGACGGCATCGCGCAGCGAGGGGGTGATGAACTGGTAATCGATGCGCCAACCCACGTCATTGGCGCGCGCCGCGCCGCGCTGCGACCACCAGGTGTACTCGGCCGCAGACGGTTTGAGCACACGGAAACTGTCGAGCCAGCCGAATTCGGGCACGGCGGCGCCGTCGCCGCAGGCGTCGGCGATCATGCCGTTGAGCCAGGCCCGCTCCTCGGGCAGGCAGCCGGAATTCTTCTGATTCGAGGTCCAATTCTTGATGTCGTTGCGGGCGCGAACGATGTTCCAATCGCCGCACAGCACGTAGTCGCGGCCGTTGCGCAGCCATTCGTCGAGGATGGGCTTGAGCCAGCGCATCACCTCGAACTTGAAATCCTGGCGCACATCGCCGGAAGACCCGGACGGGATATAGAACGACACCACGCTGAGGTTGCCGAAACGCGCCTCAATATAGCGCCCCTCGTCGTCGAACGAGGCCCAGCCCAGGGTGGTGCGCACGTCATCTGGCGGGCGTTTGCTGTAGATGCCTACGCCGCTGTAGCCCTTCTTGGTGATCGCATCCTTGAAGTAGGCGCGGTAGCCGTCCGGTTTGAGTTCGGGGGCGTCCAGTTGGTGTTCCTGCGCCTTGGTCTCCTGCACGCAGAGCACATCGGCGTCCTGGCCGGCGAACCACTCGAAGAATCCCTTGGTAGCGGCCGAACGCAGGCCGTTGGCGTTGAAAGTGATGATGCGCATCGAGGGCCGGCGACGGGTCTCGGAGGGAGGCGACAGGCAAGAGTAACGGATTCGCCAACGCTTGCCTCCAAACGCTCGCATACCGGCCGCCGTGCGCCGCCGCCGATTCATTGCGCACAGCGGGCGGTCGCCTTGGATGCCGGCCGGTTTATGATCGTCTCCCGCCCCGGCCCGTCCCCCCGTGTCCGACCACCGCTCCCGCTTTCTACGACTCGCCCTGCGCGCCGAAGCCCTGCGTTTCGGCGAATTCACCCTGAAATCCGGCCGGGTCAGCCCCTATTTCTTCAACGCCGGGCGATTCGACTCCGGTGCTGCGCTCGCGGAACTGGCGGGCTGCTACGCCGACGCGCTCGATGCCGCCGGCCTGCGTTTTGATCTGCTGTTCGGTCCGGCGTACAAGGGCATCCCGCTGGCGACGGCCCTAGCCTGCGAACTGGCCCGTCGCGGCCGCGATCTGCCGCTGGCTTTCAACCGCAAGGAAGCCAAGGCGCATGGCGAGGGCGGGCTGCTGATCGGCGCGCCGATGGCTGGACGGCGCGTGCTGATCGTCGACGATGTGATCACCGCCGGAACCGCGATCCGAGAGGCCCTAGCCCTGATCCGCGCGGCGGACGCGGAAACGGTGGGCATCGTCATCGCCTTGGACCGCCAGGAAGTGGCCGCCGGTCCCCAGACCGGCGGGGGCGCCGGCCGGTCGGCCGCCCAGGCCCTCACTGATGAACACGGCATTCCCGTGATTGCGGTCGCAGGACTGGACGATTTGCTTGCATTTACCGGGGAAAGAGCCGAACTTTCCCGTGAACGCGACCGTCTGCTCGCTTATCGCGCGCGCTATGGTTGCGCCGAGACGTCGGTCCGGGGGGAGGTCGAATGACGCAATCCATCCATCGCCATCGCATCTTCGCTGCGCCAGCGCACGCATGGCTGTTGCCCATGTTGCTTGTCTTCGCGGCTTCCGCGGCCTCGGCGCAGAACAAGCCGCCAGAGAAAAAACTCTATTGCTGGGACGAGGGGCCGCGCCGGGTCTGCAGCGACACCTTACCCGCCTCGGCGGTCAAGCATTCGCGCACGGAAATCAATCAGAGCAGCGGCATGGCGGTCAACCGGATCAGTCGCGAACTGACTGCGGAGGAACGCGCCCGGGCCGCCGTCGATCAGGAAGCGGCGAATCAGCAGGCGCGCAGCCAGCGTCAAGCGATGGCGATGGTGCTGTCTTACGAAACCGAGGCCGTTCTTCAACGCGCTTTCCGCGACCGCTTCGAATTGCTCGAAGAATCGCTCAAGAGTTCGAAACTGGCGGTCGCCAATCTGGAGCAAAGCCTGATCGGCCTGCTGCGCCAGGCCAACGAACTGGAATTGCAGTCGCAACCGGTCACACGAAAATTGCGCGAGAAAATCCTGACCCAGCATGCGGACCTGTTGGGACTGCGCGCATTGGAACACCGCCAGAAGAGCGAACGCGCGGCGCTCGATCGTGAATTCGAAGCCGCGCTGACGCGGTATCGCGAACTGAAGAACGCAAGCGCCGCTGGCGCGCCGCTGCCGATACCTCCGCCCGTCCCGCCTGCAGGCTGATCCTGCCTCTGGGGCGCGGCGCATCGTCCTCGCTCGGCCCGCTCGCTCGACCCTGCGGCGCCCCCTTCTCCCGGCTTGCTCCGCACGCCAGACGCGAAGCATGCCGAGGTTTGAACAGCCTCTCAGAGCGGCGGCTCTCTCAGAACGGCGGCTCTCAGAACGGCAATTGCAGATTCGGCTGCAATTGATGCAAGCGCATGCGGAACGCGCTCTGGATCCGCGCCAAGGCCAGTTCGTTGTCCGCATCGAAACGCATGACCAGCACCGGCGTGGTGTTGGAGGCGCGCACCAGTCCCCAGCCGTCGGGCCAATCCACACGCATCCCGTCGATCGTCGACATGCGGCCGCCTTCGAAAAATGCGCCGTCGCAGAAGCGCTCGACGAACGCATGCGGATCTCCTCCCGGCGCATCGACCTTGATTTCCGGCGTCGACACCCCTTTGGGCAGCATACCGAGGATCTCCTGCGGCGAGCCTTCGGCGAATGCGAGGATTTCGAGCAGCCGCGCGGCCGCGTAGATCCCGTCGTCGAACCCGTACCAGCGCTCGGCGAAGAAGAAGTGGCCGCTCATTTCGCCGGCGAGTTCGGCGCCGATTTCGCGCATCTTGGCTTTGATCAGCGAATGGCCGGTCTTCCACATCAGCGGGCTGCCGCCATGGCGCAGAATGTATCCGGGCAGTCGTCCGGTGCATTTGACGTCGTACACGATCACCGCGCCGGGATTGCGTTCGAGCACATCTCCGGCGAACAGCATCAGCAGCCGGTCCGGATAGATGTTTTCGCCATCCGGAATCACTACGCCGAGGCGGTCGCCGTCGCCATCGAAGGCGATGCCGAGGTCGGCGCCGCGGCGTCGCACCATGCTGATCAGGTCGGTGAGGTTATGCGGTTCGCTCGGGTCCGGATGGTGGTTGGGGAAGTTGCCGTCGATCTCGCAGTACAGTTCCTCGACTTCCGCGCCGATCGCCTCAAGCACCCGCGGCCCGACTTCACCGGCCACGCCATTGCCCGCGTCCACCACCACTTTCAGGCGCCGTCCGTGCTGTACGTCGGAGGCGATCCGCATCACATAGTCCTGACTGATGTCGCGCTCGCTGATGCTGCCTGGATTACCCGCACGATGCAGTCTGCCATCGCCGATGCGCGTATGCAGATCGACGATGGCGTCGCCCGAGAGCGTCTCCCCGCCGACCACGATCTTGAAGCCGTTGTAGTCCGGCGGGTTATGGCTACCGGTCACCGACACGCAACAGCCGGTGCGCAGATGGAAGGCCCCGAAATAGATCATCGGCGTCGGCGCCATGCCGATGTCGATGACGTTGCGACCGGCGCGCCGCAAACCCTCGACAAGGCCCTCGATCAGCGCAGGCCCGGATAGCCTGCCATCGCGCCCGACCACGATGTCGTGCAACCCCTGCTCGTGCATCAGCGAACCGATCGCGTGACCGATCTGGATCGCCACATTGGGGTCCAACGTCCGCCCGACCACGCCGCGGATGTCATAAGCGCGGAAGATGCTGCGATCGACCACCACCGGAGCCGGCTTCGCGGGCTCTTTGATGTCCAGACGC
Source organism: Lysobacteraceae bacterium (assembly GCA_008015095.1). GTDB lineage: Bacteria > Pseudomonadota > Gammaproteobacteria > Xanthomonadales > Xanthomonadaceae > Lysobacter_I. The sequence continues at coordinate 3,922 of SSEV01000180.1, read as the reverse complement.
GGCACGGGCGCATCGTTCGGCGCGCTGGCGGCGGCCTGCTCCAGCGTCGGCGCATCGTCAACCGCCACAACGGCATCCAACCGCAGGCGCGAAAGCCTCCAGAGCACGAACACCACGCCGACGCAGACAAGCGCCGCAATCAGCGCGGGCACCGCATCCAGACCGAACAGCGGGGCGGGCGGCGCCACGGTCGCGGCCACCAGCCGCAACCCGGAGTCCGCGATCGGCACGGCCATCCGCTCGGCGGCATCGGCATACTGGTTGTCGCCGCGCTCCCACAGGGTCTGATTGCCCTGGCGCAGGGCTAGGTAACTGTCGTCGATCAGACCGATCGTTTGCAGGCCGGCCGTCGCTTCGTTCAAGGGCAATTGCACATAGGCCACGCCGACCAATGTCCCGTTCTGGCGTACCGGCGCCGCCAGCGCAAGCCGAGGGCCATCGCCCCCCCGCACGACCCAACTGGTGGGCTTGTTCTCTCTCAGCGCGGTTTCGATCACCAGCAGGCGGCCGAATCCGCCCTTGGGTAAGGCCGAATACGCCGTGTCCAGATCGGGGGAGAGAATTTCGGCCTGCTCCAGATTCGGCCAACCCGCGCTGAGAACTTTCGCTCCCAGGTCCAGGCCGCTGGTCTGCAATGCGGTTTGCAGTTCGGGCGACTCCAGGCTGGTGTTCAGCCGCTTGAACTGCTGCACCAGGCCCTGCTGGATCTGCTGCACGCCCATGTTGCGCGAGGACTCGAGTTCGCTGCGCCGCGAGCCGTCGCGAATCTGGGCGATGCTGCTCCAACCGAGCCACAGCGCGAGCACCCCGGTCAGCGCCGCCAGCGGCAACAAAACCGGCTTGAAGCTGTGCAGCAGTTGGCGCGTGCCGTGTTGCATCGGATTCCCCATCTATTGAACGCTCTGATCTGGTGATTCGAAAAACAAGTGATGCCATGCACGCCTTCGCGTGTTCCGCCCCGCCACGCTCGCCGCCGACGAAGCGGTCACTGACGCGGTCGCTTCCTCGATACGACCGTCCTTGGCCGCGCTTACGGCTATTTCTCGACAGACTGTTCCGCGCAACCCGTCGTGCGGATCAACGCACGCCCGTGTGGCCGAAGCCCCCCGCGCCGCGCGCGCTTTCGGCAAAAGTATCCACGACCTCAAGCGCCGCCCGAACGATCGGAAGTATGACCAACTGCGCAATCCTGTCGCCAGGCGAGATGCTGTAGGCCTCCTGTCCGCGATTCCAAAGACTGATCAGCAACGGTCCCTGGTAATCCGCGTCGATCAGCCCGGTGCCGTTGCCCAGGACGATTCCATGCCGATGGCCCAGACCGGAACGCGGCAGGATCACGGCGCAGAGCCCCGGGTCGGCGATGTGGATCGCCAAACCCGACGGCACCAGCGCCGCCTCTCCCGGCGCCAAGAGCAATGGCGCTTCGACGGCCGCGCGCAGATCCATCCCGGCGCTGGCTTCGGTCGCGTAGGCCGGCAGCGGCCATTCGCCGCCGAAGCGCGAATCGAGCACTTTGACCTGCAGCACATGCGTCATACGCCCTCCTCGACGCTGGCCGCAGTGGGGCTGCATCCCCAAGGATCGACCAAGCGGCATAGGCGCGCGCAAGCATGGATGCAATCGCCGTGGTTCGCGATCGCGAAGTCTCCGCGGTCACCGACTGCGCCGCGGCTCACCGCGCGCCCCCTTGCCCGAGGCGTTCGCGGATCAGATCCAGCAGCCCATCTGCAAGTCGCGTCTTGGGCGCGGGGCCGAGATGTTGCGCGCCGTCCGCAGTCAGGACCGCCAGCGCGTTGTCCTCGCTTTCGAATCCGCAACCGGCGCGGCCGACCTGGTTGGCCGCGATCATGTCCAGGCGCTTGCGTTCGAGCTTGTCGCGGGCGTAACGCTCGACGTCATTAGTCTCCGCCGCGAATCCCACCACACAGCGCGGACGCCGCGCATGCACGGCGACCTCGGCCAGGATATCAGGCGTACGCACCAGTTCGAGCGTCATGCTCTCTTCGCCGGGCGTCGTGCTTTTCTTGATTTTTTCGGCGGACACCACGCGCGGCGTGTAATCGGCGACCGCGGCGGTGCCGATGTAGATATCCGCCGGCAACGCATCCAGCACCGCATCGCGCATCTGTCGCGCCGAGCGCACATCGATGCGCCGCACGCCCGCGGGCGTACCCAAATTCACCGGTCCTGCCACCAAGGTCACCTCGGCGCCGCGCCGCGCCGCGGCGGCGGCGATCGCGAACCCCATCTTGCCGCTGCTGCGGTTACCGATGAAACGCACCGGGTCGAGATCCTCCAACGTCGGGCCGGCGCTGATCAGCAAGCGCAAACCGGCAAAGTCGGCGACGCGGGCTGCGCTTTCTCCCACGCAAGCGGCAAGCGCGGCGACGATTTCCGGAGGTTCGCGCAGGCGGCCGGGGCCGAATTCGCCGCATGCCTGCGCGCCGTCGTCGGGGCCGATCACCATTACCTCGCGTGCGCGTAACGTCGCCAGATTGGCCTGCGTGGCCGGATGCAGCCACATCCGGTTGTTCATGGCCGGCGCCACCGCGATCGGCGCGGTCGTCGCCAGACACAAGGTGCTCACCAGATCATCGGCGAGACCGTGGGCCAGACGCGCCAGCATATCGGCGGTGGCCGGGGCGACCAGCACCCGGTCGGCCCAGCGCGCGAGTTCGATGTGTCCCATCGCCGCCTCGGCCGCCTCATCCCATAACGAAGCGCGCACCGGGTGGCCGGAGACCGCCTGCAGGCTCGGAGCTCCGACGAAACGCTCGGCGTTTTCGGTCATCGCCACCTGCACGTCCACGCCCGCTTCGCGCAAACGGCGCACCAGCTCAATCGCCTTGTAGGCGGCGATGCCACCACAGACGCAGAGCAGAACGCGCTGGCCGGCCAGCGATGACGACATGGGTCAGGCTTTTCCTACGATGAACAGGGGTGACAGCTTACCCGAAGCAGCCGCGAAGTCCGGCAGTCACGGCGACGCGAGCATCGTGGAATACGGCCATCCCCTCCTCGACCCACCCTCATGCATATCCGCGACTGGCCCCAGGACGAACGTCCCCGCGAAAAACTCCTGCATCGCGGCCCTTCGGTGCTTTCCGACGCCGAATTGCTGGCGATCTTCCTGGGCTCCGGCCTCGCCGGCAGCGACGCGGTCGCCACCTCTCGCCAACTGCTGTCCCGTCACGGACCATTGCGGGCGCTACTCGAGCGCAGCCCGACCGAACTGATGGAATTGCCCGGGATCGGCGCGGCGCGCGCTTGCAAGCTGAGCGCCGCCTTGGAACTGGGCAGCCGCTATCTCGCCGCCGGCCTGGAGCGCGGCGAAGCGCTGACCGACCCGCAATCTGCGGGCCGCTATTTCGCGCAGCGTCTGCGTGGTCTGCCGCACGAGGTGTTCGCGGCTTTGTTTCTGGATACTCGCCACCGCGCCATTGCGTTCGAAGAGCTGTTCCGCGGCACGGTGGACGGGGCCGAGGTGCATCCACGGGAAGTGGTTCGTCGCGCCCTGGCCCACAACGCAGCGGCCCTAATCGTCGGCCACAACCATCCCAGCGGCAACGGCGAGCCCAGCGCCGCCGACCGCGCCATCACCGCACGGCTGAAACAAGCGCTATCACTGGTCGAAGTGCGTCTGCTCGATCATTTCGTGATCGGCGACGGGCTGCCGGTGTCGCTGGCGGCGCGGGGCTGGTTATGAGGGCATTCGGAGGTTCTTCAGCCGGCTGTTGAAAAACAGCCCGCCATTTCCAATTTCACTACAATACCCCGCCATCAAAACGCCACGAGCGCCGCGAAACCTCCGTGAAATCCCAGCTTCGCGCCCTGATCGACCAGGGCATCGCCCATTTGCGCGACGGCGGCCTGCTGCCTGCCGACCTCGTCCTACCCGACTTCGTCATCGAACGCCCGAAAG
>SSEV01000063.1 GCA_008015095.1 Lysobacteraceae bacterium | reverse complement strand
AACCGGTCCTGGGTCACGCCGAGCACATAGCGTTCCTGCGACTCGTTGCACCACAACTGCATCGGCGAAAGCGACGGATCGTCGCTCGGCACCTTGTCCAGATCGATCACGCCGCCGACATCGGAGTCGTGCAGCAACTCGGGAATCGCGTTCGACAGCCCTCCGGCGCCGACATCGTGGATGCACAGGATCGGATTATCCGCACCCAGCGCGACGCAGCGGTCGATCACTTCCTGGCAACGGCGCTCCATCTCCGGGTTGTCGCGCTGCACGCTGGCGAAATCCAGATCCTCGGCGCTGTCGCCGGAGGCGACCGAACTGGCCGCGCCGCCGCCCAGACCGATCAGCATCGCCGGACCACCGAGCACAATCACCGCATCGCCGGGCGAGAGCTTGCGTTTGTCGACTTGGGGGCGATCGATCGCGCCCAGACCGCCAGCCAGCATGATCGGCTTGTCGTAGGCGCGTACCGTGCCGTCAGGCTCGCGCGCTTCGAAACTGCGGAAGTATCCGCTCAGATTGGGCCTGCCGAATTCGTTGTTGAACGCAGCCGCGCCGATGGGGCCTTCGAGCATGATCTCCAACGCGGAGGCCATTCGCGGATTGAGTGCGCGTTCGTGCTCCCACGGCTGCGGCATGCCCGGGATACGCAAATGCGACACGCTGAAGCCGCACAGGCCCGCCTTGGGTTTGCCGCCGCGCCCGGTGGCGCCCTCGTCGCGGATCTCGCCGCCCGCACCGGTGGAAGCGCCGGGAAACGGAGAAATCGCGGTCGGATGGTTGTGCGTCTCGACCTTGATGCAGAACGCGCTCGGCGCTTCGGCCTCGGCGCGATAGTGCAGCGTCTCCGGATCGGGCCGGAAACGCCGTGCCGGATAGCCCTCGACCACCGCGGCGTTATCGCTGTAAGCCGACAGCGTGTGCAACGGCGTTTGCGCATGGGTGTGTTTGATCATCTTGAACAGCGACAAGGGCGTGCCGTTCAGGCTCTCGCCGAAACCGTCGACGGTCCAGCTCGCATTGAAGATCTTGTGTCGGCAATGCTCGGAGTTGGCTTGCGCGAACATCATCAGTTCGACGTCATGGGCATCGCGGCCCAGCTCTGCGTAGCGCGCGCGCAGGTATTCGATCTCGTCCTCGGCCAAGGCCAGGCCGAGACGCGCGTTGGCCGCTGCGATCTCGTCCACAGACACCGTTTCGAGCGCGCCACGCGCCGGGATGTCGAATAACGCCTGCGCCTGATCCGCATCCGGCAGGAGCGACTGGGTCATGGGGTCGTGCAGGCGCTTGGCGAGCGCGGCCAAGGTCGCCGTATCGCCGCGCCAACCGCTCAGATCGATCCGGACGCCTCGCTCCACCCGCCGCAAGCGCAATCCGGCGCCGCGCAACAATTCAGTGGATTTGCTGGCCCAGGGCGAGATGGTTCCCAGGCGTGGCGCCACATAGCGCGAGACCACATCGGCGGCGCGTGGCGCGGTCTCGGAACGCGCCTGGAGAATGCGTTCGAGTCTATCGGTCTCTGCTGCGCCGCCAGGTTCCTGCTGAATCCAGTACACGTACCAGGCGCCGACGACGCGCAGTTCCGGGACCAAGGCCTGGAGGCGGGTTTCGAGCCGTTCGCGACGGAACGGCGACAGGGCCGGCAGGCCCTCAAGGACGATCATGTCCGCGGATGGTCGAGTAACACGGGCCCGCGATTGTAGCGGACTCGGGCCGACTCAGCGGCCGGCCCCAGCCCATGGTGTCGCGCACGCGCTCGGGGTGGCGTGCGCGACAAGCATGATCAGGGCGCGCCCGCGGCGGCGACCGGCTTGGCCTTGGCCTCGGCGGCCAATTTGTCCAGCGCTTCGAGCAACTGCGCCGGAGGCATGTAGCCCGGCATGACCATGCCCTCTTCGTTGACGATCATCGGCGTGCCCTGCAGGCCGATGCGCTGGCCGAGCTTGTACTGCACGGTGACCGGATTGGTGCAGCGCTTGGGCGCCACCGGTTGGCCGTTCTTGGCGTCGGTCAGCGCTTTGCGGCGATCGACCGAACACCACACCGACTCCATCGCCTTGAAGTCCTCGCTGGCCAGTCCCGCACGCGGGAAGGCCAGATATTCGATCGCGATGCCGAGGCGGTTGTATTCGGCGATTTCCTGGTGCAACTTGCGGCAGAACCCGCACTCGATATCGGTGAACACCGTGACCGTGTGCTTAGGCTTGGCCGGCGCGAACACGATGCGGTCGGCCTGCGGAATCTTCTTCAATTCCTGCTTGCGCAGCTCGCTCATCCCGACTTGGCTGAGATCCTGCCGGGTCTGAATGTCGTAAAGCGCGCCCTGCATGAGATAACGGCCGTCGTCGCTGATATACAGCACCTGGCCGCTGACGATCGCTTCGCGGAACCCGGCGATGGGCGCCGGGCCCATGCGGTCGATCACGGCTGTCGGAGCGAGCTTCAGGATCGCGTTGCGGGCGCGTTCGTCCGGCGTATTGCCCTTGACCGGCTCGTCCGCGGACTTGGCCGATGCGGCGGAGGGCTTGGCGGGGTCGGTCTTGGCCTCGGCGGTCGCGGCGGATGCTTCCTTGGCGGCGGCGGCGGACGGAGCGGGCTGTGCGCAGGCCGACAGGCTGGCGGCGCAGAGCAGAGCGAAAACCGGAAGCTTCATATCAGGGTTCCATGTCGTTGAAAGCGGTCGTTGAAAGCGCATAAAGCCATCGCTGCGGGCGGCCATTAAGCGGTCCGACCCACCGAGAGGATGAAAGTTCGGAGGATTGTCGCATGCGCCCCCACGATGGGCCCACAGCAATCGCTTTCGAAACGGCGCTTTCGGCGCGGCGTCGCATTTCTACCGCGTGCCCCGGCCTCCGGCCTGCCCCCGGTCCCGGGCCCGACGAGCCGAGCGTCTCCCGGACTCGGACCCGCTCGCAGCCTCACTCAGGCTCGGGGATGATGCTGGGCATGCAGACGCTTGAGCTGCTCGCGCGCGACCAGGGTGTAGATCTGCGTGGTGGACAGACTGGAATGGCCGAGCAGCATCTGCAGCGCGCGCAGGTCGGCGCCGTGGTTGAGCAAATGCGTCGCGAAACTATGCCGCAGGCCATGGGGGCTGATTTTGCGCGGGTCGATGCCCGCAACGGTGGCCATGCGTTTGACCAGCGTCCAGAACTGTTGCCTGCTCGGCGACTCGCCGCCCGCATTGACGAACAGCGCCGCGGCCGCACGCTTGCCCGCGAGGACAGGCCTGGCCTCGGCCAGATAGCGCTGCAACCAATGCTGAGCCTCCTCGCCGAGCGGCACCAAACGATCCTTGCCCCCCTTGCCACTGACCCGCAACACCCCCTGACGCAAGTTCACTGCGGTCGCCGGCAGCCCGACCAGCTCGCTCACGCGCAGCCCCGCCGCGTACATCAGCTCCAACATCGTGCGGTTACGCAGACCTTCCGGCGTGCTGACGTCCGGAGCCGCCAACAAGGCGTCGATCTCGCGCTCGCTCGGGGCTTTGGGCAAAGATCGTGGCAACTTCGGCGGGTCTAACAAGGCGGTCGGATCGTCCGCGCGCGCGCCGCGGCGGACCTGCCAAGCGAAAAATGCGCGTAGCGTGGACAACAGGCGCGCATTGCTGCGCGGGGAATACCCACTACGGGTGCGCCAAGCCAGATACTCGAACAACGCCGAGCGATCGGCGCCGTGCAATCCACCGCCTCGGCCATCGCGCCAACGCGCATACCCTTCGAGATCACGCCGGTAACTGGCCTGCGTCTGCGTGGCCAGACCGCTCTCGGCCCAGGCCGCATCGATGAAAGCGTGGATCGCCGCAGCATCGGCGTCGCGTAAGGGCGGCAACGCCATGGCTTGTTCGCGACGTTGCGCGGGCGTGATGACGGTCATGCACGCAGAATACGCGCCGACGCGCGCGAGTAACATCTTCAACGTTGCCTTATCCTGTGGTGATGACCGACATCCCCACCGTATCCGGACCGCGGCAGGCGCTGATCGTGCGCCGTCTGCTCGCCCTGTTCTACGACTTTTGGCCGATGCTGGCGGTGTGGATGCTGCTCTCGGCACTGTTCAACCTCGGCTATTACCTCGCCGGCCACGACGCGCGCGCGATCCTCGAAACCCGCAGCGTGCTCGGCGCAGCGCTATGGCTGTGCTGCTGGCTGATGACCGGCGTCTACGCCGTGTTCAGTTGGTCGCGCGGCGGTCAAACGCTCGGCATGCGCCCCTGGCGCCTGCGCCTGATCGCCATAAACCAGACGACGCCCATCCGGCAAGCGCTGATTCGTCGCTATCTCGTCGGCACGCTATCTCTGCTGCTCGCCGGACTCGGCTTCTGGTGGGCATGGATCGATCGCGATCGCCTGACCTGGCATGACCGCGCCAGCGGCACGCGGTTGGTGCGAACGCCGAAACATCGAACGCAATCGGGTTGAACACAGGCGTCCCGGTCAGGCGATCTTCACCCGCACCGCGCCGTCTTTCACGCTGACCGGGTAGGTCTTCAGGGATTTCTCGCCGCGCACGATATTGAGCAATTGGATGCCGGGCGGGAAATTAGCCCAGTCGATCACTTCGCCGGTTCGGATGTCGAAGCGCGCACGGTGCAGAGGACATTGTACTTTGCAACCCTCAACGATCTTGCCCTTGGCCAGAGGCGCGAGCATGTGCGTGCATTTCGATTGAGTGGCGAAAAAGCCGTCTTCGAGATGGTAGAGCACGATGTTCTCGCCGGCGACGGCGAACGCCTTCATCTCACCGACGGGCAGTTCATCGACCTTGCACACGATATGCTGGGTCATGGCGCGTCCCTCCCGTAAAAAGTTCGCGGCCAGTATAGGCCGATCCGGCGGGCGACCGGGCCAAGCCCATCGAGAGGAGCGCCGCGCGAAGCGCCGGGCATGCACGGATCGAACGGGGTCACGCCCCTTGCGGCTCTGCCGAAAGATCCCCATCGGATGCCGCCCTGTTCGCAGGGCCGACAACGGCGCTGCCGCCATGGCTGTCGCCTTCTGACGGGCGCAGCCAATGCGCGATTGAATTGGCGTAGTACTTAAGCAGCGCGCCGTGCTCCGGATTCGGAAAATAGCGATCCTTCTCTTCGATCAGGATGCCTCGTCGCTGCAACAACTGCACACTCTGCAGCAGAGTCGAGTTGCGCGGCTTTTCCTCTTCGCGCATGGCCGCGCCGCCCTGGATCAGCTCATCGATCAGCCGGTCGACTTCGACAATCAGGTCGACGGAACGCAGCCCGCCTTGCGGATTGCGCACGAACACGGCCGCGATCAACGGCACAGGAAGGATCGGGATGACATAGCGGATCGCATCCATCAACTCGTCAGCCAACAAGGTCACCTGCTGGAAGCGCTGCTCCTTCGACAGAGACTTGAACTGGATGCCGTTCGCCGCGATGAATTCCTTGGTGGAGACCGGGATGCCGAAGTTCACGCTCGCGTAGCCGTTGCGGCGGAACCGCTCATCGCTGCCAGCGAACAGGTTGAAACGGAGAAACCTCAGCACGTTCTTGAGATGGAACCAGAGGCCTTTGCGTTTGCTGTGCGGATCGGTCCACGCCAGCATGTTCATGTCTTCGAGCACATGATCGTAATTGATCCCGATCGGGATGAACACGATGTCGCGATCGGCGTCGGCATCGAAACCGCGCAACGTGTAATCGAGAAACCCGAGTTTCGGCCGCCCGAAGCTGCCGTCGCGGCTCAAACCGCCCTCCAGATATACGGCCTGGCAAACGCCTTCGCGCGTGGACATGTGGATGTAGCGCTCGAGCACTTTGCGGTAAAGCGGGTCGTTGGACGCCCGGCGCACGAAATAACCGCCGAGCCCCTTGACCAACAGATTCAGCGGCAGAACCCGCGCCCATTCGCCCACCGCATAGGACAGCGTGACCTGATTAGCCGCAAGATACGTGACCAGCAGATAGTCCATGTTGCTGCGATGGTTCATCACGAAGACCACGGTGGACTGCGGGTCGATCCGGCTGAGTTTGGGAATATCTGCGGCCGAAACCTTCACCCGATAGATGAAACGCGAGATCTGCCTGGCCAACCAGTAACCGAGCCGGTAGTACACGTAGGCGTTGAACGAGGGCACGATTTCCCTGGCGTAGACCCGCACTTTTTTCTGCAGCACATCCCTGGGCACGCCGGATTCCGTCGCATGCTTTTCGATCTCCGCGATCACCTGGCTGTCGTAGCTCAACCGATCGATCAGCACCTGCCGCTTGGTGCGCTGGAATGGCCTGATCTGTATACGCAGACCGTTATTGATGCGTTCGATCGCCCGGTTCAACCGCCGCCGGAAGAACCAGCGGACACTGGGCAGGAAAATGCTGGTCAGCACGGCATAGATACTCGCCGCAAGCAACATCAACAAGAACCAGACGGGGATTTCGACGACAGAGGTCATATCGGCCCCAACGAGATCGCGGCGTTGCCCGGATAGTGGCCGAAAACCGAGGGCTCTGGAAGTGTTTCCAGTAACGCCAGGGCACCCACGGCTCGGCTTGGTATGGGACACCCACAATCGGCTTGGTATGGGACACCCACAATGGCTTTGCTTTGCTGAGTATGGGACACCCATAAAGTAAGGCTGACAAAGTAAGGCTGGAGTGTGACTTGGTATGGGACACCCTCAAAGTACAAAGTAAGGCTGGTGTGGGACACCCACAAAGTAAGAAAACCCCGACAAAAGACTCAGGCAAACACCGATACCGCCCCGAAGCAGATAGCTGCCAGGATAGGCGCATGACTCAGGCCCGTTCTCAGCTGATCCCTCCCGGCTCCAGTGGCATGTTCCACTGCGTCCAACGCTGCGTGCGCCGCGCCTTCTTGTGCGGCCACGATTCCTACACTGGGCGTTCCTTCGAACATCGCAAGACGTGGGTCGAAGATCGCATCCAACACTTGGCCGGATGCTTCGCCGTCGCCCTTCATGCCTATGCGGTGATGAGCAACCATTTGCATCTGGTGCTGCAAATCGAACCCGCCCAGACCATGCACTGGTCCGACGAGGATGTCGCCACACGCTGGGTACGCCTGTTCCCGCCGCGTGAGGACTCCGACGAGGCACGCGATTCAAAAATTCAGCGGCTGGTCTCGAACCCTGAGCGGTTACAGGTCATCCGCCGCCGGCTCGGCAGCTTGTCCTGGTTCATGCGCTGCCTGGCTGAACCCATCGCCCGTCGCGCCAACCGCGAGGACAGTTGCACCGGACGCTTT
>SSEV01000185.1 GCA_008015095.1 Lysobacteraceae bacterium | reverse complement strand
ATCGGCCTGGGGCGAGCAGGGCATTGAGATCCTGATGCGTAGCTGCGATCACGCGCACGTCCACCCGGATCAGCTCGCGGCCACCGACACGGAAGAATTCGTTCTCGGCCAGCACGCGCAACAACCGCGTCTGCAGCGGTAACGGCATGTCGCCGATCTCGTCGAGGAACAACGTACCGCCATCGGCCTGTTCGAAACGGCCATGGTGCCGCCGCGCAGCGCCTGTGAAGGCGCCGACTTCGTGGTCGAATAGCTCGCTTTCGAGGAGGTTGGCGGGAATCGCCGCGGTGTTCAGCGCGACGAACGGTCGGTGCGCACGCGGCGATTCACGATGCAGCGCGCGCGCCACCAGCTCCTTGCCGGTGCCGGTTTCGCCGGTGATCAGCACGCCCAGCGGCGCCTGCGCCAGACGTCCGATCGCACGAAACAGCGTACGCATCGTCGGCGCATCGCCGATCAGCGTATCGCGTTCGGTCGAGGCCTCATCCGTCGGCGCAACGCCAGCATCGCCCGCCGCGTTCGCGCGCACGGACTGCAACGCCTGCGCCGCCAGCGTCACCGCGACGTCCAGATCGAACGGCTTGGACAGGAATTCGTGCGCACCGCCGCGGAACGCGCCGGCGGTGCTGGCGACATCGGTATGCGCGCTCATCACGATCACCGGCAGCTGCGGATGCCCTTGCTTGACCGCGTCGAGCAGGGCCAGCCCGTCCACGCCGGGCATGCGCACATCGGTGAACAACAACGACGGGGCCACGCGATCATGCAGGGCGTGCAGTACCGCATCCGCCGACTCGAACGCGACCACGTCGTAGCCGGCTTCGCGCAAAGCGGTGGCCAACACGAAGCGCACCGCGCGATCGTCGTCGACCACCCAGACGAGCGGCGCGGCGGCAGATCCGGCGCGGGGCGTGGCCGTGGGCAAATCCTTCGTGTTCATGTCCGTTCTCCTTCCTCCGGCCCTTCAGCGCGCGGCATGGGGTCTGGCGCCGACGGCCATTCGCTTCCCGACCCCGCCGCCGGCAGCGGCAGAAACGGCAACAGCAGCGTGAACACGGTATGTCCCGGCCGCGAGCGATAGGTCAGCGCTCCGCGGTGCGCGCGCGCGACCTGTTGCGCCAACGCAAGCCCGAGCCCCGTGCCATCGGCGCGACCGCTCACCAATGGCAGGAACAATTGCTCGGCCAACGCCTCGGGCACACCGCGCCCGTCATCGGCGATATCCAGACGCAGCGCCAGGGGAAAAACCCGATCGCCGATGCGCAAACCATGCTCGACCCGCGTGCGCAGACTGACATTCGCCGCGCCGGCTTCGATCGCATTGCGCACCAGATTCCACACCGCCTGCGTCAGGCCGTCGGTATCCCCGCACAATTCCGGCAGCGAAGGATCGTAATCGCGCACGAGCTTGACCGCCCAGCCGGCGTCGTTCTCGGCCAAACGCAGCACGCGTTCGAGCACGCCATGGATATTCAGCGCCTCATGCGCCCGCACCGGTTGCGGATTGAGCAGGCGATCGATCAACGCGGTCAGTCGCTCGACCTCCGATTCGATCAGTTCGGTCAGTTCGCGGGTCTCATCGGTGCTGGCGCGACGCATCAATAATTGCGCCGCCCCCTTCAATCCCGCCAGCGGATTGCGCAATTCATGCGCCAGCCCTTTCAACGAGGCGGACAATGCCGAAGGCAGAACCGCGGCAGGATCCTCGCCCGGGAATTCGTCGACCGGGTGCGCCTCCAGCCACCACCCCCCGCCTTCGCGCCGCGAGAGGAGCGCATCGGCGTACTGACTGAGCGGCTGGCCGGGAAAAGCGAAAGGCAGGCGGCGCAAGCGGATCTGATCCCCGGAAGATCGCACTAGGGCGCCAGCCAGACGACCGCCCTCCGGCTCCAGCGCCGCCAGAGGCAGTCCCGGCAAACGCCGCCGACTCACCCCAAGCCAACGCGCGAAGCCCAGATTGCAACCCTCGACCCGCCCCTCCTCATCACACCAGACCACCGGCGTGGCTAGAGCGTCGAGCGCGCGAAGATCGAAAACAGGGGCATCGGAAGAAGACATTGCACCAATTTAGTGCAAGTCGAGTCGGAGAGTAAGGGGTGACGCAGTGGAATCGACAGGTGTCGGGAGACTCGGTTTTGAAGCGAGGTCGCGGGAATTAAGCGTGCTGGATCCCTGGTTGATGTGTGATGTGGATGTGGGTGTGGGTGTCCCGGATCAGATTGATTCCGATTTCCCGGATGATGGATCGCCAGATTCGCCCTGATTGATGTGGGTGTCCCGGATTTCATGGATGGATCGGTGGGTGTCCCGGATGGATTGCCGGATTGGAGTTGATCATGTGGGTGTCCCGGAAAGACGAGGATCGGTGGGTGTCCCGGATGATCGATCCGCCGGATCGGATTGATCCTCGCCAATCTCGTGGATTTGCATGCTGCGGCGAATATCAATATCGCACCGGCAAGAACTGCACGGCCGGCATCATCACCGGCGAACAGATCGCGACTCAGTCTGCGTTCGGCATGTGGATGAAATTCCCTGGTGCCGGCAGTTTCCGATGTTTGATCCAATCCGCAGTGATCTCGAACAGCGTTGCGGAGTACGCCATCGCCACGCCGTCGGCCGTTTTGACTGGCTCAATCAATCCATGGTCGGCTTTCGGAAAAACCACGACGGCGATGTCACGTCGCCGTTGTTGAATCTGCCGAAGAATGGTTTGAGTAGCGGCGTTCGGGGCTTGGCGGTCATTGCCGCCGAGAAGCCAAAGCTGGCGCGCCTTGATCGCCTCGATCACCGGTCGCGGCTCATAATCGAAGCTCAAGCCCTGCGCGAGAGCGGGGCCGTTGGTTCTGATCTGTTCGGTATTGAATTTCAGGAAAAGCCCCGTGTACGAGCGCGGTTGGATGGCGTCGAGCCACGGCGAACCGGCGTATTTGGATTTGAAAGCGTCCAGATCGGCAAGACCATCACGCATATTCGAACGCACGATCTTTTCGGTGATCGCGGTCAGTTCCTCGGCTCCGGCCAATGCGGCCCCATCAAACCCCGCCTGTCGAAGTTGTTGCGCCACAAGCGCCTGGTCCTGAGCAATCGGACCTTCCGCCATCGCAAACGCAGCAACGACGAAATCCAGGGGGGTCAACGTCGCGGCAAGAGGCGCAACCCATCCGCCTTGGCTGCCGCCGACCACGCCGACCCGGCGCACGCCCGGCGCAAGCCGTCGGGCTTCTTTGACCGCCGCCGCAGTGTCGCGTGCGCGAGCATGGAAATCGGACGACGGCGCGCCCGCGGATGCGCCGGTACCCCGTTTGTCGTACAGAAAAACGGCGACGCCCCTGCTCGCGAGCTCGTACTGCCACACGCTGTCGTCGGTGGAGGGGTCGTTGTTCGAGCCTTCGATCCACACGGCCAACGCTTTCGCGTCGCCACTCGGAGGCGACACGAGCTTGCCATGTAACCTGATGCCGTCGCTCGTAAAGGTCGTTGTCTTTTCGATCAGCCGAAGACGAACGCCTCGCTCGACGAGTTCGCCCCGCGTCAATTTGATCTTGCCGGCAGCGCAGCGTTCGAAACGGATGACGAACGATCCACCCGAGTAGGTTCCATCCTCGCGTTCCTGCAAGTTTCCGAACTGACCATTCGAGAACGTGTATTGCAGAGCACGCGGTTGTCCATCGGCGCCGGTGATGGTCAGCGATCTTCCCGCCGGCAAGGCATAGACCCCCAGGTGGCATCTCAGTTCGTCATCCAGGCGGGTTTGCGGGATAGCGTCCAGCGGCGCAGGGGCCGTCGATGCGGCGACGGCAAGCGCCGCGGTCAGGAACATCAACATGTCCAGCTCCTAGGGTCTGTTGAACCCTGTTGGAAACAGCTCGCCAGCCTCGTCGCGGATGCGGCTTCGACGAAGCAAGCGCGAAAACGGTTGATTCGTCCGGAGCCCATCCGGGCATACGCCGAACCGACGAATCGACTGCGCCCGTTGGAACCGGCGCGAGATTCGCAAGCCGTGAGTCCGGACGACAAATCAGCGGCCCCTTCCTGCGATCCGTTTGAGCGGAACATCGACGGCCGGCTTTCCCTCCACGGACAAGGCCGGCTGTTCGCTTTTTTTCGCCTGCCCGCCGAACTCTCGACCAAGAAGCGACCGGACATCGAGCACCGCGCCGAATTCGGAAAAGACGCGATCGAATTCCTCGACGCGTTCGCCCCAATAGATCATCGCGCACGACATCGGCGCGCCTTTGCCGCCGTCCTTGCCGTCGACCAGAAATTTCAAACGCGTATCGTAGAGAAAACAGATCGAACTCGCGGCGCCCCAGACGTAATGTTTCCAATGCGCGGTATTCGTCGCCACCGGCACCAATGCGAGCACCTGAGCCCCATGTTCGACATGCGCCTGGTGGCAACGGTGCAGCCAATGCTTGATGGTCGTCTTGCGCGCGCGGTCGGCCCCGTAGGGAGGATTGACGAAGATCCTGCGGAAGTTCCATTCAAGCCGCAGGCCATCCTGCCGGGGAAGCCGATATTCGACCTCGGCCTCGACGATGGAATGCTTGTTGGCGCACGGATCCAAATCGATCCGCCCGCGGAAAAAACGGCGGATCGCATGGACGTATTTCGGCGGCGTGCACCAATGCTGGCTCGCCGATGAAGTCGTTCTTCCCGCAGTCATAGCCCGTGTATCTGTTTCCAGTTCTTGGCGCCGAGAACGGCGAGCTCGTCTCGCAGTTTCTTGACCGTGCCGGAATGTGGCGATATCACATTGTACCAGCCCTCCACTTCCTGGGCGTGGCTCTTGAAATAGTATTGCAACGCCGCATCGGCCGAGTTGTCCATCTGAACTTTGGTGAATCGATTGCTCCCGGACTGTCCGGTCCCATAACTGCTCAAAAAAGCCTTACGGGCGGCCGCAAGCTCTTCAACGGGGTGGAGCAATAATTCGTCGATGAATTGCGCGAGCCCCGCGTCGGTCAGAAACAACAGCCAGTCGTAGGATTGGGCAAGAACCCTCAGTTCCTTGTTTTGATTTTCCGAGGTGAACCAGTTTCCATGGTTGCTCACCACGCCAACCGTCAGAATGAAATTGCAAAGTAACCCTCCATCGTGGCTGTCGATGATCGTCTTGATGGTTTCCGTCAACGGACCGGACACGATGGTTCCATCGGAGCTCTCGATATAGCCGATGGCCTCACCGGAGCGCGAGCGAAGCTTCTGCAGGGAGGACACAGCCCTGGCGACATAGGCCCCTTGTTTCGCTTTCTCGATGGTCTGAGGCCCTTTTTTCATCCCCTCTTCGACGCCCACCCGCTTGCACTCGAACACCGCGAATGGTTGCGGATGAAGTTTGCAAGCCGTGAACTCAACTCTCTCGTCGGAGTGCGCGTCGATGTTGGCGACGACCATGCCGGACCCGTTTTCGGCAAGAACGCAGCTGTTGCGTCTGGTGTCGCGCGATGTCAACAGCTGGTTCGATCTGTTCAGGTGCTCGGCGTCGAACCCTGACAACAGGCCGATCTCGCTTTTGATCTTCGCCACGGTGATCGGAAGCGCGCACGATGCGATCTGTTTTTGCTCTTTTCCGACGATCGGATGAAGTGAAAACTCGACATTGTGGGTGATCTGCGGATTACCGAATTCAGGCAGCGCGCGCTCGATCACGATGTGGTCGCGCATGTCCCATGCGCGAATCGTGTAATACGTCATGATCTCGACCAAGGTGCCTAACGCGCGTCCCGCCGCTTTCTTGGTGTCGGCCGCGTACGAAAACACGTCCGATGCGAGCGTCTGCTGCAACTTGTCTACGGATGGATACGCCATCTTGGCTTACCTTGTTATCTTCCAGTCACGCGTAGTGACCCGATCGGGCGCCTCGACATCAAATCGCGCGCCGGTTTACCCATGCGCACGCCGCTAACAGCACCCACAGTTGCTCCGGCCAGCGTTCGTCGGTCACGGGCCTGCGATAACGGCGCAGTTGCTGCAGGAACCGTTCGCGCGTGGCCGGCTTGAGCACCGCGAGCCGCCAGAACGGCGAGTCGCCGATCTCTTCGATCACCCTGTCGCGGAAGCGGCGGTCCAACAGCCAGTGCGCGAAAGGCGCGAGCAGAACCTGGCGCTTGCGCATCACGATCGACTGGGGCAGGAAACGGCCGGCCACCGTCCTCAGCAGATGCTTGGCCCACCAGGCGTCTTTGTCGTACCAGTAGTGCATGCCGGGCTCGATCGACGAGGCCCAACGGTACAAGCCGGGTTCAAGGAAGGGGAAGGCCACGTCACAGCTCGAATCCTCGCGCGTCAGATGGAATGCCGGCAACAACAGATCCGAGACGCGGAATGCGTATTCGTGCGCGGCCATCAGTTCGGTGGGCAATGCACCGGGCTTGATCGCCAAGGCCTGCCGATAGAATTCGACGTCGGCATGGACGAAATCGTCGATACGGCCGGGGCCGACGGTCTGCTGGCGCATTTCCGCGAGCGTGAAGAATTCGGCGATTCCGAAGAACAGCACGTCCGCCCGTCGCGATAAATCGCGGCTGGGCATCGCATAGAGCTCCTGCAGAGTGAGTCCGCGGACCCGGAGCTGCCTGATCTGCGCCGCGAGGCAGGCCAAAGGCTTGTGGTAGCCGCCCAGGCATTCATCCGCGCCAAGGCCGGACAGCACGAGTTGCTGCCCATCCGCGACTGCCGCTTCGCGCAACGCCGCATGGGTCATCGTCGCTATGGCTGCGCAAGGATGCGGATTGTCCAACACGGCATCGAGCAGACGCAGCGCGTCGTCGATGCCCACGCGCACCACGCGATGCCGTATCTTCAGTTTGCGCGCGACGCGGCGCGCGTATTCGGCCTCGTTCAGGCCATAGGCGTCGTCGAACGCGATGGTATAGCCGGTCACCGCACGCTTTCTTCGTGCCGCCAGGGCCGCGAGCAAGCCGGAGTCCACGCCTCCGGAGAGAAACAGACCGATCCGTTCCGAAGCCGGGTCACCGTCGCCGGACAGGATCAGCCCCAGCGCGTCGTCGATGCGTCGCGGAAGTTCTTCAACGAGCGCCTGCGCGTCCGCCGCGACGGTATCCGCGGCGAGCGGCCAATCGACGCGCCGAACGAGCGGGCGATGGCCGTGGGAGAAAACCAGCGCCTCGCCCATGGCCAATGCCCGCACATCGCGATACAGCGTCTGCCCTGACGGCGCCCGCCCTCGCCAGACGAAATGCAACAGCGCCTGGGCATTCAGTGCGGGGCGTTCTCCATCGCTGGCCGCGAGACGTTCCGGGTCGCAGTCGATTTCGACCACGTCCTGCCCGACGCGGTAGTGGATACGTGGCGCGGTCGCGCAGTCGCGCTTAAATTCCGGCGGCGCGAGCACATGCTGATTCGGATGCAGCGGATCATTCGCTGCTGCAGGAAAGCCCCGGATGATTCGCCCATCCGGGGCCGAGCGACACCACCGCAACCCATCGGGCGCGGGCTCGCCGCTTTCGGATCGGTGAACTCTTTGCAAGAGTTCGGCATGACCATTGCCGGTAACGGCAACCGCCATTCTCATGCGAGCTTCCCGATGCGTGGGCGCGCGTACTTAAGCTTTTTTCGCAGCGGTTTTCTTGGCCGCGCGTTTCTTCGCGGTCTTGGCGGCCGGCTTGGGATTCAAAATACGCTCGGGGCCTCTGATCGTCAGACCACCCTTGGTATCGCCGTCGCGCAGTCTCACCGACCCGCCTTTGGTGTCGCCGCCGTCCAGCGTGATCACATAGCGATTCTTATAGAGCCTGTCGAGCGCGCCCAAATCGATCGAGAGCGCGAAGGTCTTGGATTTCGCGGCGGCTCTCGTCGAAGTCTTGGCGGTCTTCGATGCGGATTTCTTGCTTGTAGCCATGATCCCTCCCTTGGTAATCTGCGTCAGAACGATTTCTGCTCAACGATTGCCGATCACTTGCTTGTTTTGAAGCCTTGCCTGTTTTAAGCCTTGCTTGTCTTGAAGCTTCGCTGATCGGTAGCGCGGTTTGCTTAGCAACTCGGCTTGGTAACTCGGCTTGCTCGACGACAAGGGCGCGATCGAATATTCCCGTCCTGGAAAGTGCGTCAGAAAAGCGCGCGCCGGGCCACGTAATAACACACTTCCACGGATTTGTCCTCCCAGTGCGTCCGTCGAATCCATCGCTCCGATGATCACCGCCTGCCTCATCGTCCACAACGAGGCGCGGGTCATCGGGCGCTGCCTTGAGTCGATCGGCGCACACGTGGACGATTGCTGCGTGGTCGACAGCGGGTCCGACGACGAAACGGTCGATATCGCGCGCGGCCATGGCGCACGAGTATTGGT
>SSEV01000074.1 GCA_008015095.1 Lysobacteraceae bacterium | reverse complement strand
GTGCAGTGCTGACCAACGGTGTCCGCATGATTACTGGCGTCGTCAAGGCCGTGACCTGGCTCGGAACCGCCATCGGCCAGACCGCAGGTTGGATCGTCGTTAATTTCGGCAACGCCTGGGACAAGGTCAAGTCAATCGTCGGCAGCGCCGTCGATTGGATGCTCGGCAAGATCGCCCCACTGGTTCGTGCGGGCGAAGCCGTGGCGGGCGCGCTCGGCTTTGGCAGTTCGCCAGACGCAGGATCGCGACCGGCGGGCCTCACGCCGCCGCGCAGGCCGCCTGGGCGCGTTCCTGCGGCGCTTCGGTCTGTGCCTGCCACTGCTGCCGGTAGATCAGCGCGTGGCGGCAGTTCCCCGGCAGCGCGCAAGGGAACGACGGGCGGAGGCAACACGTACAACGTGCATGTGACGCAGCAACCCGGCGAGTCCAGCGAAGCGTTTGCGCAGCGCGTCGTCGGCGTGATGGAAAAGCGCGATGCCGTATCGCGACGCGGGCGCCTGAGTGACGGAGCGGACGACTGATATTGACCGCAGGATGACGTTGCAGGATGAGATACTGAACATCCAACAACAGGATAAGTTGTCCCCTATCAGGACAACTTATCCTTTCCCAGTATTGCGACGCGCGCAATCCGCGCGCGAAAGCACAGGGGAATGTCATGTTCTATTCCGCATGGGTCAACTCCGATAGCCTGAGAATGTTCAGCAAGAAAAACGGCGAGCAATTCGACGCGATTGCCGTTATCCCGAATCACTTGCCGGACCTGAAAAAGCTGGTCGCGGAGTTGCCGCGCGATCTTGCTTGGCAGGTCGCACGCATGGCGGACGCTCGCGCGGCGGGATTCGGCCAATGAAAAAAAAGCAGGCCGTCGATGCCGAGAAACGCGCTCAGCTTGAGCGCGAACTGGCCGACGCCGAATGCCTGCTTGAATTCATCGCTATCGCGAGGGAGCGCGGCTACAGGAGCGGATGGGCGTTCAAGAAGTGGCGCGAGTTTGGCGCGCCGATGCTCAAAGTGGAGTGCGAACCATGAGCCGCGACCGCGTTCCTGGCGTCCTGACGTTCGACGATCTACGCGCGGTTTCCCGCCTGGGCGACCGCGCCACATTGGCGACCGTCGAGAGATGGGCAAAGCGGATCGGCCTCAAGTACTCATACGACGCGCGCGGCGGAATCTGGACGACAGCCGACGCGCTGAACGAAGCCGTCGGGATAGTCGTTTCGACAACAGCGAACGATGCCGACGGAGGGAAATACGATCCTTCGATGGTGGCATGATCGAAGGTGCCAATTGCTGGCACCACGCTGGCACGAAAAAACCGGCTCAAGGCCGGTTTTCGTTTTTCCCTGATTTTTCAAGGTTTTGCGTGGTGGGCGGTGCAGGGTTCGAACCTGCGACCCTTGCCGTGTGAAGGCAATGCTCTACCGCTGAGCTAACCGCCCGCTATCTCGGGCGGAGAATTGTACGGACCCGCCATGGAGGAGGCAAGCCGGCCTGACGTCAAGTCAGTGAACGGGGTCTGCCGCCTTTCCGTCTCATTCGATTTGCGCTCTGGCATATTCGGCGTCCAATGTTTCCATTGCATCGAGCGCTTTGCATTTGCCAGCTTTTTCATATGCGGATGCGGCGGCATCCTCCTGTTTGTCCCCATGAAGGAGCAGGAGAATGTTGCCGTGCTCGACATGCGCGATCGGGGAGTCCGGGGTCAGCTTAAGTGCGGTCTTGATATGTTTCTCTGCTTCGGCGGCCTTTGCGCCGTAGGTCAGCCCACCGATCATGGCGCCGATCTTATTAATGATCTCGGCGTGATAGACCGCAATCGCGGTATGCGCTTCGGCATGCTTAGGTTCGAGTTCCAGCGTGACGTCCAACGCCGTGCGGACCTTCCCTGCGATACCTTCTTTGAGAGCCTTGGTGATCGATAACCCCTGGCTGTACCGGCCGAGTGCGAATGCGTAGCGATAGTGACTGTTGGCCTCGTCAGGGAATGTCTTGATTGCCGCCTCGGCCAAGCCGGCTGCCTGCTCGAAGCGCTTAAGCTTTTCTTTGTCGTCATCGACGAGATAGGTGGCGTGAATGCCGATCGCCTTGACCGCGACCGAGGCGCCGACAGGCCCCAGCGCCTCCCCAGCCTCGAACGCGGCCTTGAAATCACCACGATGGAAACTGCGCCAGGCGTCCTGAAGCGCCTGAGACAAGCGATCGGCATCCATATCCTTGGGGGCTGCCTTACCTGCG
Source organism: Lysobacteraceae bacterium (assembly GCA_008015095.1). Classification (GTDB taxonomy): domain Bacteria; phylum Pseudomonadota; class Gammaproteobacteria; order Xanthomonadales; family Xanthomonadaceae; genus Lysobacter_I. Next base: position 3,344 of record SSEV01000074.1, on the reverse strand, counting down.
ACTTTGATCAATGCGGTAGCCCGCTTGGCATCCGGGAAAGGTTCACAGTCTCCCGCGTGAAGTTTCGGCCAGGCTTTCTTGAGGGCATCGCCGGCATAGGCGAAAGCTTTTGCGTCGTGGGGAAATGCGGCCCAGGCAGGTTTGGCCATGATCAATGTCCTCGCAATGGATGCTCTCAGCATCCCGCGAGTCGTGCAATGTGGCAAGTCCCCGGTAGTGTGTTTGCTCGGCAAGTGGCCGGCATGCTGGTCAGGTCGGCCGGACCGTCCGGCCTTTCGCAACGGAGCAAACCCATGGCCCGCAAGAAGAACGTCCACAAAGCCCCTCGCAATGCCTTGAATCGTAACGCCAACGCCCGTCATCTCTGGTTGGCTGGTCTTGGCCTGGCATCGATGGCCCGTCGTCAGGCGATCGCCGTCGCCACCACCGCTGCCGATCGCGCCGTCCAAGCCCGTCGTCAGGCAGTCGCTACGGCCGGGCAAGTTCAGTCGAATCTGGTTGCCGCCGCCGACGAACTACGGAATCGTGTCGAAACCGGCGCCGCGCAGTTGACGGAGACGTTTGAAACTGTCCTGGCACCGCTTGTCGCGCGTTTGCGCCCAAAGGCCAAGCGGGCTGTGCGCCGAGGCCGTAAGCCGATCGCGAAGAAAGCGGTTCGCCGTAATGCGAAGAAGGTCGCCAAGCGTGCGCGCAAGGCCTGATCAGAGTCTGATATCGATGATAAGAAAAGGGCGCCGATGGCGCCCTTTTCACTTGACAAAAGGATGTGCTGTCGTCTGTCTTGACGAGCGTGTATCTGCTCAGTCGCGATATGCCGGCCGTTCAAAGCCGAGTCGTGGTGTTGATGCGTAAGGAAAGCCATTGATGCACGCCTCGTATTCCCAATAACAGGGGTCGGGCACTCTTGATCGACGGAGGCAGTGATCGAGCTGCCGCTCACAGAAACCTTCGCTCTGGAGACCAGCGTAGGCATGGCCGGCGCCTAGCGTCAGGCCAGCACCACATACGAGCGTGGAAAGAACCAGGGCGATACGCATATGAACTTCCTGTAATGTGATGTGAAATCCCGGCCAAAGGTAATTAATGCTGTCAATCGATATACGCACGAATCAGCGTATTCAAATGCAGTCGTTCGGCATCGCGCAGGAACGGCGCTAGTAGCATCATCACCTGGACAATGCCCTGGCGGATTGCGGCTTGTTCGTCGCGATCGCCACGTGCGGCGGAGTAGTTCAACCAGAAGGTGGATAGAACCAACACATTGGTCGCTGCTGCGTTCAGCTCGTCGGCAGAGGCACGCATGATTCCGCCTTGTCCAAGCCCACGCATCACCAGGTGCGCGCTTTCATCGGCGCGTTTTAGGATGCGCGCGAAGCGCAGGCGTAGCCTACGGTTGCGGCTGAGGATGTCGACCAGATCCCGATACAGAAAGCGATAGTCCCAAATGCACTCGAATACGAGATGCAGCTGCAGCCAGATGTCTTCCAATTCCGGCAGGCGCCCGCTAGGCGGCGATAAGGCGTTGTCCATGCGTTCTTCGTAGCGCGCGAACAACTGCTCGATGATGTCGTCTTTGTTGCGGAAGTGGTAATAGAGATTGCCGGGACTGATTTCCAGCTCATCGGCGATATGATTGGTGGTGACGTTCGGCTCTCCCTGCGCGTTGAACATCGCGAGGGAGGTGTCGAGGATCCGTTGGCGAGTCTGCTTCGCCCTCGCCGATGAAATGCGGTCAACCCGCCAACTTTTTGACCAGATCGATGTATTTTTTCTTGGCCTCGTCCTGATCGGTGCCTTTGAGCTTGGCCCAGGCTTCGTATTTGGCGGTGCCGACGAAATCGAAAAATCCAGGCTTGTCCCCGTGGACATCGCCTTCGGATCCTTGTTTGTACAGCGCGTAGAGGCGTAGCAAGGTATCGTTGTCCGGGCGGTCCGCCAGTCCCTGGACATCCTTGGCGGCTTGTTCGAAACGGCGCTGCAGATCGGACATGCTGGTATCTCCGGCGTTGGTGGTTCCAGTGAGGGAGGCATGACAGCATGGGACGGCATACGGGTCAATACGCGACCGGATTGTTCTCGGCCGCCGGCTCTGGCAAGTTAGCCGCCCAGGGCCGCGTGGCGGCCCAGAACGTTGTTTCCATCTCATTGAGGGCGAGGACATGAGTTATTTCGTCACCGGCGCCACCGGATTCATCGGCCGCTTCCTGGTCGGCAACCTGCTCAAGCGCAAAGGCACCATCCATGTATTGATCCGCAAGGACTCTCAGAAGAAATTCGACGCCCTGGGCAAAAAAATGGGATGGGACATGAAGCGGGTGGTTCCGGTCTACGGCGATATGACCGAGCCCAAGTGTGGATTGAGTGCGGCCCAGATCCGTGGCCTTAACGGCAAAATCAAGCATTTCTTCCATCTTGCGGCGATCTACGATCTGTCGGCGGATGCCGAAAGCCAGCGCGCATCCAATGTCGGGGGCACCCAGAATGCCCTTGATTTGGCTGCCGCCACCGGTGCAGGCTGCTTCCATCACACCAGCTCGATCGCCGCTGCCGGCCTCTATCCGGGCATTTTTCGCGAGGATATGTTCGACGAGGCCGAGGGTCTGGATGACCCTTATTTGCGGACCAAGCACGATTCCGAGGGGCTGGTGCGCAAGGAGCAACGGGTCAAATGGCGGATCTATCGTCCGGGCATGGTCGTCGGCCACTCCCAGACCGGTGAGATGGACAAGATCGACGGGCCTTATTACTTCTTTACCTTCCTGAAGAAGCTGCGCCAGATGTTGCCGCCGTGGATGCCGACCCTAGGCATCGAGGGTGGGCGGATCAATGTGGTGCCGGTCGATTTCGTGGCCGACGCCATGGACCATATCGCGCACAAACCGAAGCTGGATGGACATTGTTTCCATTTGGTCGATCCCGAACCGATGCGAGTCGGAGAGGTGTTGAATACCTTCGCCCGCGCCGGCCATGCTCCGGAAATGACGATGCGCATCGATGCGCGGATGTTCGCCTTCGTGCCTAGCGGCATTCGCGGCGCGGTCGGTAGCCTGCCGCCGATCAAGCGTTTCGTCGGCATGCTGCTGCGCGACTTCAAGATCCCGAAGGAGACGCTCAAGTTCATTACCTATCCGACTCGGTTCGACAACCGCGAAACCGAGCGCGCGCTCAAGGGCAGCGGCATCTCCGTACCCAGGCTCGATACCTATGCCTGGCGTTTGTGGGACTACTGGGAGCGTCACCTCGACCCCGACCTGTTCATCGATCGCAGCCTCAAGGGCAAGGTTCGGGGCAAGGTAGTGGTGGTCACCGGTGGTTCTTCGGGTATCGGCCTGGCTACGGCTCAG
>SSEV01000083.1 GCA_008015095.1 Lysobacteraceae bacterium | reverse complement strand
GCGACGGGGCGGCCGGCCTCGTTCGAGAGGGGAAAATACGTGGAACTGGCGGCCCCGACACGATTCGAACGTGCGACCTGTCCCTTAGGAGGGGACCGCTCTATCCAGCTGAGCTACGGGGCCAAGACCGGGAATTATCGCAGGCTTGGGCGGGGGGCGCTCTTGCAGGCGGGCCTGACCAGACATACGGCTGTTGAAAACCAAGCCCGAACCATCACAGAAAGCGATCACACCTGTTGTCATCCCGAGTCCGGCGCAGCCGGGCGAGGGATCTGCTGTTCCAGCAATCTACGACCGCCCAGCCCTGTGGCATGATCCATCGCGACAGTGCAGGGCAGCACGGGGGAAAGGAATGTCCGAGCTTCATCCGATTTCAGCTATCTGCACGGACCCTGCGCGCAAGGAATAGCGCAAGGCCGACGTGGTGTTCGTGCACGGGCTGATGGGCGCCCCGTTCAAGACTTGGCGCTATGGCGATACGGATGACACCTCCTGGCCGCATTGGCTGGCGGAGGCATTCTTCAAGCCGCTCAGCATCTTTGCTTCGGCCTCGTGCCCGGGCTACGCTCACATGCGTCTGTCACCCCGCTGCGAGGCGCCTTAACTCAGGCGTCAGTTGCTGCTGCGTTGAAATGGACCCGCTACTGTCAGGGAAGAGCAATGGACCGCCGCATCGCCACGTTGTTTGTTTGCCAACTGCTCCTGTGGTTTTCGGCGGCCGCACGTTGCGCGGACGTCTTCGACCTCGGCGATTTGTATTTCGAACGGATCGGCGACGAGCGCATCATCCCCAATGGGGTCACGGCCCTGGCACAGGATGCAGATGGGTTCATTTGGATAGGTTCGGAAAATGGCCTGGTCCGCTACGACGGCTACCGATACCGTCGATTCAAGGCCAACCCCGATACCCCCGGCGCATTAGCCGGAGACTTCATTCGGTCGTTGTGGTTGGCGCCGGACGGACGGCTTTGGGTGGGGACGTATGCCGATGGAGTGTCCGTATGGGACCCCTCCACCGAGAAGTTCACGAGCTTTCGGCATCGTTCGGGCGACGCGAACAGTCTCTCAAACGACCAGGTCGACGCCATCGCGGGCGCAGCAGATGGTGAGGTCTGGCTGGGTACCCACGACGGCCTCGACCGATTCGACCCTCGGACCGGGCGGTTTGCCCACTACCGACACGATCCAGCTGATCCCGGGAGCCTGCCGAACAACGACATTCGAGCACTGCTCGCCCGGAAAAGCGGCGAACTCTGGATCGGTTCGCGCGGCGGGTTGAGTCGCTTCCGCGCAGGCCGCTTCGAGCGCGTGCATAGCGACGAGGGAGATTCCGGCTCGTTGGCGGAACAGATCGTCGAAGCGCTGTACGAAGATGCGCAGGGTCGATTGTGGATCGGAACGCGTCACGGCGGTGCGGCGTGGATCGATCCTTCCAGTGAAAGCTTGCACAGAGTAATTGTTAGCCAAGGGCAATCGCGTGGCTTGTCTAACCCCTTCGTCGAAGCCGTTGTGCAAGTGGGAAACGACATCTGGCTCGGCACCTACGGTGATGGCATCACGATCGTGGACGCCCGCACCGGCCAGATCCGACGACCAGTCCGCCACGATCCCGCCATTCGAAGCAGCCTCAGTTTCGATCAAATTGGGGCGTTTCTTGTCGGTAGCGATGGGCTGTTGTGGGTCGGCACGTGGGGAGGCGGACTCAGCCGATTCAATCCCGGAAATTCTTCGTTTCGAACCTTGCGCTCCAGTCCAACGAGGCCAGGGGCGCTGAGTGCGCCCAGCATCCGTTCCGTAACCGAGATCTCGAGTGGTTCGATCTGGGTCGGCACGACCGGAAACGGAATTGATGTGATCGACCCGAGCATCGGCGTTGTCGATGGATTCAGGGCAGATCCGAATGTCCCGGGGACACTCAAGAGTGGACACATCTGGGGAATCGCGGAGACATCCGATGGCGTGGTGTATGTCGCCACAAGCGAAGGACTCCACAGATATAGACCGGAGGACCGCACGTTCCTCCGATTTTCCCGTGAGGACGGATTGATAGACGACACGGTGCGTGCACTACTCGCCGATGCCAACGGCGCATTGTGGATAGGTACGAACGCGGGGCTGAATCGACTCGATCCTACGCGCGGCAAGTTCGAGACCTTTCGTTACGAGGATCGATCCGACGAAGTATTTATGGCCCGGATCTCGGTCCTGCGGGAAACAGGCAATGGTGCGCTTTGGGTCGGCACCAATGATGGCTTGTATGTGCTCCCGGCAGGAGCTACGACGCTCTCGCGAATCGCCCACGACCCCCAAAAACCGTCGAGTCTGCCTCATAACCATGTTCGGGATTTGCTGGTGACAAAGCGAGGGCAACTGTGGGTGGCGACCGACTTGGGATTCGCACGCCTGCAATCATGGGATGGACACAATGCAGTGTTCGATCCTGTTAGTCGTCACGTCGATGATCGGGGTCCGATCGGGGTCAATTTTCTTGAGGATGCCGCAGGACGATTGTGGAGCGATCAAGGCATGCTGGACCCGGCTACCTGGCAGTTTCGAGGATTTGGTCGGGCCGACGCAGTGGACATCGGAGGGTCCTGGGATGGAAGCAAGGCCAAGACCCGTGACGGGACACTGCTGTTTGGCGGTTCGACCGGCCTCTTGATGGTTCGACCCGACCGATTGAGCGGATGGACCTATCAGCCGCCAGTGCGAATCAGTCATGCCTCTGTGGACGGCGTTTCGAGGCCGGGAAGCGGCATGCGCGAGCTGAGCCTGCCTGCCGGCACCCGGGGGTTCTCGATCGAGTTCTCGGCCTTGGACTACTCCGCGCCGGAGCAGATCCAGTACACCTACCGCCTCGCCGGGTATGACCCGGACTGGATCCCGACCGACGCCGAGAATCGCCGCGCGACCTACACCAATCTCGACCCTGGCGACTACACGTTCGAAGTGCGTGCCACCAACCGGGTTGGCGACTGGAGCCCCCATACGCTGTCGATCAAGGTGCGCCAGGTGCCCTACTGGTACCAGACCACGCCTGTCCGCCTGCTCGCGCTCGCACTGCTGGTCGCCTTGCCCTTCCTGCTCTATCAGTTCCGGGGTCGTCAAATACTTGCCAGCGAGCGCCGCCTGCAGGCCGAGGTGGAGTCCCGCACACGGGGCATCGGCATGCTGAGCGTGATCGGACGGGAAATCACCGAGTCCTTGCGGCTCAACGAGGTGGTGGGATGCGTGTACGTCCGCGTTCGCGACCTGGTCTCGGCCAATGCCTTTCTGATCGGCATCTACCGTCGCGACACCGAAATGATCGAAATCTCCATGGCAATGGAGAACGATACGACACTGCCTCCTTTTGTCTGGCGAATGGACGAAACCGACAGGCTCGCGGTGTGGTGCGTGCGGTACGCACGGGAAGTCCATACACGATGCGCTGCCGATGTGCTCCGCTATGTGGGAGTCAAGCTCGCCCCACTCGAAAAGACGACCAGCATGGAGTCCATTGTGTACTTGCCTTTGCAGGTCGGAGGGCAAGTGGTGGGCTGCATGTCGGTGCAGCGGGAGGCGGCTGGCGGCTTCGACGATGTACAGATGGATATGCTCAGAACTATTGCGGCCTATGCGGCGGTGGCGATCGAGCACGCCTTGGCGCACGAGGCCGCAGAGCTGGCCTCACTCACGGATCCATTGACTCGACTTCCGAATCGGCGCGCATTCATCGAGACGGCACGGTATCAGGCAAGCGTCGCAGCGCGGAGCGGCAAGCCGTTGAGCTTGGCGATCGCCGACATCGACAAGTTCAAGGCCTTCAATGACGAGTACGGCCACGACGGCGGGGACTTTGTTCTCAAGGAAGTCGCCAACCTGCTTCGCGAACAACTTCGGCAGCAGGACGTCGTGGCCCGTTGGGGTGGCGAGGAATTCGTCTTCATGCTGCCCAACACAAGTGTGGATGACGCTCGCCACGTCATGGAGAAGGTTCGCGCCGAACTCGCAGCACGTCGCTTCGAGTTCAATGGCCATCGCTTCGCCATTACGTCGACCTTCGGTGTCGCGGCTTACGACTGGGCCGGCGATCTGGACGCTGCATTGAAGTCGGCCGACGAGGCCCTGTACCAAGGCAAGCAGAAGGGGCGCAATCAAGTCGTTGTCGCAGAAGTCACCAAATCTCAGGGCGTGTAACTCCCTCGCTGGGTGAAACCATTCAAGAGTTCCAATCACGAGGAGAACGACATGCAAGGCAATGCGCAAGGCGACACGGACGACACCACCCCACGCGAAAAGATCCAAAACATCACCACCCAACGCGACACCCGCCCCAACATCCTCATGATCCTGGTGGATCAGCTGTACTACCCGGAGAAGGGCTACGGCGACGCCGGGTTCGCGAACGACATCAAGACCATCCTCTCGTTCGTCGGCAGTCTCGAAGGCAACGAATACGCGAAGCATTTCCCCGGCTTCTGCAAGCTGCGCGAGTACGCGACGGTGTTCACCGACCACACCATCGCCGAGTCGGCCTGCATCCCCAGCCGCGCCAGCCTGATGACCGGGCAGTATGGGCCGCGCACCGGCGTCACCCAGACCGATGGCCTGTTCAAGAGCGGCGATGCGCAGAATTTCCCGTGGCTGCGCGCCGACGGCGCGCCCACCGCAGGCGACTGGTTCCGCGAGCTGGGCTACACCACGCATTATTTCGGCAAATGGCACGTCAGCGACCCGCCGGAGCACACGCTGGAAGGCTTCGGCTTCGGCGATTGGGAACTGTCCTGGCCCGAGCCGCACGGCGCTTCGATCAACAACCTCGGCGCCTTCCGCGATTACCAGTTCGCCGACCTGGCCTGTCAGTTTCTGCGCGGCCGCGGCTTGGGCGCGCCCTATAACCGCGCGTTGTCGCAGCAGGGTATCGAACACCCGCAAAGTCCGCGCGCGCCGCAGACCGCGCCGTTCTTCGCGGTGTGTTCGTTCACCAATCCGCACGACATCGCCACTTATCCGACCCTGCCCCGCGGTTTGCAGCCGAGTTTTCCGCCACCGATCCATCGCGCGCCGCCGTCGCCGACGGGGCCCGGCGGTTCTGTGCCGGTGCCGCCGCAAGGGACGGTCAGCGTGGCCCCCACCGAAGGCACGTTCCGCGTGCCGCTGAATCCCACCGGGATGCCGCAGCATTGCGCCACCGCGTCGCCCACGCAGAACGAGAATCTGCTGACCAACAACAAGCCGCGTGCGCAGTACGACACCTCGTACAAAGTCGCGCTGGGGCTCGCGGCGAAGACCGGCCTGGCGATCGCGCAGGGGCAGGGCGGCGATACGCAGACCGTGCTGCGCAACGCGGTGAAGGCGACCCTGGGCATCGCCATTCCGTTCCAGTTGCAGCACGACGCCTACGGCGCATCGGTCGGGTTTCTGCAGTACTACGCCTACATGATCTCGATGGTCGACCGCCACATCCTGCGCGTGCTGGAGGCGTTGGAGGATTCCGGCCTGCGCGAGAACACCATCGTGGTGTTCGCCTCCGACCACGGCGAATACGGCGCCGCGCACGGCATGCAGATCGAGAAATGGCACGGCGCCTATCAGGAAGTGGTGCACGTGCCGCTGCTGATCAGTTCGCCGCGTTTCAATCCCAGGCGCAACGCGCCGCAAGCCATCGCCGCGCAGACCAGCCATATCGATGTGTTGCCGACCTTGTTGCGCATGGCGCATGCCGATGCCGAGCGGATCGAACGCGCGCGGCGCAATCTCTCGAAGACCCACGCCGCGGCGCCGCTACCGGGCGCCGATCTGGTGCCGGTGATCCATGCCGGCGGCGGTCTGGTGACCGGCCCGGACGGCAAGTTGCGCGAAGGCGTGCTGTTCGTGACCGACGACATGATCACCGAGCCGTTGCCGCGCGACGACGATCCGCACAACGCGCAGTCGTGGCAGCAGTACGCGGTGTTCGCCTCGGTGGTGAAACTATTGCGCAACCCGCCGGCCGGCCTGCCGCCGCGGTTCCGACTGCCCGAACTTACGCCCGGCCCGGTGACGCAGCCGGCGCATGTGCGCGCGCTGCGTTCGGCCGAATGGAAGCTGGTGCGCTATTGCGACCCATGGAGCCCACATCCCGCCCCCGACCAGTGGGAGTTGTACAACCTCGACATCGATCCGATCGAGAACATCAACCTGCTGGTCTACGACGCGGAATTCCCGACGGTGATCGCCAAGCTGCCCGGAAAACTGACCCGCAACGAGGTCGAGAGCGTGGCGAAGACCCTGCGCAAAGAACTGGCGCGGCAGGAGGCGGCGATGCTTTCGCCGTATCCCAGCGCGTACCCGAGCGCGCGAAGCTGACCTGCCCGCGCGAGGGAACAACCGCTTGCGCGATGCGTCGTCGTCACGGCATTGATCAACGCAAACGAAAGGGGCCTTGCGGCCCCTTCGGTGATAGATTTCGTTGCTTGCAACCGGGCGTCGCTTATTCCGCGCGCACATCCACGCGGATGCGGATACGGTCGCCGGGGTGATAGTTGGTGCGGGCGACATGCTGACGGCCGGCGTATTCGTAGGTCACATCGTACGAGGTCACTTCGGGATTGGAGACCGGACGACTGCCGTCGCGGATCGGATCGCAGACGGTGACGCGCGCCATTTTCGGCTCTTTCTTGCGTTGCGCGCTTTCGTAGACCTCGCGGCCGGCCATGCCGCCGACCATCGAACCGATGGCCGCGGTGGCGTAGCGGGCTGAACCGCCGCCGACCTTGCTGCCGAGCGCCGCGCCAACGATGCCGCCGATCACGGTGGCCACGTTGCGTCCGGTCTCGGTGCCATAAGCGCGGTCGTTGCCGCCATTGTCGCGGCCGTAACGGCCATCGCCATCACGATCGTCGCCGTAGCGGTCGTCACGGTAGCGATCATCGCCATAGCGGTCGCGGCCGTAGTCGTTGCGGGCGTAGCGGTCGTCGTAGCCGCGGTCGTCTTCGTCGGTGTAATAGCCGTCTTCGGTGTAGCAGCGCTGCGAAGAGGCGGGCGTGTTGCTGTAGCCGGAGGTGATGACGGGGTCGACCCGAATCACCTTGCCGTAATCGTAATAGGGGGCGTCGTTCTGCACGGACCGGTCGCGGACCGGATCGGAATACTCCGAGCTCTGCGCCATGGCGGTGCTGGTGGCGGCGATCAGACCAAGCGCGAGGATCGAAGCGGCAAGACGTTTCATGGTGGACTCCGGTCGCCGGGATGGCGCGGTGCGTACGCTAGGCGCGGGCGGGTAACGCGAACCTGAACCGAAAACGCTTTCGCAGCCGGAAGTCTTGAGGGTTTATCCGGCCGTCAGCCGACGGCGGTGCCCGCATCCCCGAACGTGCGGGCGATCACGGCCGGATGAGGCTGAAGAAGCGGCGATGCCGCGACCGCGAACCAGCGCCGTCGAGAGCGACGACACCGGTTTTTCACCATGCTTAGCGCAGGCTCGCCTCCATCGTCACCGGCACCGCCAGTGCGCGCGAAATCACGCAACCGGCCTTCGCGGCGTTGGCGATCTCGGCGAACTGCTCGGCGGTGATTCCCGGTACTTCGGCGACGACGATCAGATGTATGCCGGTGACCGTCGGCCCGGGTTGCATTCCGGGTTCCATCGTCGCTTCGGCGCGGGTGTCGATCCGGGTCGGAACGAAACCCGAGCGGCCCAGCACCGCCGACAAGGCCATGCTGAAACAACCGGCGTGCGCGGCGGCCAGCAATTCTTCCGGGTTGGTTCCGGTCTCATCGCCGAAGCGGGTCTTGAACGAGTAATTCTGGTCGGCGAAGAGGCCACTTTGCGGCGTGCTCATCGCGCCTGTTCCAGACTGGATATCGCCTTCCCAACGTGCGGTGGCGAAGCGTTTGAATGCCATGTCGATCTCCTCGTTCGTCGAACCGCGGAGTTTACGCGTCGGCGGCGGGAAAATGCGCCTGTGCGTGCTCGACGAATGCCCTAACTTTCGGCGCCAGAAATCGGTGGCTCGGGAAAACGGCGTGCACCGGCACCGGCGGGCGCCGCCATTCGGGCAGCACGCGCACAAGCGCGCCTGAAGCCAGGTGCGGCGCGACGATGTGTTCTGCATTCTCGCCGATGCCCAGACCCGCGACTGTCGCATCGCACTGCGCGAAACGACTGTCCACGCGTAACCGCGGCGCTGTGTTGGGCAATTCGAAATGGTCTTCGTCGCGGTGCAGGCGCAAGGGCGAGGGCTTGCCGCCCGGCGCGAATGCGATCAGATCGTGCCCGGCAAGCTCATTGGGCGCTGATGGTGCGCCACGATCGCGCAGATATGTCGGGGATGCGTAGAGACCGTAGCGCATTTCGCCGAGTCGGCGCGCGGCCAGCCGGGAATCGGGGAGTTCGCCGACGCGGATCGCCAGGTCAAAGCCCTCGTGCACCAGATCCACGATGCGCGAACTGCTGTCGACGTCGATCCGCAATTGCGGGTGGCTGGCGAGCACATCGCGCACCCAGCCGAATCCGGCGATCAGTCCGAACTCCAGCGGCATGGTGATCCGCAACACGCCTTGGGGTTCCCCACGCGCTGATTGCACGGTGCGTTCGGTTTCTTCGATCGCGGCCAGGATGCCGACCGCGCGCTCGAAGACCTCGCGGCCGATTTCGGTGAGACGCAGCGCGCGAGTCGTACGTTCGAGCAGGCGCACACCCAGCTCGGCCTCCAACTCGCTGACCTGCCGACTGACCTGCGCCTTCTGACTGCGCATGCGTTCGGCTGCACGGGTGAAGCTGCCCTGCTGGACCACGGCGACCAGGGCACGCAGGCGGGAAATCTCCATTGTTGGCTTTAAAGTTAACAATTCATATCAATATCGAGGATTTATTGATCCTTCGTCAACGCGCAAGCTGGCGCCACTCACTCAGATTAATTGGGGACACCCATAAATCATCCGGAACACAAATCATCAATCCGGCAATCAATCCGGGACACCCACCCATCTCGACGGCCACCCAGCCGGGGACAAATGGGGACACCCACTGAATTGGGGAATTGGGCATGGGAATTGGGGACACCCACTCCCCCCACTACTCCCGGTCAATGGAGACACCCACACACGGGAACATTGGGGAGAGCCACACACCGTGGGTGGTGGGTGTTGCTGTTTTGCTGTTTTGCTGTTTCGGGACACCCACAAATCACAACCACATCCCCTCTTCGGACAACCCACAGCCCCCCACACCCTTGCAGGCGCGACATGACCCAACTCGACAACGCCGCTTCAAATACCGCCTCCCGCAAACGCATCGCGCTGGTGATCGCGAACCCCGCTAGCTCCACCACCACCGGCTGGCCGGTCGGGTTCTGGTGGAGCGAACTCACCCATCCCTGGCTGGTCTTCACCGAGGCCGGCTACGATGTGGTTCTGTTCAGTCCGGAGGGCGGGCGCTGCGAGGGCGATGCGATGAGCGACCCTGACGACCCCAGCGGTTACAGCCGCAACGACCTGATCAGTCGCGGCTTCCTGCACACCCCCGACCTCAAGGCGCTGATCGACGCGACCCGTCCGGTGGCGGACGCCGATGTCGATGCCTTCGACGCCATTGTCGTCGCCGGCGGCCAGTCGCCGATGTTCTCGTTCGAGACCGCGACCGCACTGCACGCAAAATTCGCCGCCTTCCATGCCGCCGGTAAAGTCACTGCCGCGCTGTGTCACGGCGTCGCGGTGTTGAAGTACGTCAGGACTGCCGATGGCGAATTCATCGCCAAAGGCAAGACCGTCACCGGCTTCGCCAACGCCGAGGAAGACGCCGCCGACCAAGCCGTATGGAACTACGGCCTGCTGCCGCACGGCGAGCACCTGATGCCCTGGCGGATCGAGGATGCGATGCGTGAGATCGGTGCGCACTACGTCCGTGCCGAACCCTGGCACAGCTTCGCGGTGCGCGACGGCAACCTGATCACCGGCCAGCAGAACTTCTCCGGCGCCGAAACCGCGCGTCTGGTCGTCGAGGCGCTGAGCCGATGAATAGAGAGCTCAGCGAAGCGGGCATTGTCGTCGAAGAAGCGCAGATCGAATCGATCTTCGCCGAATGGCGGCAGGCTCTCGGCGCCGAGTACGCGGGCTATCGCGGCCACGTCTACCGCGTGTTCAACTGTTGCCTGCGCTTGCGCGATTGCGACGCCGACGAACGCCGCAAGCTCGCCATCGCCCTGGTATTCCATGACATCGGCCTGTGGTCAGCGCGCACGTTGGACTATCTGCCGCCATCGGAAGCCGAGGCCGTCGCCTGGTTGGCGCGCAACGGTCTTGCGGCATGGAGCGATGAGATCGCGATGATGATCCGGATGCATCACCGCATCCGCCATTGGCGCGATCCGGCCACGCCGCTGGTGGAGACGCTGCGCCGCGCCGACCTGATCGATTTCAGTCTCGGTGCGTACAGCGGCGGGCTGCCGCGCGCGTTCCTGCGCGAATTGTCGGCAGCGATTCCCAACGCCGGTTTCCATCGCTTCCTGTTACGCGCCGGGTTCGGCTGGTTCCTGCGCCATCCCCTGCGGCCGACGCCTTTCCTGCGCTGGTAAACGCATTACTTTGCGAAACCTGCGCGCCGCTCGCTTCACCGACGGCTCGGGCATGCGTACGGCCGGGTCGCGATCGTGTCGCCTGCGCCACGCCATGCTCCGAACCGCTCGGAGCCTCACTCATGGAGATCGAAACGCATCATGACCTCGACACACACCATCGCTATGCTCGGCGCCGGCAACGTTGGCGCCGCGCTCGCCCGCAACCTGATCGGACTGGGCGAACGCGTCCGCTTCGGTGTTCCCGATCCGCAGAAGCATCGCGCGCTCGCCGAGACGTTGGGTGCGGATATCGGCAGCGTCGCCGATGCGCTGGACGCGGCCGACATCGCGATCCTGGCCGTTCCCTACGCGGCCGCGCTGGACATCGCCGCGGCCGTGCCCGACTGGAACCAACGCATCCTGATCGATGCGACCAATCCTTTGAACCCGGGACTGGCCGGCCTTGCGCTGGGCCCCTCCACCTCGGCCGCCGAGCAGCTCGCGGCGCGCGCGCGCAACGCGCGCGTGGTCAAGTGCTTCAACACGACCGGTGCCGAGAATATGGCTGATCCACGCCGTCTGGATGGCGGCGTGTTCATGCCGCTGGCTAGCGACGACGCCGAAGCGCGCGCGGTCGTATCCGCGCTCGTCGCCCGCATGGGGTTCGATGCCGCGGATGCGGGCGCCCTGTCCGCCGCGCGTTATCTGGAGCCGTTCGCGATGACCTGGATCCACTTCGCGTTCGCCGCCGGCGCGGGCAGGGACTGGGCGTTTTCGAGAGTTCGCAGAAGTCGTTGATAGACCGGGGTTGACCCTGGTCAAAAACCTGTTGAGCGCCTGCCGCGATGCGGCTTGACCGCCACTGCGGAAGCCGGGATGCTTGGCGGGCGCCCGTACCACGGGCCCCGCCATGACCGCCCGCCGAGCGCCTGCTCGGACGGCAGGCTCCACACGCGGACTGCCATGACGGCCTTCCTTCACCGCCTTCGCGAAAGGAGCGTCGCTCATGTCCTACAGCACAGAACAAATCCGCAATGTGGCCCTGGCAGGCCACCCCGGCGCCGGCAAAACAATGTTGTTCGAAGCCCTGCTGCATGCCGGCGGCGCACTCCAGACGGCAGGCAGCATCGAGCGCGGCAGCACAGTCTCCGATTTCGATGCGATCGAAAAAGAACGCGGCCACTCCATCGACGCCGCGATCGCCAGCACCGACCATGCAGGCATCCACGTCAATCTGATCGACACTCCCGGTTACCCCGATTTCCGCGGCCCGACCCTGTCCGCTCTGGCGGCGGTCGAGACCGTCGCGGTGGTGGTCGACGCCGACACCGGCATCGGCTACGGCACCCGCAGAATGATGGAATACGCCCAGGGCCGGCGATTGTGCCGCGCGTTGGTGATCAACAAGATCGATCACGAAGGCGCCAATCTCGGCGCGCTGATGAACGAGCTGCGCGAGGTCTTCGGCAACGAAGTGCTGCCCCTGAACCTGCCCGCCAACGGCGGCAAATCGGTGATCGACTGCTTCGGCAACAACACCGGCGAGAGCGATCTCGGCGCGGTCGCCGACTGGCATCAGAAGATCATCGACCAGGTGGTCGAAATCAACGAACAGGTGATGGACCACTTCCTCGAAGTGGGCGAGGACGGCCTCAGCGGGCAGGAACTGCACGACGCCTTCGAGCAATGCCTGCGCGAAGGCCATCTGGTGCCTGTGTGCTTCGTCTCCGCGCGCACCGGCGTCGGCGTCAAGGAATTATTGGACATCGCCGAAAAACTCTTCCCGCATCCGGGCGAGGCCAACCCGCCGATGTTCGTCAAAGGCGTAGGCGAAGACGCGGCGCCGATCGAATCCAAGCCCGACCCGGCCGCGCACGTCATCGCCGACGTGTTCAAGATCGTCAACGATCCCTTCGTCGGCAAGCTCGGCATCTTCCGCATCTACCAGGGGACGGTGAAGAAGGACACCCAGTTGTTCGTCGATGACGGTAAAAAACCGTTCAAGGTCGGTCATCTGTTCAAGATGAAGGGCAAGGAGCACGTCGAGATCGAGCGCGCCGTGCCCGGCGATATCGCTGCGGTGGCCAAAGTTGACGAACTGCACTTCGACGCCGTGCTGCACGACAGCCACGACGAAGACCAGATCCATCTCGCGCCGCTGGACTTCCCCAAGCCGATGTTCGGTCTGGCGGTGGAAGCGGCCAGTAAGGGCCATGAGCAGAAACTCTCGATCGCCCTGCACAAGCTGTCCGAGGAAGATCCCTGCTTCCATGTCGAACACGAAGTGGAAACCAACGAAACCGTGATCCACGGGCTGTCCGATTTGCACCTGCGCATCAATCTGCAACGCTTGAAAGACCGCTACGGCGTCGAAGTGAAGACCCGTCCTCCACGCATCGCCTATCGCGAAACCGTTTCGGCCAATGCCGAAGGCCATCACCGTCACAAGAAACAGACCGGCGGCGAGCACTTGGCGCACGCCCTTCT
>SSEV01000110.1 GCA_008015095.1 Lysobacteraceae bacterium | reverse complement strand
GTTGGTGTAGGTCTGCGTGCCGCCACCGCCGCCGGTGGTGTAGTTGCCGACCAGACTCACGCCCGAGAAGGTGCTGTAGGCCTTGACGCGCACGTAGTACGTGCCCGCCGACGGCGCAGCGAAGGTGCAGGTCTCGTTGTTGCCGCCGAGGTACGGACGGCAGTCGTAGACCGTGTCGGTCGGAGCCGAACCGAACTTCACGTACATGTCAGCATCGCCGGTGCCACCGGAAATATTGAACGTCAGGTTGGTCGAACCTGCGGGCACGACCATCGTGTAGTTCAGCGAATTGCCGGTGGTCGCGGTCAGGCCGGTGACCGGCACGCCCTTGGTCAGCACCGTACCGCCACCGCCCGCCGTCACCGTCACGCTCTGGCTACGGCTGTTGGTGGCGCCACCGTTGTCGGTGACCGTCAACGTGACCGTATAGGTGCCGGCCGCAGCGTAGGTCTTGCTCGGGTCGGTCGCGGTCGAGGTGGTGCTATCGCCGAAGTTCCAACTGCGCGATGCGATGGTGCCGTCGCTGTCGGTGGAAGTGTCGGTGAAGTTGGCGGTCAGCCCGCTGGTGGTGAAGGTGAAGTTCGCGACCGGCGGAACGTTCGCCGGCGGCGTGCCGGTGAAATTCTGCGCGGTGACGTTGGCGCCGCTGACATTGACGCTGCGCGTGGCCGGCGAGAAGGTGTAGCCGCTCAACGACGGGGTCAGCGTGTACGTGCCATTGGCCACGCCCGACAGCGTGTACGCGCCGCTGGCGTTGGTGGTCGCGCTGACAGTACCGTTGCTGACGGTCACGCCATTGATGCCGGCGCCTGAGCTGGTGGTGATGGTGCCCGAGATCGAGAACGTCGGCGTACCACCGCAGGCCGGGAATTTGAAATCCTGGATGCGGGTCTGCCAACTGCCCGCCGGACGATACATGCCGACATACCAGAAGGTGCAATCGTCGACCGGATCGACGGTGGTCTGGTGATAGTCGCCCCAGCGGCCGGAAGTTTCCGCGGCGGCGCCGATGGCCACTTCATTCTCGCCCAACGACATCACGCCCAACGCATCGGCCGCGGTACGGCCGGTATACCCGAGCGTGGCGAACTTGGTCGGCGCGGTGGTCTTGGTGACGTTGTAGCCCAGCAGGATGTTGCCGAACTTATCCATCGCCGCACTGCCCATCAAGTGATGGGTGTTGGTGTCGCCCGGGCTGAAGGTGCCTTCCTGATGCAGGGTCCAGTTGCCCGTGCCGACGCGACGCAGCTCGAACCAACGCACGCCGGAATCGACGACGGTGCCGGTGCGGGCCGCATTCTGGTTGGTCGCCAGGGTGCCGACGATCGATTCGTGCGTGCCGAAGTTGCGATAGCTCAATTGGTTCAACAACACTTCGCGGATCGGGTCGAGCAGCGAGGTCGAACTCGGCTGCGGCACGGTGGCGAAGGTCGAGTAGTTGCGGAACCAGCTGTTGAACTCGGTGATCGCGATCCGCGGCAGCGTGGTGATGCTGCTGTTGGCCGGCGTATTCCAATCGAGGTTCAACTCGAACAGCTCGATGAAGTCCTGGGTCGCGTTGGCGCTGGCGCCGTCATGCGCTTCGTCGTCGCGGTGACGGGCGATCAGCTGCTTGCGGCCCGCCGGTGCGGCGGTGGTGCCGTAGAACGTCGATGGCGTGAGAATCTGGAAGCCATAACCCGGCAGCTTGGCCACGGTCTGGAAACGCTGCGCCGGGCGCGCGGTGGCGCCGTTGAGCATGTTGGCGCGGTCGAACGCATACAGCGTGACCTGGGCGTTACCTTCGTTAGAAGCGCAAACGTAGGCGTCGTTCCAGATGCCGCAATGCGGGTAGTCCGGCATGGTCGGCGTGGAATAGCCGTAGAACCACCAGCCGCCCGTGACCGGGTCTGAGGTCTTCGACACGAAAGTACACACGCCCGCATCGTCCATGGTCAGCATGAACCAGCGGCCGGCCTGACGATCGTAATGGACCAGCGGATCGCCGCGGTCGGCGGTGCAGGAATTGCCGGCGGGTGCCAGCGTGCCAAACGAGGTCGGACCTGCAAGCAAGGTGCCGGCTTTGTCGTAGATCTTGAACGTGGTCGAGCTGCCGTTGACCGCGTAGATCACATGATTGGCGCCGACTTCGACCACCGGGTCGCCGGGGCTGACGCCGGTATTGGGATTGTTGATGCTGACCCGATTGCGGTTATAGGCCTTGGCGCGGGAGCGCGCGCGATCGCCGGCGACGCTGTCGTCCCACATCTTCTGCAGTTCGGGCAGACGGTCGCTGGCGGTGGGCTTGTCCGCCGGAGCATGCGGCAATTTGCTGCCGATCGGGCGGTACTGACGACGATGGGCTTCGCGGATCGGCTGGCCCGGACGCCACGCCTGCACGGTCGGCAGATTGCGGACGTCGACGTTGATGCTGTGTGGCGTGACCGGCTGCCCGAGCTGCGGGCGGCCTGGATTCGCGGCCTTGTCGCCCGTGGGCGGAGCCGCGATCGCCGCGCAGGGCAGCAGCAGCGCGATGGCCGCCACTTTCAACGCCCTGTTGATTTTCGCTGATTTCATTGCTGAGTCCTCAAACACGTGTAGTGGATACGACGGAAACATCAGACTTGCGTTTCGACTTCTTTCCAACGAATGGCATATACAACGATTGGATCAGACATCTACAGCTTGCGCCGGCTCGTACGCTCACGGCTCGCATCCTCGCGGCCGCTCGCGCGTCGGACGGCGCTTATTCGGGGTCGACGAACACCGCGCGTCGTTGCAGGCGGACTTCGCCGACCAGGCTTTCGATCGCGACCAGGGCTCTGTTCGCACCAGATTTGGGCGCGCCGACCACTGCGCGCGCGTATTTGTCGGGTTCCTGGCCGTCGCGGTATTCGACCGTGAGCGAAAAATCGGTCGCGAAAGTCTGCGACGTGGACATCCGCACTTCAGCGTCGAGTTTGTCGGTGGTGCTGAGCAGCACGCTGCCGGTGCGGCTGACCAACCGCTGCCGCGATCCCGGTGGCGCGGTCTCGGTGATGATCGCCTCGATCTTGCCGTCGCCGGTTTCGACATCGATCACGCCCTCGGTGCCGCGCAGCATGATGTCGCCGCTGCGACTGCGAAAGACGAGGTCGCTCTTCACGCCGCGGCTTTCGATCGGACCGCTGTCGGTACGCACGCTCAATGCGTGGTGCTGCGGAACATACAGCACCAGATCCAGACGTTGTCCTTCGGCCAATGCGACGCCGTCCGGCAGCCGCGGCGCGACCAGGAAGCGGCCTTCTTTCTGGGCCGGATCGAATGCGATCCGCGCAGCGCCCACGGGTTTCTGCAACGTCGTATGCATGTCGAACTGATGCTCGTAACCGCCGAAGCGGACGTAGACGCTGCCGTAGGGATTGTCGACTTCGATGGCCATGCCCGCAGGCAGCGGATAGCTCAGATCCTGGCGCACCGGTTCCGGCGTCATGGCCTCCGCCTGCGCAGACGGCATATCGCTTTGCGGCGCCGCAACCGCGATCGGCGGACAACCCAGCGCGAACGCGAACATCGACAGGACAACCGCGCCCGAAAATTTGGAAGTGGGATTCATGCGGATCATCTGGGTCATCATTTGGATCGTCGTAGGCATCAGAAATGGTAGTCAGCGGTGACGATGAAATTACGGCCGGGCTCATCGAGGCCGGAACCGTGTTCGCGATAGTTCTTGTCGCCGATATTCTCGACGCGGAGCGCGAGATCGAAACGCCGTGACGCACGCCAAGCCAGGCGCGCATTCCACGTCGTCCAACCGGCGCTGCCTTCCGGGTCGATGCGCGGATCGATCGCGTCGCGCGCGCTCAGGCGGCGCTGGCGCGCGGCGTAAAAGTTGTAGGCTTCGAGATCGAATCGCGCATTCGGCCGCCAACGCGCGCCGAGCTTGCCGTACAAAGGCGGAATGCGATCGGCCGGCATACTGCCGCCATCGATCTCTTCGTCGCCGCGGGTATAGGTCGCGGTGGCGTAGAGTTCCAGATCGGGCGACGGCAGGCGATAGCGTCCGCCCGCTTCGACGCCCCACAGGTCCAGCCGGGTGACGTTGCGGTTCTGCACCACGAGCGCACCATCGATCGTATCGCCGGTCAGCACGCTGGTGATCTTGTCGCGATAACGCGAACGAAACGCGATGAACTCGCCGCTCATCCTTTCGGTACCGAATTTCACGCCGGCATCGAGGCTGAGCACGTGCTCCGGCTTCAGATCGGCATTGGGCAGACTGTAGCGATTTCCCGGGCGCGGGCCGAATACGCCCAGATCGAAAATGTTCGGTGCGCGGAAACCGCGGCCGAGATTGGCGACGAAACGCCAATCCTCCGCCAGCTCGAACGCGAAGCCGAGATTGCCGGTGAAATCGTCAGGCGAGAGATCCAGGCCCGGCGCCGGCGCGGCGGCGGGAATCGAAATGTCGAAGCGGCTGTAGCGCAGGCCATAGTTCAGATCGGCGCGTCCACGGCGCCAGTCGTGCGCCGCGTACAGCGCCCAACCGTCCATGCGCGAATCGTTCGGGAAACGCGGCTGACGGATCGTCGTCGCGCCAGTGGTCAGGTTGGTCCGGGCGCGCGAGGACTCGACCTCGTCGCGATAGAACTCGAAACCGTAGCTCAGGTGGTGCTCGCCGCCGAAGTCCTTGCCGAACTGGCCGGCGATGCCGGTGGTGGTGTCGCGGTTGCGCTCGCGCTCTTCCAGCACCGTCGCGAACGCGCGGGTGCGGCGGTCGTCGACCATGACCTGACGGCCGATCCGCAATTCGGCGCTGTCGAAAAACATATTCGGAGTATCGATCCGCCAACGCAATTGCGCGAAACGGCGCTGTTGCGGCTCGAAGAAGAACATCGCGTTCTCCGGCGCGGTCTGCCCGAAGCCGGGCACCAGCGCATCGTGACGCGGCGTTTTGGGTTGTTCCGCATATTGCAGGCCGAACATCAGTTCGTGCCCGGGCGCGATCCGCGCCTGCCATTTGAAATCGCCGCTGCGCTGGCTGAATCCGGATTGCGGCAGCTTGCGGCCGCCGCCGATACGCAGATCATCGACATCCTGCGCGGTCACACCGAGGGAGAAGGCCATATCTTCGCGGCCGCCCGACAGTTCGGCCCGACGGGTGAATGCGTCATCGGCGCTGGACGCGATCGCGCGCAAACGACCGTTCCATCGCCACTGGTCGCCGTCGAAACGCAACTCGGGGGTAAGCATTTGCACCACGCCGCCCATCGCGTCGCCGCCATAAAGCGTGCTTGAGGGGCCACGCACCACTTCGATGCGCTCCAGGCTCTGGCCATCGACCAGCGCGATGTACTGATTCGGCGCATTGCGAAAAATCGCATTGTTGAGGCGGAAACCATCGACCAGATGCAACACCTCCGAGCCCTTGAGTCCACGCACGATCACCACGCCCTGCCCAGGCGTCGTCTGCTGCACGAACGTACCCGGCTCGCCATGCAGCGCGTCCATCGGCGTCTGCGGCGCTGTTTCGCGCAAGCGCGGGCCGCCCACAATCGTGGTGGCGGCCGGCACTTCCAACGTGGACTCGGGACGCTTGGTCGCGGTGACCTGGATCGTATCCAAACATGCTGCGTCCCCATCGGAACAAGCACCCGGATTCGACTGCGCCCCGGCAGCCAGCGCGCCTGCTGCGTTCAGCGCCGACATGGTCAAGATCAGGGAGCAGGCAAGGGGTTTACGCATGGATCCTTCAATCAACTGCCATTGAAAACGTTTCAAGAAACGCATGTTGCAAAAAACAGAACCCCTCCCCGCTTGCGCGGAGAGGGGATGATGCGAACGCACCTGCCATCGATCAGAACGTGATGCTCCAGCTGTTGATGTAGCCCACGTCGCCCGCAGCCTGATCGGCCACGCGCAGGTTCCAGGTGCCGTTCAACGCTTCGCTCGACAGATTCACGTTGTAGGT
>SSEV01000210.1 GCA_008015095.1 Lysobacteraceae bacterium | reverse complement strand
GTTGGCGCAGATCTTGACGACCGGCGAAATCGCCGAGCCAACAACCGAGCCACGCCCGGTGACGAACAGCGTCAGATGCGCACCCGAGGCGATCATCTCGACGATCTCGGCATTGTCGCTGATGTTCGGGAAGCCGAAGCGCACCTCGCCGTCGGGGACCACATCCATCAGGTAAAGCCCGCCGCGCGGCGGCAGGTCGCCGGGCTTGATGATACCGGAAATCGGACTGTCACCCGATTTTACGTAGGCCCCCAGCGATTTCTCCTCGATGGTCGAAAGCCCGCCCGCGGCATTGCCGGCGGCAAAACTGCCATAGCCCAGCGTCGCGTAGTAACGCTCCGCCTTCTGCACGCTGTCGCGCAGAAGCTGGCCTAGCTCCGGAGTGAGGGCGCGCGAGGCCATGATCTCCTCGCAGCCGATCAACTCGCCGGTTTCCTCGAAGATACACGCAGCGCCTTCACTGACAAGCAGGTCGAAGGCCCGCCCCGCCGCCGGATTGCCAGAGATGCCGCTGGTGCCGTCCGAGCCACCGCAAACCGTGCCGATCACCAGATCGCTTGCAGCCATCGGCACCCGCACGGCGGTGGCGATCTCGGCCAGCGCGCCTTCCACCCAGTCCTGCCCCGCCTTGACCGTGGCCCGGGTTCCCCCCGCCTTCTGGATCACCAGCGTCTTGACCGGGCGGCCCGAGGCTTCGACCGCATTGCTTGCCCGCACCTTGTCAAAGCTCTCACAGCCAAGCGAGACGAAGAGAACCGCACCCACGTTCGGGTGCGTGCAGAGCCGTTCCATCATCCGGGCGGCGTATTCGTTTGGGAAACACCCCGGGAACCCGATCAACTGCACATCCCGGCCGCGGAAGCCCGCCACGATCTCCGACGCGACGAAATGCGCGCATTCCACCAGATAGGCCACGACCACCGTGTTGCGGATACCCTTGCGCCCGTCGGCGCGTAGCCAGCCCTGCATCAGCCTGTCCTCCCGTCGGCATCCTGAAGAACCACGCTTGGCGTATAGCCGGAGCGGAGGTTGTGGACGTGGACATGCGACCCGGCAGCGATATCGGCGGTGGCGATGCCGATGGGCATGCCATACTTGCGGACGGTGTCGCCCGCCGCGATGGGCTGGCGAGCGATCTTGTGGGCCATCGGGATCGACTGCGACAGCCGGACAGCGCCGGTTTCAAGCGCGACCTCGGTGCCTTCCGGTGCAGTGGCGCGGGCGACCAGGACGTTGTCGTCCGGGTGCAAGAGCAGGAAAGGTCCGGTCATGGGCGACGCTCCACCATGTAGATATGATCGGCGACGAGCACCGTATCGCCCTGCTGGTTGGCGACGGTCAGCCGTTCGGTCACGCGGCCGAAGCCGGGGCGCTTCTCCATCGGCTCGACCGCGATGATCTCGACCCGCGACCGGATCGTGTCGCCGATGAAAACCGGCTTCACAAAGCGCAACCTGTCATAGCCGTAAGAGAAGGCGACCGGATTGATGATGGTCGCAGTCAAACCGACGCCAATGGTGAAGACCATGGTTCCATGCGCGATGCGCTGGCCGAATGGCAACGTCTTGCAGAACTCGACATCCAGATGATGCGGGAAGAAGTCGCCGGAATGGCCGGCATGGACGACGAAATCCGTCTCGGTGATGGTGCGGCCCGTGGTTTCACGGCCTTCGCCCACGACGAAGTCCTCGTAGTATTTCACCTGTTCAAGCATCGGGTGCCCCCTTGATCGGATGTGCGGGCAGGGCCGCGCTGTCATAGGCCGCTTCGACCAGCGCCATCGTATGCCAGGCGTCCTCGGCGCTGCCTTGCAGGTTGTCGTCCTCGCCCACCGCGAAACGCATCACTTGGGTGAAGCGGCCGAGGAAGGCCTCGATGAACCAGTTGCCCGCCAGCGACACCTGCTCCCACCCTGCGCCGGTGTTCAGCCACAGCTCGTCGGGTTCTCCCTTCGGATAGTCGAGGTTCACCCCCAGCTTCACATAGGCCGCCCCCCGGGTGCCGCAGATGCGGAACTCGCAGGCCTGGAATTGCCGACCGAAGCTGTGGTTGTGATTGATCGACAGGGCGCAGCGCACCTCTGGTCCGTAGTCGAGGATCATCGCCGAGCGGGTGTTCGACACGGTCGAGGAGGGATGGCCAAGGGTCCGGGCATGCACACCGAGCGGATTGCCGAGAAGGTCGCGGATCGCGTCGAGGTAGTGGATGGAGTGCAGCAGGATCTCCACCCTCGGCAGATTGGCCAGGAAGGCCCACAGATGCCACGGCGTGTCCACGGCCAAGAGCCCGTCGATATCGACGACCTGCCCCAGAAGGCCCCGGTCGATGGCATCCTTCAACGCCAGAAGGGCCGGCGCGAACCGAAGCTGGAAGTTGACCGCCGCCTTCAGCCCCTTCGCCCGGCAGATGCGGATGATGCGGTCAGCCTCGGCCAGGTCCGAGCCCATCGGCTTCTGCATGATGCAGACGGCACCGTCCGGCAGCGCCTCCAGAAGGGCCGGATGCGCGGCGGGCGGGGTGGCAAGATCGTAGACCGCGCCCAGTCCAGGCGCGGTGGCCCCCGCGACGCTGGCAAACGCGCGGGTGCCTGCCTTTGCGGCCACCGCCTCCGCCTTCGCCAGATCGGGATCGTAGATCCCGGCGATCTTGAACCCCAGCCGGGCATAGGCCGGCAGGTGTGCGTCGGTGACGATGGACCCGGCCCCGAAAATCACCAGGGGCAGCGAGGTCTTCGGCAGGAGAATGGTTTGCCGCAGCTCAGTCAACATGGAAGACTTCCGTCATCTCGGCCCACCACTCGCCGTCCTTCCGGCTGTCCAGCGGGCGCTGCAATGGCATGTTGACCGCCCACCAGCGCTGCGTCTCGGGGTCTGCGGCCATCTTCATCATATCGGCGGCAAAGTCGGTGCCGTGGTATTCGAAGTAGGAGAACATAACGTTCTCCGGTTCTTTCAGAAAGATCGAGTAGTTGCGGATGTTGCACTCCGCGATCTTGGCGAGCACGCCGGGCCAGACGGCCGCGTGCAGCTTGCGGTATTCGGCCTTGCCCTCTTCCGACAGGCCGATGACGGAACCATAGCGTTTCATGCGGGCCTCACTTCAAACTGGCTGCCTTCGGATATGCGGGCCTGCAATGCGGCTTCGTCCCAGTCGATCCCGATACCCGGAGCCTCGGGGGCCAGCGCATAGCCACCCTCGCGCGCCATGGGGGCGGCGATCTCGTCCAGTTGCGGGATATATTCCAGCCAGGGCGCGTTCGGCACGGCGCACACCAGGCTGACGTGAAGCTCCATCAGGAAATGCGGGCAGATCGCCAGGTTATGCGCCTCGGCCATATGCGCGACCTTGAGCCAGGGCGTGATGCCGCCCACCCGTGCCACATCGGCCTGCACGATCCCGCAAGCCCCGGCCGCGATGTAATCGGCGAACTGGCCGGGAGAGTAAAGGCTTTCCCCCACCGCGATGGGCACCCGCGACTGGCGGGCCAGGCGGGCATGGCCGGCGATGTCATCGGCGGGAAGGGGTTCCTCGAACCAGCCGATGTTCAGCGATTCCAGCAGCGGCAGGCGGCGCGCGGCTTCCGGCCCGGTCATCGACTGGTTGGCGTCGGTCATGATCTCGTAATCCGGGCCAAGGGCGGTCCGCACCGCCGTCAGCCGCGCGGCATCGCCTGCGACCGTCGGCTTGCCGATCTTGATCTTCGACCCCAGGAAGCCCTGGGCGCGCATGGCCAGCGCATCCTCGACAAGGGCCGCCGGTTCCAGATGCAACCAGCCACCTTCGGTCGAATACATCGGCACCCGCGGCTTCGCCCCGCCCGCCAGTACGTGCAGCGGCAGTCCGGTCCGCTTGCCGCGCAGATCCCACAAAGCGGTGTCGATGGCGGCAAGTGCCAGCGACATGATCGGCCCGACCGCCGTGGCATGGCTCGTGAACAGAAGATCGCGCCAGATCGCTTCGATCATCGCGCCCTCGCGTCCCATCAACGCGGGCAGAAGCGTGTGACGCAAGAGCGCCAGGACCGAAGGCCCGCCGTCGCCGATGGTGTAGGAATAGCCCCTGCCGGTCGCGCCCTCGGCGTCGGTCAGGGTGACGAAGATCGTCTCCTGGCTCTTGAAGCTCTGGATCGCGTCGGTGCGTTTGACCTTGGGCACCAGATCGACAAGGAAGGCCTCGGCCCGTTCGATGACCGCCATGTCATACCCTCAGGCTTGCGCCGGTCTCGGCGTCGAACAGGTGGCATTTGTCCAGCGCGATCCCGAAGCGCAGGACTTCCCCCGTCCGCACCGGGCGCGGGTTCAGCATCTTGGCCTGCACCTCGGTCCCCGCCAGCGTGCCGAACAGCAGCGTCTCGGTCCCCAGGGGCTCGGTCAGGGTCACCGGCATGTCCACATGCGCCATATGCGCGGTCGGCGGCAGGGAATGGCCTTCGGGCATGATGTTGTCGGCCCGCACGCCGAACTGCACCGCCTGCCCCTCGCGCGCCGAGAGACCGGGCGGCAGCGGCAGGGCGGTTCCATCGGCCAGTCGCAGCGCGCCGCCTGTCACGGTGGCAGGCATCAGGTTCATCGGGGGCGAGCCGATGAAGGTCGCGACGAAGGAATTCACCGGGCGCTCGAACACCTCCAGCGGAGTGCCGATCTGCACGATATGCCCGTCGCGCATGATGACGATGCGGTCGGCCAGCGTCATCGCCTCGACCTGGTCGTGCGTCACATAGATGATCGTGGTGCCGACCTTCTGGTGCAGGCGTTTGATCTCGACTCGCATCTGGGTGCGCAGCTTGGCGTCGAGATTCGACAGCGGCTCGTCGAACAGGAACACGTCCGGATGGCGCACGATCGCGCGGCCCATCGCAACCCTTTGGCGCTGGCCGCCCGACAACTGCCCCGGCTTGCGATCCAGCAGCGGGGTCAGTGACAGGATGTCCGCCGCCTCGGCCACGGCCTTTGCGATCTCCGGCTTCGACCGCTTGGCGATGTGCAGCGAGAAGCCAAGGTTTTCCCGCACCGTCATGTGCGGGTAAAGCGCGTAGTTCTGGAACACCATGCTGATGTTGCGGTCACGCGGGGGCAGATCGTTCACCATCCGGTCCCCGATCCGCACCTCGCCGCCCGAGATATCCTCCAGCCCCGCGATCATCCGCAGCGTGGTCGACTTGCCGCAGCCCGACGGGCCGACCAGCACCACGAACTCGCCATGCGCGATGTCGAGGTTGATCGCATGTACCACCGGCAGGGCGCCGTAGGTTTTCACAACGTCCCGCAGGACAACTTCAGCCATGACTTATCCTTTCACGCCGCCGAAGGTCAGGCCGGCGATGAGGTGTTTCTGCACAAGGAAGGTCAGCACCAGCGCGGGGATGATCATCAGCACCGCCAGCGCACACATGCCGCCCCAGTTGAGGGTGAACTGCGAGGTGAAGTCCATGAGCCCGACGGGCATGGTCTTCGAGTTGAGCGACCGGGTCAGCTGACTGGCCAGCGCATATTCGTTCCACGAGGTCAGGAAGGCGAAGATCCCCGCGCTGGCGATGCCCGCCCGCGCCACCGGGAATTCCACTTTCCAGAAGGCCTGCCAGCGGGTGCAGCCGTCGATCTCGGCCGCCTCGGCCAGTTCCTTCGGGACCTGCCGAAAGAAACCGTCGATCAGCCAGATTGTGAAAGGCACGTTCAGCGCGACATAGACGAGGATCATGCCGAAATGCGTGTCGATGATGCCAATCCGCCCGAACAGGATGAAGAGCGGCAGCGACAGCGCCACCCCCGGCACCGCCCGCGTGACCATCAGGCCGACGAAGATTGCCGCCTTGCCGGGAATGCGATGCCGCGCAAAGGCGTAGCCGCCCGCCATGCCGACCAAAAGCGCTATGGCGGTGGAAGTCAGCGAGATGATCATCGAGTTCCAGAAGTAGGTCAGCACCGGCACACCGCCCTCGCCGACGCCGCCGAACATCGCGCGGTAGTGGTCGAGGTTCAGCTCGGTCGGAATCCAGACCGGCGGCTTGGCCATGATCTCGACCGTGGGCCGGAAGCTGTTCAGCACGACCCAGAGGCCGGGCAGACAGATGATGCTCATCGCGAGGAATAGGCCAAGGAAATGGCCCCCCTTCAGCAGTCGGCGGCGGATTCGGTGCGTGCGGCCTTGGTCCATGGTGTCAGTCCCCCATGCCAAGACTGGTCCGCGCCGTGGTCAGCTTGCGGAAGAAGTAGACGGTGAAGACGATCGACAGCAGGATGGCGATGTACCCCATCGCATTGGCGTATCCCATCCGCGCGTCGACATAGCCGGTGCGCCCGATCAGCGTCCACAAAAGTTCGGTCCTGCGGGCGGGGCCGCCCGCGGTCATCACCTGCACGATGTCATAGGCCCGAGCCACGTCCAGCGACCGGATCGCCATCGCGATATAGATGAAGGGCATCAGGAACGGCAGCGTCACATAGCGGAAGGTCTGCCAGGGCGTACAGCCATCCACCCGCGCTGCCTCGACCGGATCCTGGGGGATCGCGAAAATGCCGGCAAGGATCAGGATTGCGAAGACCGAGGTCGAGGTCCAGACCTCGGCAGCCACGATGGCCAGGAAGGCGAGGTTGCCGTCCACCAGCCAGGGGATCGCCACGTCGGTCAGTCCCAGCGATTGCAGGGCGTTGTTCAGAAGGCCCACGTTATCATTGAAGATGAACTTGAACTGGAAGCCCACCAGGATGGGCGAGAACATCATCGGGAACATCATCATCGTGCGCAGCAGGCGCTGCCCGCGCGTGACCTTGGCGACCATCACCGCCAGGCCAAGTCCCAGTAGCATCTCAAGGTTGAGGGCCAGCGTCAGGAGAAGAACCGTGCGCCCGAACGCTGCCCAGAAGTTAGCATCGCCCATCGCCTTCCCGTAGTTGAAAGTCCCGATCCAGCGGGTGATCGTCTCGGGCCGGGTCAGCTGGAAGGCGGTGAAACTGGAATAGAGGCTGAGAACCAGCGGAATCGCGACCACTGCAAGCAGGATCACGAATGCCGGCAACAACAGGACCAGCCACGGGGGTAGGCGCATCTGGTACATCGGGGTCCTTCCGCGAGGCAAGCTGGAAGCGGCGCCAGCGAAGGGCGCCGCTTCCATTCAGGTTCAGGACAGGATCAATAGACCCCGTTCTCGCGCATCAGGCTGTCCACGGCGTCAGAGGCGGTCTGCAATGCCTCGTCCACCGTCTTGTCGCCCAGGATGGCCGCCTGAAGTTCCGGGTAGATCAGGTTCGTCGCCTCGATCCAGTAAGGAGTCTTCGGCACCGGGAAGGCGGTCTTCGCGGTTTCCTGGAAGGCGGCCAGCACTTCGGCCTTGTAGGGGTCGGATGCGGCGTCGGCGATCACCTTGTCCCAGACGGCCGTCCGCGTCGGCAGCGGTCCGGCAGCGGATTCCAGCGCCTGGCTGTCCTCGTTGGTCAGGAAGTCGACCAGCGACGCGGCGGCCTCTTTGTTTGCGCAGGCTTCGGTGACGGAAAATCCGTGGAAGCCTGAACAGCCCGTGCGCATGCCCGCGGCTCCCTTTGGCGCGGGTGCCACGCCCACATTGCCGGCGACCTTCGATGCCGCAGGATCGTTGAAGAAGCCCGACCAGCCCGGCCAGTCCAGGTTCAGCGCGATGGTGCCCGAGGCAAAGCCGTTGCCAAGGTCATCCCACAGATAGTTGGTGGTCCCCGGCGGCACGGCCCCCGCCTTGTAGAGATCGACGAACCATTGCAGCGCCATCTTGCCCTCGGGCGAGTTGAAGGCGGGCGAGAAGTCGTCGTTGAACATCTTGCCGCCATTGGCCACGACAATCTCGTAGAACCGACCGGCAATGCCCTCTTCCTTGCCGGCGTACTGGGTGCCGTAGAAGTTGGGCGGATCGGCGAAGAACATTGCCTGGTCGCGGAACTGGTCCCAGGTCTCCGGCACGGCCAGGTCATAGCCATACTTCGCCTTGAACGCCTCGGCCTTGGCCGGGTCGGTGTAAAGCGACTTCTGGTAATACAGCGCCGAGACGTCGAACTGGGCGCGCGGCAGCATCACCAGCTTGCCGTCCAGCGTCGCCGCCTCGATGTTCGCGGGGACAAAGCCCGCGATCGTCTCGGCGGGCAGAAGCGGTGTCAGGTCGGTGTAAAGCTGCGGGTACTGCGGGGCGAAGGAGGAATGGTTCGACCCCACGCACCAGGTGATTGCACCGGCGGCGATGTCGGCCTTGAACTCCTTGTCCAGCTCGAAGTGGTTCTTCTGGCTGACGATGTTCACCTTGGCGCCGGTCTTGGCCTCCCATTCCGGGATGCGGGCATAAAGCGCCTCGTACTGCTGCCCGCCGATCAGCTTGGCGTCGATGGTGACCCCGGCATACTCGCCATCGGCGAGCGCGCCCGAGGCCAGGCCAAGCCCCGCCAAAAGTGCCAGCGCACTGCTGGCCGCGAATGTCTTCATGGCATTTCCTCCCTGGTTTGTGCCGTGCCGTCGGCGACCGCACCTCGCACCGCTATCAATTTCATATCCGGAACGATGTTTCATGTATAAATGCAGTTGAAAGACTGCGTCAAGCTGCGTTTAGATGCGACAGCGCACCGCGCAGGTGAAATCCGGGGGGATGGAATGATCTTTGACACGCATCTGCACCTCATCGACCGGT